>CAIOKD010000241.1 GCA_903858835.1 uncultured Verrucomicrobiota bacterium
CAACGGCCCGGGTCCGCGGAGCCCACCGCCGTACGGAGCGGACCCGGGCCAACGCTCGCTCTGGAACCGATCAACCCCTCCCCTCGCGCAAAGCGCGAAAGCAACACCTCCCCCGAGGTTCCCTGCGAGCAACGGCCCGGGTCCGCGGAGTGTAAATATGAGGGACCGACCCCTTGGGCTGGAGGATTGCTTAGACAGGAGGGATCTCGCCATCATTCGCGCCCTTTATGTCGAGGCGGCAATACCCGTTTCATTTGATCGAGCCCCGGTGGCAGCGGCACTGGGCGGCGGAGCAGACCTTCCGGGCCTGGAACCCGGGTGAACGCATCCCGGAGACGCATCCGTTCGGGCTACGCCACGGGCTGTCCGGACGGACCGCGGCGGCAACAGACCTGCCGGCGAAGTTCTACATCCTCGACATGTTCCCCTACCCGTCCGGGGCGGGACTGCATGTCGGACATCCGGAGGGATACACCGCGACCGACATTCTCGCCCGCTACCGCAGAGCCCAGGGGTTCAACGTGCTGCACCCGATGGGGTGGGACTCGTTCGGTCTTCCGGCGGAGCAATACGCGGTGAAGACGGGCCAGCACCCGCGGATCACGACCGAGACCAACATCTCCAACTTCACGCGGCAGATCCAGTCGCTGGGCTTCAGCTACGACTGGTCCCGCGAGGTCGCCACGACCGATCCGGAATACTTCCGTTGGACCCAGTGGATCTTCCTGAAGATCTACAACTCGTGGTTCAACCCGCTCACCCAGAAGGCCGAGTCCATCGACACTCTGACCTATCCGGCCGACTGCCAGACCGAGGCCCAGCGTCGCGCCCACCGCGATTCCAAGCGCCTGGCCTATGTGAGCGAGGCCCCTGTCAACTGGTGCCCCGAACTCGGGACGGTCCTGGCCAACGAGGAGGTCATCGATGGCAAGAGCGAGGTCGGCGGCTTCCCGGTGATCCGCAAGCCGATGCGCCAGTGGATGCTCCGCATCACGGCCTACGCAGAAAAACTGCTGGCCGACCTCGACACCATCGAGTGGTCCGACTCGCTGAAGGAGATGCAGCGCAACTGGATCGGTCGGAGCGAGGGCGCCGAGGTGGATTTCCAGATCGAGGGCCGATCCGAGAAGATCCGCGTGTTCACGACCCGGCCCGACACCCTGTTCGGGGCGACCTACATGGTGTTGTCGCCCGAGCACCGGCTCGTGGCGGGCATCACGACGCCCGCACAGGCCGCGGCCGTGAAGCAGTACCAGGAATTCGCTGCCACCAAGTCCGACCTGGAACGCACCGAACTGGCCAAGGAGAAGACCGGCGTTTGGACCGGCGCCTTCGCCATCAACCCGGTCACCGGCGGACGGATCCCCATCTGGATCGCCGACTACGTGCTCGCGAGCTACGGCACCGGGGCGATCATGGCCGTTCCGGCCCATGACGAGCGCGATTTCGAGTTCGCCCAGAAGTTCACGCTGCCGGTGGTCCAGGTCGTGCAACCCCCGGATGCCAAGACCGACTGGCAGGGATTCTGCGACGAAGGCACCGCCGTCCACTCGAGCAACGCTGAGATCTCGCTCGACGGACTGCCCACCGCCGAGGCCAAGCGCCGGATCACCGCCTGGCTGGAGTCGAAGGGGCTCGGTCAGAAGACGGTCAACTTCAAGCTGCGGGACTGGCTCTTCAGCCGCCAGCGCTATTGGGGGGAACCGTTCCCGATCGTTTGGCGCAAGGACGCCGAGGGGAACCTCTACCACGAGTCGCTGCCCGAGTCCTCCCTGCCCCTGCTCCCGCCGACGCTTGAGGACTACAAACCGACGTCCGACGGGCAGCCGCCCTTGGCCCGCGCCCAGGAGTGGCTGAACCTCCCGGACGGAGCCGTTCGCGAGACCAACACCATGCCCCAGTGGGCGGGTTCGTGCTGGTACTACCTGCGCTACCTCGATGCCAAGAACCCGCAGGGGTTCGTCAGCCGGGAGGCCGAGGGATACTGGATGAAGTCCGGCGGCAAGACCCCGGGCGTGGATCTGTACGTCGGAGGCACCGAGCACGCCGTGCTGCACCTGCTGTACGCGCGGTTCTGGCACAAGATCCTGTTCGACCTGGGACTGGTCTCGACCGCTGAACCCTTCTTCAAGCTGGTCAACCAAGGCCTCATCCTCGGCGAGGATGGTCAGAAGATGTCCAAGTCCCGCGGCAACGTGGTGAATCCCGACGACGTCTTGGCGGAGTACGGCGCCGATGCCTTTCGCCTGTACGAGATGTTCATGGGTCCATTGCAGGACACCAAGCCGTGGAACACGCAGGGGGTCGAGGGCGTATACCGGTTCCTGGGGCGCGTCTGGCGACTCTTCGTGGACGAGAAGGCCGAGACCGAATACGAGCAGGCCTCCACCGTCGCCAGCGGCACCGATTCGTCCGCCGAGGCGGCCCGGTTGCTCGAACTGATCCGGCTCTCGCCACTGATCCGCGACGACGCCCCGACGCCCGCCCAACTCAAGCTGCTGCACGAGTGCATCCGCAAGGTGAGCCAGGACCTGGAACACCTGCAGTTCAACACGGCCATCTCGGCCATGATGGTGTTCATCAACGGGGCCATGGCTTGGGAAAACCGGCCGGCTTCCGTGCTGAGGCCCTTCCTGCAACTGTTGGCCCCGTTCGCCCCGCACCTGTCCGAAGAACTGTGGCATCGCCTGCACCAGCACCTCGGATCCGCGGCGCCTTCGTTGACCTACGCCCCCTGGCCCGCCTTCGATCCGTCCCTGCTGGTCGAGACCGACATGGAGTTGCCGGTGCAGGTCAACGGCAAGCTGCGCGACGTGATCCGGATGCCGGTCGGCGCCAGCGCCGCCGAGATCGAGGCCGCGGCCTTGAAGGCCGAGAAGGCCCAACCCTTCCTGGCTGGAAAGACCGTCAAGAAGGTCATCGTGGTGCCACGCAAGATGGTCAACCTGGTGGTGGCCTAGCGCCGGAACGCGAGATACCACGCCACGATCACCCCTGCCACGCCCATGAAATCGCCAGCGAAGCACCTGACCCCGGACGAGATCCGCACCCTATGGATCCTGACGGCGGTGCTGCTGCTGGGCATCGGCGGCCGGATCTGGATCGCCAGCCATCCGGGAGCCGCCGCGCAGGGCCCGTCCCCGGCAGCGACCCCGGCAGCGTCGACCCACTGAGCCATCGCCCGAATGGAACTCCCCCGACCCAAAGACCCCATCGCCGACCTGGTGGCCGCCGATGCCCGGTATCACCGGGACGCCTACCTGTTCCTGCGCGATGCGCTCGAATACACCCAGCGCGCCCTGAAGCGCGAGGTCGGTACCCGGGCCCGCCATATCACCGGGCAGGAATTGCTTGAGGGCCTCCGCGAGTACGCGCTGAAGGAGTACGGCCCGATGGCGCTGACGGTCCTCTCCGAATGGGGCATCCATCGATCGGAAGATTTCGGGGAGATCGTCTTCAACATGGTGGAGCACGGCATCCTCTCCAAGACAGACACCGATTCCCGGGAAGATTTCCGGCATGGCTACGACTTCGAGCAGGCGTTCCGTGCCCCGTTCCGGCCTACCGGTTAGCGGCCCTGATCCTGTTCGGATCGCCAAAAAATCGCCCCGTAGCCCCCCGCCTTGTGGACGTTCCCGCGGACGTCTAGCTTGGGATGCATGCACCTCCGCGGATGGATTGCGGGCTTTGTCGTGGCCTTGGGTTGCCTCCTCCACGCCACCGCGCAAGACGCTCGGTTCATCCGCCTCCGCAACGCCACTGTCACGACGCCCCCCGCTCCCGACGCCAAGTCTCGGGTGGCCGCCGTGGCCGCGGGCAAGCCGCCAGTGTCGGGACTCTTCCTGCTCCAGTTGGAGGGTCCACTCTCCCCGGAACAACGGGAAACCCTTCAATCCCGGCGTCTCGATCTCCTGCATCCGATTCCGGACCACGCCTACGTCTGCCACCTGGAGGCCGCCTCGGCGGCGGAGATCCGGGCGTTGCCCTTCGTGCGATGGTTGGGCGAATACCAGCCCGAATGGCGCCTCGACCGTCGGCTGGCCAGCACGCTGGCCGCAGAGCCCGGAACCCCACGGTCCATCCGGATGATGCTGCGGCCACACACTCCTCCCGCGGTGCTGCTGTCGGCACTCCGACAGTTCACCGGGCCCGTCCATCGCACCGAGACCCGATTCGGCATCTTCATGGGCGGCCTGACCAGCCCTCGGCGCATCCTCGACTTGGCCCGTTCCCCCGCCGTGCTCTGGATCGAACCGGCCGGCCGCATGAAGCTCGTGGACGAGATCGCCACCGAGATCCTGATGGGCGATGACGGGTTTCCCGGAAAACCCGCCGAGGTGCAGCAATTGGGATTCGACGGACGCGGGGTGACCGTGTCTGTCGCCGACTCGGGCCTCGACACCGGCGACGCCGAGACCATGCACCGGGACCTGCAGGGCCGGGTCGACGCCTTCTTCGCCTACGGGGGGCTGGAGGACGCTTCCGACGAGCACAGCCACGGCACCCACTGCGCCGGGATCGTGGCCGGCAGCGGAGCCATCGGCACCAAGGACGACAATGGCTACCTCTGGGGCCTGGGCGTCGCACCGGGTGCACACCTGGTGGCCCAGAGGATCTTCGACGGGGCCGGCGACTACTACGCCCCGCCCAGTTATGAGAGCCTGACCCGCGACGCCGTCCGCAGCGGGGCCTACGTGGGCTCCAACTCGTGGGGCGACGATACCCAGGGGCGCTACGACCTCAGCGCCGCCGAATTCGACGCCCTCGTGCGCGACGCCGACGCCCGGACCCCCGGCGAGCAACCCTACATCCTCGAGTTCAGCGCCGGGAATTCCGGCCCCGGCGAGCAGACCATCGGTTCCCCCGCTGTGGCCAAGAATGTCATCGCCACGGGCGCCTGCCAGAACGACCGCTTCGACCTGGCCCTCTACGCCGAGGGTGCCGAAACGATGGCCGACTTCTCGAGCCGCGGCCCGGCCGAGGACGGCCGCATCAAGCCCGACATCACCGCCCCGGGCACCTGGATCGCCTCGCTCAAGAGCCAGATGGCCAGCGATGCCAACGCCTGGTTGGGCATCGACGAGAACTATCTCTTCCAGGGTGGCACCTCCCAGGCGGGTCCCCATGTGAGCGGGGCCTGCGCGGTCTTCGTGCAATGGTACCGCGAGACCCAGGGCGGCTTGACCCCATCGCCGGCGCTGGTGAAGGCCGCGTTGATCAATTCGGCCGTCGACATGACCTCGGCCGAGGTGCCGGTCGACACCGACGACGAGGAGGCGGGCACGATGTTGGTGGTCGGGGGCACCCCCCCGGTGCCCAACGGCGACGAGGGTTGGGGGCGCAGCGACGTCGCGGCCCTCGTCGCCGGGGAGCGGCGCTTCAATTTCACCGATCAGGGAAGCGGCCTGAAGACGGGCGCGATCTCCGAAAAGCGGATCATCGTGGGATCCGACGACGCGCTGAAGGTGACCCTCACCTACACCGACGTGCCGGGGCTGCCCGCGGCCATCCCGGCCCTGGTCAACGACCTGGACCTGGAGGTGGTCTCCCCCGACGGTCGAGTCTTCCGCGGCAATGCCTTTCTCGACGGCGAATCCGTGGCCGATACCGCGGAGGGCGATCGGATCAACAATGTGGAAGGCGTGCTGGTCAGCAACCCGGCCGCCGGCGAATGGATCCTTCGGGTGCGGGCGCAGCGGGTGGTGCAGGACGTCCACGGGCGAACCAACCTGCCGCCCGAGCAGGATTTCGCCCTCGTGGTCTCCGGCCAGATCCCCTTCCCCGGCGAGGGCGTGGTGTCGTGGGACCGGGAGACCTACCCGGCCCCGACGGTCGCCCAGCTCCGGCTCGTGGACACCGATCTGCGGAACCAGGTCACGGCCACGGTGACGGTTTCCTCCGAATCGCAAACCACCCCGTTGACCCTGACCCTCCAGCGCAGCGGCATCGGCGGCACTTTCACCGGCGCCGTGTCGTTGGTCACCTCACCCAAGGCGGGGGCTCTGACGGTGGCCAACGGCAACGCCGTGACCGTCTCCTATGCCGACGCCTCCCCGGCGGGCGTGCGCACCCGGACCTCGGTGATCGACCTCGATCCCCCGGTCCTCGATTCGGTGCGGGCCGTCCAGCGCTTCGGCCGCACCAGCCTGCGATTCGACGCCAGCGAGCCGGTGAGATCGGTGGCCGTGGTGAACCCGATCAACGGACCCGTATTCACCGTGACCAACGCCTTCCTGCGCACCTCGCCCGAGCTCGTCCTGCCGGAGCTGGTTCCCGACCAGGTCTACCGCTATTTCATGATCGCCACCGACGGGGCCGGCAACGTGCGGACCAACGACAATGCCGGTCGGTTCTACTTCTTCACCGCGACCCGGCCCGCGAAGGCGCTCCTGCTGTATTCGCCGGAATCGACCTTCGAGCAGTTGAACCTCCCCTTCCCCGGCATCGAGCACTGGACCCAGCCCCTCGACACCCTCGGCATCGACTACGAGGTCTGGAACTTCGCAGAGACCAACACCGTGCCCTCCGCGGCCCTGCTCTCGGGATACCGGGTGGTGATCTGGCGCCCGGAAGACCTCGCCACGCTGCCCGCCGGCCTGGCCTCGGGGCTGTCGGCCTATGTGGCCGGTGGTGGTGCCCTCTTCGCAGCCTCGTCCGAGGTCCTCAGCCGCCTGTCGCCGGCCGAGCAGTCGTTCCGCACCAACGTGCTCCATGTGGCCGAATTCACCGAGGATGTCGGAGCCACGGTGGCCCAGGGGATCCGCGGCGACCCCATCGGCAACGGCCTGGCCCTCGGGCTCGATTACCAGGAATTCCCCGACCTGGGCTCGCTGCTCGACTTCTCGACCTTCCCGGATGCCCTGCGGCCGACCAGCGACGCCGCCTCGATCCTCACCCAGGATGAGGGCCGCATCATCGGACTGCGCTACCCGCGCACCGGCAACGACAGTCAGGGCCGAGTGGTCTTCCTGTCGATCCCGTGGGAATCCATCCCCACCGATGCGGAGGCACCGGACAACAAGGTGACGGTGATGGGTCGGGCGCTGGATTTCCTGGTGCCCGGGCTGCGGGGCGGATCGACCGTCACCTTCCACCAGGCGGCCTACACGATCCCCTCCGCCGTCCTGGTCGAGGTGAATGATGCGGCCCGCTCCGGGCAGGGCCGGGTGACTCTCCGGATCTCCAGCACCTCCGATGCCCGAGGCTTCGAGTTGCCGCTTGCGGAGACGCCCTTGAAGGGAGTCTTCCGCGGGCGGGTGACCCTCGGAACCACCCCCACCGACGCGGGCACGACGCGCCTCAAGTGCGCGAACGGGGACACGCTGACCGTCACCTACAACAACGCCGCCGGGGTCGCCCTCGTGGCCGAGGCCCCGATCGACACCGTGGCCCCTGTGATCAGCGACGTGGCCCACGATCCGGCCTACAACGAGGCAGTCATCACATGGACCACCGACAAGCCCACCGACACCCTGGTCCGCTTCGGCGAGAGTGGCGGCGACGACGCGCTGCTCACCCGAACGGCCTACTCGGCGGACCTCACGACCGAGCACGAGATCCAGATCTCGGGCCTCCAACCCGATCGCGACTATTACTTCCTGCCCGTCAGCCAAGACGAGGCGGGCAACGTCACCACGGCCAAGCTGGCTGGGAAATCATTCCGCCTGCGGACCCTCCGCCCGCTGGATGCGCCCTGGATGGACTCCCTGGAAAAAGGCCGTTCCGGGTGGGCCACCTTCGACGACAATGCCTTCGATGACGAGACGGGAGAAAACCTGCTCAACACGACGTGGCAGTTCGGGAAGCCATCCAACCGCTACGGGATCCAGGCGCACAGCGGCACGAATTGCTGGGCCACCAACCTCGAGGGTCAACCCGTGGACACGGCCATCGCCGACCTGCTGAGCCCGGCCATCGATCTGCGGGGCGGCAACACCGCCCGGCTGAGGTTCCGCACCTGGTATGACACCACCGAGCGCAGCGACCTCCTCGATTTCGAGCTGTGCCAGGTAGCCATCAGCACCAACAACGGCGCCCAGTGGAGCGACCTCGTGGGCTTCGGGTTCGGTGACGTCTCGGCCGACTGGGAGTTGGTGGACGTGGACATCAGCCGCTTCACCGGCCACGTGGTGCGGATCCGCTTCAACTACCAGTTGCTGAGCTTCGAGACGACGGACCGACCCGGATGGTTCGTGGACGACCTGGAGATCACGCTGACCCAGAACCAGGCCTCCTCGTTCTCCATCACCAACAACCTCGCCCAGGCGGCATTCAGCATCCGTGGCCCGACCAACTTCGGCACGGTCATCGGTTCCGGGCGCTGGTTCAACGTGTCCAACGCCGTCCCGGGCGAGTACGTGGTGCGCTGGTCGCCGATCGACCACTACCTCACGCCGCCGGCGGTCACCAACCGCGTGGGCACCAACGTGCTGGTGTTGGCCGGCCAGTACACCTTCCCCGATGCCAACGCCAACGGGATCTCGGACCTCTGGGAAAGCACCTTCTTCGGGAGGATCCTCGCCGGGGCCGAGGCCGACCCGGGAGCGGATCCCGACGGGGATGGGTTCCCGAATATTTCCGAGTTCCAGGCGGGCACCTCGCCGAAGGATGCGGCCTCAGGCCTGCGGCTCAACCTGCCCTCCGGAGGCGTGAATGCGCCGATCCAAATCTCTTGGCCCAGTGAGGCCCGCAGGGAGTACCTGCTCGAGATCAGCGATGACCTCCGGCTCTGGACCATCGCCAGCGATCCTCGGATCGGCAGCGGAGGCACCCTCACCAACACGATCCCGGCTCTGCTCGGACAAGGGGGCTACTACTTCCGGGTTCGCGTCCAGCCCTGAACGCTTGCCGGACGAGGTCCGTGTCCAAGGCGTGCCCCAGGCCAGGATCCAACGACAAGGCCCGATCCCGCGAACGCGGGATCGGGCCTTGGGAACCCGGCGGAGGGAGATCAGCGTTTCTTGGGCTGTGCGGCGTCCCAGGTCTCGCGATCGACCTTGCGAGCCGAATGGGTGAAGACGAAGACTCCCTTCTTGTTGCCCACCAGGATGTCGGGCAACCGGTCGCGATTGTGGTCCACCACCTTCACCTCGGTACCCACGCCCGAGGCGTCGTCGATGAGGTGCGGCACGAAGTCGACGGAACGGTCGGCCCCACGGCGCAACTGGAACCAGTACAGCACCGGCGCCGCACCCGCCTCGGCATCGCCCGTGGGGCCATGGGCCCAGAAGCGCTTCCCAGTGACGATGTCCTTGAGGCCGTCGCCGTCGATATCCACCAGGTCGATGGCGTGAAGTTGGCTGAACTTCACCCCGAAGGCGTTCTCGGAGACCTCCTTGTTCATGATGATGTGCTCCTTGAAGCGGATCTCGGAACCCACCTTGGACTGTTCATACCAAGCCAACCCGTAACCATGGGCCGCCAAGCTGGTGATCACGTCATTAAACCCGTCGCCATTGACGTCGTAGGCGTACATCTGGGCGCCGCCCAGGCCGAAGGCCACCGGATGGTGTTTCCACTCCGGGTCACCGGCCAGCGAGGCGGGTTGCTCCCACCAACCGTCCTTTTCCATGAGGTCCATGCGGCCGTCGCCATTGACGTCGCCGACCCCGAGGCCATGGGTGAAGCGGTGGTACTTCTTGTCCGGCGACAGCGGGTGCCAGGTGAAGGGGGCCGTGGGGTTCTTGGGATCCGGCGAGGCGTACCCGTAGCGCCCCTTGCTGGAGCAGACGATCTCGGGCCGACCATCGCCAGTGATGTCCACCCATCGCGGGGACTCGTTGTCGGTGACATCGAGCGCGACATGGCGCTTCCAATGGGCGGTGACTCCCTTGCCCGGGTTCTCGAACCACCAGGAATTCTCGCCCGGGAAGCCCAGGATCAGGATGTCGGCCCAACCATCGCCGTTGAAGTCGGCCGAGTGAGCAAAGAAGTTGGCGCTGTATTCATTCTCGTTGCCCAGCGCGCCCTTGTAGCCACGGAACGTCACGTCGGCCCCGTTGCGCTTGCTCTTGGAGACGCGGTCGGCCGGGGCGTATTCGTGACGGGTCTTGAAGGTGGGACCCTCGTACCAGAAGGGGCCCGAGACCACATCGGACACCCCGTCGCGGTTGATGTCCGCGAAGCACGCGCCCTCGGCCCAGAACTCGTTGCTCAATTCCTGCTTCGAGAACGTGTGGAGCCGGGCCGTCGAGGTGCCCGAGCCGAGGCTGGCGCATCCGGCCGCCAGAAGGCCGGCGGCAGCGGCGGCACAGAGGGAGCGGGTCTGGCTGTGGGAAAATCGGAGGTGCATGCGATTCTTGTCGCGACCGTTCGGCCGCAGGTCAAGGCACGAATCCCCGCACTGCGGGAAACTCGGGAATCCCGGGTCCCCTGCTGACAAAATGGTTCACGCAACGCCCCTCCGGGCGATACCGTACCGAACGTGGCCGAGCAACCCGCACGTTCAGGAGCACGCACCCACCGCGGTATCGCGGTGTCGGATGGCGTGGCGCATGCCCGCATCCTGCGGGTGGGTCAGGCCCGTCGGGAGATCTCGCGTGATCCCTTGCCGCCAGAGGCGGTCGCAGCGGAGGTCGATCGGCTCAATCGAGCACTGCTGGGGACCCGACAGGACATCCAGAGGGTCCGGGACCAGGTCTCCGCGGCCATGGGAGCCGCCGAGGCGGGGCTCTTCGAGGCACACCTCCTGGTGCTCGAGGATTCGACCCTACTCAACGAGGTGCTGCGCAAGATCCGGACCGAACGCCTCGGGGCCGAGGCCGCGTTCCACGACGTGTTCGAGAAATACGTCTCGGTGCTGGCGGCGGTCGATGATGCCTACCTCCGGGAACGGGCTGCCGACCTGCGCGATTTGTCCGGCCGGGTCCTCGACCACCTGTCGGGCGCGGTCCATGAGCACGAACTGAGCAACCTCTCTGAACCCTGCATCCTGGTCGCCCACGACCTGCCCCCGAGCGTCACGGCTCTGCTCGACCGCCGGCATGTCCTCGGGTTCGCGACCGAGGCGGGCGGCAAGACGAGCCACACGGCCATCATGGCGCGGAAGATGGGCATTCCCGCGGTGGTGGGCCTGGGCCCGCTACTCGATTCCGTCCGCGACGGCGAATACGCCCTGCTCGACGGGCACGGCGGCCTGCTCACGATCAATCCGACCGACCAGACTCTCTTCGAGTACGGTCAACTGAAGCAGCGGCGAGCCCTGTTCGAGGAGAAGCTGGCGCTCCTGCGCGAACAGCCGGCGGTCACCCTCGATGGCCACCACATCACCCTCGCCGCCAACATCGAGGGCCCCGAGGACATGGCCTCGGTGGAAGCCAGCGGCGCCCACGGCATCGGGCTCTTCCGGACCGAGTTCCTCTTCCTGAACCGCGAGACCCGTCCGGGCGAGGAGGAGCAGTTCGAGGCCTATCGCACGGTCGCGTCGCAGACCCGCCCCGGCCAGGAGGCCATCATACGCACCCTCGACCTCGGGGGCGACAAGATGCCCGGCGACCTCCGGCGCGAGGGGGAGCCCAACCCGTTCCTCGGATGGCGGGCCATCCGCATCAGCCTCGACCAACCGGAAATCTTCAGGGGCCAGCTCCGGGCGATCCTCCGAGCCGGATGCCACGGGCGCGTGCGGATCCTGCTGCCGATGGTCTCGACCCTTGAGGAACTACGGGCCGCCCGGGCGATGCTTGAGTCGTGCAAAGAAGCACTAAGGTCCGAGGGCGTGCCCTTTTGCGATTCGGTGCCACTGGGGGTGATGATCGAGATCCCGTCGGCGGCCTTGATCGCCGAGGAACTCGCCCGCGAGTGCGACTTCTTCAGCATCGGCACCAACGACCTCACGGGCTACACGCTGGCGGTGGACCGGCTCAACGAGCGTGTCGCACACCTCTACCAGCCCACCCATCCCGCCGTGTTGCGGCTCATCCGGATGACCGTCGAGGCGGCCCAGCGACACGGCAGGCCTGTCGGCGTCTGTGGTGAGATGGCCGGCGAACCGGGACTCGTGCCATTGCTGATCGGGCTGGGGGTGCAGGAGTTGAGCGTGACCCCCGCCCTGATCCCGGCCGTGAAATTCCTGCTGCGACGCCTGCGCCTGTCGGAGGCCCGGGACATCGCGCAATGGGCCCTCGATTGCAGCGGAGGCGCCGAGATCCTCCAACGCAGCCGGGAGGTCGCGCTGGCCGCCGCACCCAACCTCTTCGGCAAACAATAAGCCGCAGCGGGCACGTCCCAGAGTTCAGGCCCGAGGTTCCGGCGAAAACGCACAACGGATCGATGGCCGGGCGATCAGGATCCATTGCCACAGGGGCACCACGAGGAACCATTTCCGCGCATCGTGGAACCCCGGCAGGAACAGGAAGGCGTAGCCATGAGCCAACAATCCCAACGCCGCGGCGACCGAGGTGAACCACGCAAGTCGTCGCAGGTGCGGGGATTGACGGCCCCGCCATCCGGCGACCAGCACGAGGAAGAAGGGAAGGATACCCCAGGGCAGCAGCAGGCCGTAGATCGGGGAACCGGAGCGCCCGGGCTCGGAGATCAGCGTGGTGAAGATTCCGGCTGGAAGGCCACCGGCCAGGGCCGCGCACAGCAGGAACACAAAGTCCGGGGGCAACTGGTGCTCGGGAGGCCGCCCCGGGTCGGGGGACGCCTGCCCGGCGGTCGTAGAATCCGGATCGGTCATGGCACAGGCTGGCCCTCAATCGGCCCCCGGGCAACCGGGCGGCAGGGCCCGTGATTCAGGGCGTACCGGCGAGGGCCTGGACGGTTGCCTCGAGGCTGGCCCCGTCGCAGACGTTGAACGCCTGCGCGGACTTGTCGATGCGGCGCAGGAACCCGTTGAGGGCCGTGCCCGGTCCCAGTTCGATGAAACGGGTGAAGCCCTGGGCCAGCAGGTGCCTCATGCTGGCCTCCCATCGCACCGAAGATGTGACCTGGTCGATCAACACCGGCGGTATCGTCTCGGGCGAACCGTGGGGCAGCGCGGTCACGTTGGAGATGACCGGGACCCGCGGCGCCTGGAACCGTACTCGCGACAGGGCTTCGGCCAGTCGGGGCTGGGCCGACGCCATCAACGGGGAGTGGTAGGCGCCCGCCACCGGCAGGGGAATCGCCTTCTTGGCGCCACGAGCCTTGGCCGCATCGACCGCCGCCGGAATCCGATCGGCCGGGCCCGAGATCACGATCTGACCGGGGCAATTGAGGTTGGCCAGGGTCACGCCGGTCGCCTCGCAGACTTCGCGGCAGGGCCCTTCATCGAGACCGATGACCGCCGCCATCCCGCCCCGGGTGGCATCGCAGGCTTCCTGCATGAACCGCCCCCGAAGCCGGGTGATCTGGAGCCCCTCCTCGAAGCTCATGGCCCCGGCCGCGGCCAGCGCGGTGAACTCGCCCAGGGACAGTCCCGCGGTCGCATCTGCCTGCAGCGAAGGCAATCGCTCCTGGAGCAACCGTAGGGCCACCCAACTTACCAGGTAGATCCCGGGCTGGGCGTTCTCGGTCTGGGTCAGGACCGACTCGGGCCCCTGAAAACAGATGGAAGCCAGGTCGTAGCCGAGGACCCGATTGGCCTCGTCGAAGAGGGCTCGGGCCGCGGGAAACGCCTCGGCCAGATCCTTGCCCATCCCCACCGACTGGGCGCCCTGGCCCGCGAACAGAAATGCCGTCTTCGACATGCCGGCAATGCAACCAGCCACCCACCCCTCGGGAAAGCGCCAAATCCCGGACTCAAGCCCGAGCAGCGCCATTTTGACCCATCCATCATGGGTAGGCTTTACAGACAGGGGACAAGCTCCTCGGGAACTGCCTGCGGTTCTCAGTGGGTCAATTTTTCTACGACTTCACATCCGGCCAGAAAGCGCCTACACCGGGGGTTTGTGATGTCACTTCAACCGCGCATCATTCCACCGGGAGCCACGCTGGGAGTCCTCGGCGGGGGGCAATTGGGGCGCATGTTCGCCATCGCCGCCCGCCGTCTGGGGTACCGGATCCATGTGTTCTGCCCGGAAACCGACGCCCCGGCGGCACCGGTCGCAGATCGGGTCTTCGTGGCCCCGTTCAAGGATCTGGGTGCGGTCCGCGAGTTTGCACGTTCGGTCGACGTGGTGACCTTCGAATTCGAGAACGTGCCCAGCGCGACCAGTGACGCCTGCGCGGAAGTGGTGCCCGTGCGGCCCGCCGGACGGGTGCTTCACATCACCCAGCAGCGCTTGAGGGAGAAGGGGTTCCTCCAGGACCACGGATTTCCGGTCACTCCGTTCCGGGCGATCCGTTCCCTGGCGGACCTCGAGTCGGCGACCCGGGATCTCGGCCTACCCGGGGTGCTCAAGACCGCCAGCTTCGGCTACGACGGCAAGGGGCAACGCACCCTGCGCTCGGCCAACGAGATCCAGGAGGCGTTTGCGGGCCTGGAGGGAACCGAGGGAATCTACGAAGCCTTCGTCGATTTCACCCAGGAGGTCAGCGTGGTGGGTGCCCGGACGATGGATGGCCGGTTCGAAGCCTTCCCGGTCTTCGAGAATGTCCACGCCAACCACATCCTGGACGTGACGGTGTGCCCTGCCCGCATCGCCCCATCGCTCGAGGCGGCGGCCCGCGACCTGAGCCGGGGCATCCTCGAGGCGTTGGACGTGGTGGGACTGCTGACGGTGGAACTTTTCGTCGCCCGCGACAGCCGTCTGATCGTGAACGAACTGGCCCCGAGGACCCACAACTCGGGCCATCTCACCCTCGACGCCTGCGTCACCTGCCAGTTCGAGCAGCAGGTCAGGGCCGTTTGCGGATTGCCCCTGGGGTCGACCGAACTGACGGCCCCCGCGGCCGCCATGGCCAACCTGCTGGGCGATGTGTGGAAGGCGGGGGAGCCCCGTTGGGAAAGGGCCTTGGCCAATCCCCGAGTGAAACTGCACCTCTACGGAAAGGCCAACCCGCGGCCGGGCCGAAAGATGGGACACCTCACCGCCACCGCCGCCAACCCGGAGGACGCCATCGCAGCCGTTCGCGAGGCCCGGTCGAGCCTCTGACCCCGGGCTTCGGAACGACCGAGACCGTCCTTCCTGCCAACCCTCCCTGGTTCACAAAAAAGACAGCCGCCGGCGCACGGAGCGCTCGGCGGCTGCTGATCGGGCACCGGGCCCGGTGGGCTCACTCCTTGCGGAGGCGGAACTGCCGGAATTCCCCGAGGCCTTCCACCGGCAGCGGCACCACCACGGGTTCCTGGTCTCCCTGGGTCTCGATCACACCGATCGATTCCTCGGTCCGCCAATCAACCCCGAACAGCGCCGTGGATTCCACCCGGAAGCGCCCGCCGACGGGGCCGACGACCCGGAGGACCAGCGACTGGTCGGGCTGCACCTGCAACGACAGGAGGGTCTTCGGCCCCGCCTTGCCCTCCGAACCACTGCCGGATCCCACCGGGCGGACGATGATGCGGACGGTCGATGAAACGCTCGTGACCCCGTCCTTGACCGTGACGGCCACGACGTTGGTGGTGTTGGCGAGCGACGCCGGCGGCGTCCACTCCAAGAGACCGTTGGTCGAGATCGTCAGGCCCGCGGGCCCCTTGTCGAGGCGGTAGGTCAGCACCTGCACCGGGATGTCCGAGTCGGTGGCGACCAGAGGCACCGCCAACTTGCTCTGCGCGGCCACGGTGACGTTGGTCGCCGGGAAGACCGGGGCGGCGTTGGCCTCGCGGACCGTCAGGACAAGGGTCACGGAAGTGCTGAGGCTGGTCGATGCGTCATCGGTCACCTTCACGACCACCTTGTTGGTACTCGGGCCCTGGTCCTCGGTCGGCGTCCATTCCATCAACCCGGTCGAGCTCAACGTCAGTCCCTTCGGACCGCTGACCAGCGAGAACGTCAGCTTCTGCGCGGGCAGGTCGGCATCACGCGCGATGAGCGTGGCGCTCATCTTGGCATTCTCGAAGATCGACCGGTTGAAGGCGTTGACGAAGGTCGGCGCCTGATTGGCCTCGGAAACGAACAGGTCGAACGTATTGGTGGTACTCATCGACGGAGTGCCATTGTCGGTAACTGTGACGACCACCGTGTTGGTGCTCGGGCCCTGCTCCTCGGTGGGAGTCCAGTTCACCACGCCATCTTCGCTCAAGGTCAACCCCTTGGGACCGCTGACCAACCCGTAGGTCAGGCGCTGGGCAGGCACGTCGGTGTCGCGACCAATGAGCCTGAAGCTGGTCAGGCTGGCTTCCCGGATCCGGCGGGAGATCAAGTTCACGAAACTCGGGGCCGCATTGGCCGAGCGGACATCCACTTGGAAGGAAGTGGCGACTGTACGGACACCATCGCTGACCGACACGGTGACGCCGTGCTGGATCGAAGCCTGGTCGACCGCAGGGGTCCAACTGACGACACCCTGGGCCGGATCGACGGTCAAGCCCCGGGGACCTTCGACCAAGCCGAAGACCAGTTTCTGGGCGGGAAGATCGTCATCCTTGGCAGACAGGCGCAGAGTCAGCGGCTTCAGTGCGTCCACGACCTGGTCGGGCACCACCGAGAGCACCGGCGGCTGGTTGAGCTCGAGGACCACGACCGTGAATTCGTTGGTCCCGCTGAGCGGCGGAACCCCGCTGTCGGTCACCCGGACAACCACCCGATTGGTGCTCGGTCCCTGAGCCTCGGTGGGAGCGAACGAAACCACTCCGGACGGACTCACCGTGAGCCCATCAGGACCCGACACCAGCGAGAAGGTCAGCTTCTGGGCCGGCAGATCGCCGTCGGTCGCCGCCAGATTGAATCCCATGGTCCGAGTCTCGGACACGCGGCGTAGCGAGATGTCCGAAATGACCGGCGCGGTGTTGGACGGACGGACCACCACCACGAAGGCGGTGCCGGCCTTGGCCACACCATCGGTCACCGAGACCTCGACCTTGTTGGTCGAGCTTCCCTGCTCGGCCGTCGGGGTCCAGTCCAGCAACCCTTGATCGTTGACGCTGAGACCCTTGGGACCGGAGAGGACGCTGTACACCAGCTTCTGGGCCGGCAGGTCGGCATCCCGAGCCGCCAACTGGATCGAGAACCGCTTCCCGGCGTCGATGGTCAGGTCGGCGACGGGTAGCAGGACCGGGGCCTCGTTGACCTCGTTCACCACCACCTGGAACTCCGCCGGAGTGGTCAATTGGCCATCACCCACGGTGACCTTGACGGTCTCGGTACGGCCGCCGAAGTCCTCACCCGCGATCCAATTGACCTGGCCCTCGGGCGACACGGTCAGACCCGCGGGACCGCTGACCAACTTGAAGACCAAAGGTTGCCGAGGCAGATCGGCATCGGTGGCCGAAAGAGCGAGCGACAACGACTTGCCCTCGTCGAGCGTCTGACGGGGGATGGCTGCCACCACGGGGGCCGAGTTGATCTCACGGACCACCAACGCAAAACGGTTGGTCACCGAGTCGAATCCATCGGAGACGGCCACCTCGACCAAGTTGGTGGAAGGTCCCTGCTCCTCGGTGGGATTCCAATTGAGCGAACCGGCCGCGTTCAATGTCAGGCCCGCCGGACCTGCCACGAGGGAGAACGCCACCGGCGACCCTTCGGGATCGGTCGCTTTCAGCGTCAGGCCGAAGGGTTTGCCCTCGTCGATGGTGGCATTGGCGATCGCGTCGAAGACCGGCTTCTTGTTCTCGCGAGTGAAAGCGAAGAGGTTGGTGACCGGGTTGTTGCAGTAGATCCAGTCGTCCTGGGAATCGATCTGCGGGATGTCCTTGGGCTTCGGCGTGACCTGGACCTGATAGAAACCGTTGGGCAGCTCGATGAAGCGGGCGACACCGTTGGTGACGACCGCCGATACCACCAGATCACCCTCGTCCGGCAAACCGATCTCGCGGACGCGCGTCAACTGCACGTCGAACGGAACCCCGATGGCAGGCTTGGCGTTGATCGTGATCTGCACCTCCTTGATGCCCCGCTGGCTGGTGTACCAGTCGAGGTAGGCGTGCCGGTCGGCCCCGACGGGCTTGTCGAGCAGGTAGTGCTCGCCGCCGACGGGCCTCATTTCCAGGGTCCACAGACCGACCGCCGGCGATGCCAAGGAAAGTTCAGGGCCCGCGACGATGGCGTTGGTGCCCGCCTTGACGACGACGCCGAGGGGACTGATGAGCCGGTAGCGGAACGCGGTGGCAGGGGTGGGTATGCCCACGTTGTCGAGGTCGATCACCAGCGGTTCACCCGACTTCACGTTGAACCGGTAGGCCGCATGGTCCTCCTCGAGGGCCTTGAAGCTGGGCAGATCGATCGCGAGCCAGCGAGCCCCGCAGAATTGCAGGCTGTGGTGGGTCTGCGTGACCGGGGTTCCGCCGACGCGGGATTCCAGGCGGATCACTTTGCCGCGGGCGAAGGTGCCCAGATTCACCGAGGCCGACTTTTCCCAACGCAGGCCGTTGGCCCGGGCCTCGGCGGCCGTGTAGGAGACGGTGACGGTGCCGATGCGGTTGGTGCCGTCGAAGGCGTCCACGATGGTCGTCTGCGGGTCGTTGGTGTTGACCGTCACGGTGGTCAACTGCAGGTCGAGGGGGCCACCGTCGGCCAAGACGTGCCAGGTGTGGATCTGGTTGGTCTCATAGTTGCCCACCAGGGGACCGCAGATGCACGGGGCCATGTCCCAGGGCGGCGGCTCGATCGGGAACTCCGGCGGAACGACCACCACCGTGGAGGGCTTGACCGTGATCGACACCGAGGCCGGAGCCGAATCCTGGGCCCCGTCGTTCACCTTGAAGGTGAAACCGTCGGCGCCGCTGAAGCCCGGCTTCGGGGTGTAGGTGAGGCTCGGGGCGTTGCCCGCCAGGGTGCCGTTGGCCGGCTGCGTCAGCACGGTGAATTTCAAAGGAGCGTTCTCCGGATCGGCGCCGGCGAGGATGATCGGCAGAGTCGCCCCGGAGTTGACGTTCAGGGTCTGGGCCACGGCGATCGGGGCCTGGTTCACCGGGCCGGTGTTGCCGAGGGCCTTCAGCGTCAGGCCGGGGAACTTCTCCATGCCGCCGGGGATCGCCACCGGGTCGGTGGGGATCGAGTAGGTGAAGGGCGCCGAGATGCCCGCCTGCGTGGGCACCTGGCTCACACCTGCCTTCAGCGCGGCTTCGGCTTCCTCATAGGTTTTGAACACCGCCGTGTCCCACACCGCCACCCGCAACGTCACCGTGGCCCCTGGCTTGAACCCGCCCAACGTCGCGAGGGTCCCAGGCCCCCCGGCCGCAGCCGGATTCCAGGTACCAGGGAAGCTCGTCGAGGATTCGCGGAATGGCGCCGGGATGAAGGACTGGGAAAGCGCATTCTCCGACGCTCCATAGAAGATTTTCGCCACGAAACCCATGCCTACCAGCGGCTTGCCGCCGGCATCATTGACCAAAGCCAACCCGCGGTTGTTCAGATTGATCTGGGCACCGGCCTCCGAGACCGTGATGGCTACCGTGGCCACCGCCGAGTCCAGCGAGCCATCGTTGACCTTGAAGGTGAATCCGTCGTTGCCGGTGAACCCCGCCTTGGGCGTGTAGGTCAGGTTCGGAGCCGTGCCCGCCAACGTTCCATTGGCCGGCTGCGTCACCAGAGTGAACGCTACCACCACCCCCTCAGGATCACGCCCCGACAGCGTGATCATCCGGCTTTCACCCACCGCCAGGCTCACGTTCTGTGAATCGGCGATCGGGGCCTGATTCACCGGGCCGGTGTTGCCCAAGGCCTTCAGCGTCAGTCCCGGGAACTTCTCCATGCCACCGGGAATCGCCAGCGGATCGGTCGGCACGGTGTAGGTGAACGCCGCCGAGATGCCCGCTTGCGTCGCCACCTTGCTCGAGCCCGCCTTCAGAGCCGCCTCGGCCTCCTCGTAGGTCTTGAACACCGCCGTGTCCCACACCGCCACCCGCAGCGTCACCGTGGCCCCGGGCTTGACCCCAGCCAACGTGGCGATCGCCCCAGGCCCCCCGGCCGCCGCCGGATTCCAGGTCCCGGGGAAGCTCGTTGTGGTATCCCGGAACGCTGCGGGAATGAACGATTGCGTCAGCGCCGCCTCGGAAGCTCCGTAGAAGATTTTCGCCACGAAGCCCGTGCCGACCAGAGGCTTGCCGCCGGCATCGTTCACCAGAGCCAACCCGCGGTTGTTCAGGTTGATCTGGGCACCGGCCTCCGAAACCGTGATGGCCACGGTGGCCACCGCCGAGTCCAACGAACCGTCGTTGACCTTGAAGGTGAACCCGTCGTTGCCCGTGAAGCCCGCCTTCGGCGTGTAGGTCAGGTTCGGAGGCGTGCCCGCCAGCGTGCCGTTGGCTGGTTGCGTCACCAGCGTGAATTTGACCACCGCACCTTCAGGATCACGTCCTGACAGCGTGATCGCGCGGCTCTCTCCCACCGACAGGCTCACGTTCTGCGAATCGGCGATCGGGGCCTGGTTGACGGTGCCGGCCTTGACGGTGATAGCCACAATGGCCACGGCCGAATTCAGGGAACCGTCGCTGACACGGAAGGTGAAGCTGTCATTGCCGTTGAAACCGGACTTGGGCGTATAGATGACATTGGGAGCCGTGCCAGCCAACGTTCCGTTGGCTGGCTGCGTCACCACTTCGAACTTCAACGGGGCGTTCTCCGGATCGGCACCCATCAGCGTGATCGGTAGCGGCGTCCCGGCGTTCACGCTCAGGCTCTGCCCCGCGGCCGTCGGGGCCTGGTTGACGGTGCCGGCCTTGACGGTGATGGCCACCGTGGCCACTGCCGAGCTCAAGGAACCGTCGCTGACCCGGAAAGTGAAGCTGTCGTTGCCGCTGAAACCCGACTTGGACGTGTAGGTAACGTTCGGGGCCGTGCCCGCCAACGTTCCGTTGGCTGGCTGCGTCACCACTTCGAACTTCAACGGGGCGTTCTCCGGATCGGCACCCGTCAGCGTGATCGGTAGCGGCGTCCCGGCGTTCACGCTCAGGCTCTGCCCCGCGGCCGTCGGGGCCTGGTTGACCGGCCCGGTGTTGCTCAGCGTCTTGAGCGTCAGACCGGGGAATTTCTCCATGCCTCCCGGGATGGCCAGCGGATCGGCGGGGACGGCGTAGGTGAAGGCGGCCGAGATGCCTGCCTGCGTCGGCACCGTGCTCTTGCCCGCCTGAAGCGCCGCCGAGGCGGCTTCCCAGGTCGCGAACACCGCGGTATCCCAGACGGCCACCTTGAGCGTCACCGTAGAGCCCGGTGCAAAGCCGGACAACGTGGCGATGGATCCCGGCCCCCCGGTCACCGCGGGGTTCCAGGTGCCGGGGTACGTGGTCGTGGAAGCACGGAACGGCGACGGGGCGAAGGTCTTGGTGAGGCTCGCCTCGGCAGCGCCGTAAAGCACCACGGCCACGAAGCTGGTTCCCGTGAGTGGCTTGCCGCTGGCGTCATTCACCAACGCAAGCCCGCGATTGTTGAGGTTGATCTGACCCTGGCCGAGGGCGGAAACCATCCACGCGAACCACGCGAGGACCGAGAGGTGTTTGATCATGGCTTGAAAATTGGATTTTGGTTAAATCTTTGATTGTACTGGCTCGGTCAACGCCAACGCCCAAAGCGGCGGCATTTTTGCGGGCATGACTTATTTGGGGTTGCCCAGATGCAGGTCCCGACCTTGGGTGGGGTAGGCGGGTCCGCAGAAAAACGCGAGTGATTTTTTGGATACCGCCTCTCCCTGATGGGCTTTCGACAGAATCGATTCAACGCTGAAGTGAAGTTTCGGAATGCCTTCGGCAAACCGGACGACCATCGGAACCCTTGCCTCCCCGGCGATGCATCCTTCCAACGATGCCCTCCAGCGTGGTGGAAACCGTCGCTCGAAAAAACACCTCACTCCAACTTTGCCGCTTGCCCCCACCCCGGCGCTCCCCGTAACTAACGTCTGAAACACGCGCAACGCGCATCGCCGGTGTAGCTCAGTGGCAGAGCAACGGTTTCGTAAACCGTAGGTCGTCGGTTCAATCCCGACCACCGGCTCCATCAATAAAATCAGGGCTTTCAGCCACTCTTAAGATCCCTCCGTTTAACCCCTACTTGCAACTGGCGCAACAATCGCGCAACAGTTGACCCATGAGAGCGGGATCGCGCACAGACCGGAAGCAATCCAAGGCCCCCATCGAGGTCCGAATCGGCCGAAATACAGTCCGGATCTACTGTCGGCCTGGGGAAAGAGGCCGATCCCCGCGGTGGATGCTGGCCGACTACTCCACCGGGAAACGTCGATGGCAGACCTTCCAGGATGAAAAATCCGCCCGGGCCGAAGCCGCGAGGATGGTTGCTCGGCTAAACGCAGCCGATACCGAGGGAGCCGGCATGACTGGGGCCGAGCGCCGTGACCTACAGCGCGCAACACAACTTGTTGCGCACCACCGAGTCGATGTCCCGACCGCATGTGCCATCTTCGCCGAAGCCGCAGACCTGATAGGCCATGAGAACCTCGTTGCCGCAGCCAAAGCCTACGCTCGCCGCGCCCCGGTCGCTCGGACTCCGCTGCCGGTTGGGCAAGCAATCCTCGACCTGATCAAGGCGAAGGAAACCCGCGGACGCTCCGCTCGAACCCTCGCCGACCTGCGGTCGCGCCTCGGGCGGTTCGCTGCCGACAACCAGGGAAGGAACCTGAGCGAGTTCACCACGGCCGGTATCCAATGTTGGCTCGATGGATTGACCGGCACCGAAGGAAAGCCGCTGTCAGCTCTTAGCCGGCGAAACTTTGCCGTCGTAGTGAGCGGGCTTTTCGAGTTTCACCGACGCCGCGGAGTCTTGCCCGACAACCCCGCCAAGGACCTTGAGCGGGAGACGGTGAAGCGATCGGAAGAGATCGAATTTTGGACCCCCCAAGAGGCCGGCACCATCCTCGCCGCCATGCCGCATGAGGCCCTGCCTGCCCTTGTGCTGACAATGTTCGCCGGACTTAGATCGGCCGAGGTCTGTCGGATCACTTGGCGCGACGTGAACCTTGATGCCGGCCATGTCACCGTCGCAGGGGCGGAGGCCAAGACCGGAAGCCGCCGCCTCGCCCCGTTGCCCGAGAACGCCCTCAAGTGGCTCCAACCGGTGGCCGGACCGCCCGATGCCCGTATCTTCGACGGTGACCCCTCTCAACTCGCCCGGGCAGTCTCAGATGCCTGCCGAGCCACGGGGACGCGCCGGATCGCCAACGGCGCTCGACACTCGGCCATCACCTATCGGGTGGCCATGACCGGGGACGTTGCCAGAATCGCCCTTGAATCCGGAAACTCACCGGCCGTCGTTCATCAGCATTACCGGGGCCTGGCCACTGAGACCGATGCGCGCGCCTTCTTCTCGCTTCGCCCCGGGGGTGGCCGATGAAGCGGGGACGAAAACCGAACGATGCGACCGTAAAACCAAACGTCCTGCAGGATTTTGACTTGGGACAGAAACTGGTCGCTTCAATCCAAGGAACCTTTGCACCAGAGCCGACTGCCGTTGCAAATCTAATCGCGGCGTTCATTCAACTCGGGTGCCGACTGCCCAAACGCCCCCTGCCCCATTCCGCCACAACTTTCTTACATAGCCTCTGCATGGAACAAGCCGGAGAGTCAGAGCTTCCAGCTCGGGTCAATGACCTCGCCCGGGACCTAGCGACGGCCCTTTGCAGCGTGAGGATGGAATCCTTGCCTGACCTGCTTCGGAAAACCGCGGCAGTGATTGAATCCCGCCCGCTCAATCCACACCGAAACAGGGGACCTATACTATTGACCCCAGCCGACAAGAATGTGGCCGCCGTGGTGACTTGGCTGATTCCCCAAGTCGTGGCTAAACGTTTTCCATCCGGTGTAGAGGCGACGCTGGAAATGAGCAGGGAGTTGATTCAAGAAACGCCCTCTGATGAGCGTCTTCGTCTCATGCGAGAACACGGGGCTGTGGGCACCGATCAGACCTTGACCCGTGCCCTCCATCGCGTTGTACCGGGCTTGCGTTTGCCCCGTCCGGGCCGGCCGAAGAAGTCTGGCAAATAACGCTCAAGCCTGCCGCTTTTATCTGCCCGATCCGTGCCCAAGCTCGGAATCGTGCACAACGCATCTATACAACGGCCAAACCCGCTGGCCGCCAGCCTAACAAAGCGGGAATTTGCCAAACGCCATTCGGTTTCAGCGCGAACG
>CAIOKD010000242.1 GCA_903858835.1 uncultured Verrucomicrobiota bacterium
CCACCGTGCCCCGCAACTCGAAGCGGCAGGCCAACTTCTGCGGGTGGGTGCTCTCCACGCCGGTCCCGAGCGGAAAATACGGGGGGCTGCCGAGGACCAGGTCGAAGCGTTCGTCGTCGCGCAGGACCGACGGGTCGCGCAGATCCCCGCTGCGGATGTCATAGCGATCCAGCAGTCCATTCCAGGCGGCCGACTTGCGGGCCAACCGGACGCTCTCCGGTTGGGCCTCCACCGTCACGAAGCGGGCGTGGGGAAGCCTCCACGCGGCGATCATCCCGACCGTGCCGATGCCGCTGCCCAGATCGAGCACCGATCCGGCCGAGGGGCAACCCTGGGTGCCGTACCAGGCCGTCAGCACGTCATCGGAGGAAAACCGGTGACCATCGACAGCCTGGAACAGTCGAAAATGCCCGCTGATGGCATCCAGGCTTTCGCCCGGTTCCAGCCCCGGACCCGCCCCGAGGGCTCCGGGCGGGATGGGGCCCGGTTTGGTCCAACCCTTGAATTGAGTGGTGAGATTCGGCGACATGCCTGCCCCAGTCTCGGGGTGGCCCCGCCGAGGCTCAATCCTGGATTGGGAATCCTCCTGTCGCCAGCATCGGACACTCGGGCGTTGCCCGTCCTGATGGGCACCGCCAACCTCGTGGCATGAGCCCGACAACGCTCCGGAACGCGACGGTGGAGGACCTGGACCTCGTCCTTGAACTGATCCGGGCACTCGCCGATTTTGAGAACCTGGCTCATGAGGTCGAGGCGACCCAAGACCGCTTGCGGGACACCCTGTTCGGACCCAACCCCGCAGCCGAGGTTGTCCTGGCCTTCGAAGGCGAGGTCTCGGTGGGCTTTGCGGTCTTCCATCCGAATTACTCCACCTTCCTCGGAAAACCAGGCATCCATCTCGAGGACCTGTTCATCCGATCGGAATACCGCAGGCGCGGTCATGGACGGGCGATCCTGAGGCACCTCGCGCGGTTGGCATTGGAGCGGGGGTGTGGACGCCTCGAATGGGCCGTCCTGGATTGGAACGAGAATGCTCTCGAATTCTATCAGGGGATCGGGGCCAAGGTTCTCCCCGATTGGCGGGTTTGTCGGATGTCTGGTGACGCACTGGAACGCTGGGCGCAAGTTGGGGCCAACGATCCGGAAACACCGAACGACCCGCGCCTGAAGGGTTGCTGAGGCGAAGCGCAGGCACGTCCATTGGGATACCCGACAGGATACCCACCCACGTCTCGCCCGACATTCCCACCAACGACAACGGCGGACCCGGAGGTCCGCCGTGAAAAGATGGTTTGTACGGATGGAGCGACCGACGGCCGCCCGCCCGGGGGGGTTAGGCCTGAGCCTTGGCCTCGCCGGCCGACCGAGCCCCGCCACGATAGGAGCGCTTCTCGGTCTTGGGGGCCTCGGCCACCGGTTCCACCGGGGGAGGCGGCAGCGGATTGGAGCTCTTCACCACAAGCTTGAGCGAGGACCGCACCTCGGGGTGCAGGCGCAGCTCGACCTCGTACTCACCGAGGGCATGGATCGCCTTCTCGAGATGGATCTTGCGCTTGTCGAGGGCGACATCGAGCTGGGTCTTGAGGGCGTCGGCGATCGATCCGGAAGTCACGCTCCCGAACATCTTGCCGTCATCGCCGGTCTTGACCGACAGGGTCAGTGTCACCTTGCTGAGGCTCTTGCCCAACTCGGACATGGAGCTGAGTTCCTTGGCCTCGCGCTCGGCACGGCGTTGGCGCAGAGCCTCGATCCGGCGCTTGTTGCCCTGGGACACGGGAACAGCCAAGCCCTGGGGGATGAGGTAGTTGCGTGCGTAGCCGGAGGCGATCTTGACCAGATCGGATTCGCCGCCCAGACCGACCACGTTTTGGATGAGGAGCACTTCTGTCTTTGGCATGGAAATTCTAGAACTTGAGGTTTTTAAACTGAGGTTTTGAAAAGGGTCGGCGATCGATTCGCGGTGAGACTATCGAAAGAGATCGTTGGAAGGAACCGTCAAAAATCAAAACGGGACATCGTCGTCGTCCGGAGGACCTCCCTCGGCATCGGCCGGGGCGGGCGCCGAGGGTGCGGGACGGTTGCCAGTGACGCGACCTGGGACCGAAGCAGGCGGTGGGACAGGACCGGAACCGGAGCCCTCAGGACGCCCACCGATAAAGGTGAAGCTCTCGAGGACCACCCCCAGGCGGGAGCGCTTTTGGCCGGTCTGCTTGTCGTCCCATTGGTCGAGCTTGAGGCGACCCTCCACCAAGAGGCCGCCACCTTTGCGAAGATATTGGGAGATCACCTCGGCCTGCTTGCCGAAGGCGTCGATGTCCACGTAGGTGACCTCTTCGCGGCTCTGCCCGTCCTCGCCGGTCCACCGACGATTGACCGCCATCGACAGCTTGGCGATCGCGGTTCCCTTCGGGGTGTACCGAAGCTCGGGATCCCGAGTCAGGTTCCCGGCCAAGATGACCTTGTTGAAGCTGGCCATGGTGAGAAGGGAGGTAGGGGGTGGATGTGGGTTGGAAGCGGTGGATCGCCAGTGATCGGGCGATCAGGCGGCCTTGGCGGGCACCGGAGCCGGAGCCTCGGTAAAGAGCACCCGGACCACGTCGGCCGCCAACTTGAAGCGGGAGCGCAGCTCAGTGATGGCTTTGCCCTGGGCCTCGAAGATGATGTTCACGAAATGACCGGCGGACTCTCCGCTGCGGGCATTGCGGGCGAAGGTCTTCTTGTCGAGCTTCTGGACGGTCTCGATCTTACCGCCCACGGAGGTGATCTCCGAGGACAACTTGTCGACGACTTCCTTGATGCCTTCTTCCTTGCCGGACAAATCGAGAATGAACAGTCCTTCGTAGCGTTTCATGGTCTTGGATGAATGATGGATTCGGTGTCTAAAATCGGATGTTTTTCGAAAACTTGGCTTTCGGAAAGTGGGTGCTTTGAAAAATGGCGCTCAGTAAGACCCTGTGCCTTCAGTCTTCGGACAGCGTCCTGAACTCCTTTCAGCTTTTTTCTTTTTTTTCTGACGATCTTTTTTAGTTGTGCCTCTGCTCCGTTCGTTGGGTCCTCGATGTCGGCGATTTCATCGCGCCCCGATTGAATCTTGGGTCCAAATCGTTGCTTGGCGGCGGTCGGGTTCGATCACCGACTGCGGTTGAAAAGATTCATGGCCTTGCCCAACCCCTCCTCCAACCAGCATTGGATCTGCTGCTCGGCCCGTGTCAGCACTTCGCCCAGAAGTGGCGACTCATCGTCGGAGAACGAGCCCAGAACGTGCGATGCGATATCTCGCACCGCCTGGACCGGTCGGGCAACGCCGATGCGTTGCCTCGGAAACTCCTGGGTTCCCAGATGCTGGATGACCGATTGCAGACCGTGGTGTCCCCCAAACCCACCGAATGGTCGCATGCGGACCGCGCCCAGGGGCAGGTCTGCATCGTCGGCCACCACCATCACCCATTCGGGAGGGACCCGGTAGTAGCGACTCACCGCCACCACCGCTTCTCCGCTCAGGTTCATGTAGGTCATGGGCTTGATGCAGAGAACCTTGCGGCCTCCGCAGTCACCCGTCGCCAATTCTGCAAAGAACTTCCGCTCAGTCCGCCACGCGGAACACCGACGAGCGGCAAAGCGGTCGACCACCATCGCCCCGGCATTGTGCCGGGTGTTGCGGTACTCGTCCCCGGGGTTTCCAAGCCCCACGATCAACGCAGGAGGGTTCAATGGAACATCCCCCGGGGATACGGCACCTCAGATCACTTCTTCTTCGGAGCGGCGGCAGCGGCCCCGGCAGCCGGAGCCTCTTCCTTCTTCTCCTTGATCATCTCGGGCTGCTTGGCTTCGGCACCCTCGGCGCCAGCGGCAGGAGCCGCCTCGGCCTCGGTCACCGGCGCCGCCACCGCGAAGACGCGGAGGTGCTTGTCGCCGAGGATCTTGACACCCGAAGGAGCCTGGATCTGGCCGATCTGGATGGCCTGACCGACCTTCAGGGCGGACACGTCGACCACGATCTGTTCGGGCAGGTCCTTCGGGAGCGCGGTGACCCGCACCTTCTGGAGCACATGCTCCAGGGTTCCGCCGCCGGTCTTCACGCCCTCGGCCTCGCCGGTCGCCTCGACCGGGATGCGGATGGTGATCATCTCGTCAGGACGAACCTCATGGAAGTCGACATGCAGAACCTCACCACTCAGCGGGTGATGCTGCACATCCTGCACCAGCGCCAGCCGGGACTTGGCGTCGCCAGCAACCTGAAGGTCGACCAGAACGATCTCGGAATGGGCCGAATGGATCAGATCGGAGAACGCCTCGGCATCGACCTGGAGGTTTTGCGGCGCGATGGACTTGCCGTAGATGTTGGCGGGGATGCGCCCGGAGGAACGGAGCGCCTTGGAACCCTTGCGTCGCGTGGACGTGCGGGGTTCGGCTTTCAGATTCAGCGATTTCATGATTCAGTCGTATCTGCCGTGGCGCACTTGAGTGCCGCCTCAGCCCTTGAACTCGAAAAGGGAGGTGACCGAGGAATTCGTGTAAATTCGCTTGATCGCCTCTCCCAACAAGCCGGCAACCGAGAGGGTCGTGATTCGGACCCCCTCGATCGACGGGCGGACCACACTATCGGTGGTGATCAGTTCGTCAATCTCCGATTTTCGGAGTCGTTCGATCCCAAGTTCGTTGATCAGAGCATGGGACACACAGGCCTGGATGCGGCGAGCCCCCCGCTGCTTGAGCAACGAAGCCGCGTTGACCAGGGTTCCCGCCGTCTCGGTCAGGTCATCCACCAACAGGACATTCTTGCCCTCGATCTCGCCGATGACCGAGATCGCCTCGGTCTCGGTCGGGCTCTTCCGGCGCTTGGCGACGATGACCAGTTCGGCACCGAGCGTCTGGGAATAGGCCGCGGCCATCTTCAGCCCACCGAGGTCCGGACTCACCACGACCAGGTTCTGGGTCTGTTGACGGGAAATGTGCTCGAGGAGCACCGGAGCGGCATAGAGATGGTCGACCGGGATGTCGAAGAAGCCCTGGATCTGCTGAGCGTGGAGATCCATCGTGAGCACCCGGTTTGCACCGGCGGCCACCAGCAGGTTCGCCACCAACTTGGCCGTGATCGGCACGCGGGGCTGGTCCTTCCGGTCCTGCCGGGCGTAGCCGTAGAACGGTAGCACCGCCGTGATCCGCGAGGCGCTGGCACGCCGCAACGCATCAATCATGATGAACATCTCCATCAGATGCTGGTTGGCGGGCGGGCTGGTGGACTGGATCACGAAGACGTCCGTGCCTCGGACATTCTCGTCGATCTTCACGAAGGTCTCGCCGTTGGGGAACGGCTTCACCGTGGAACGACCCAGGGGGATCCCGATGGAATCGCAAATGGCACGAGCCAGGCCGGGATTGGAATTGCCGGTGAAGACTTTCACGGTGAATTGGGCGAAAACCTCTTCCGAACCATCACGACGACGGCCCGGCGGGCGGGCGAAGGCTCACGGAGGGGCCGCGCCCATCGCAAGCGCATTTTCGACGCAACCGTACGCCGGACAGGCACAAACACTTCAGGACTGACGCTTGAGTAGGTGGTCGGAGATCGACTCCAGGGCGATGGCCCGGCCCCGGAACGGCTTGAGGGCGGCCTCGGCCCGCGCGGTCAGATCGGCGGCGATGTGCCGAGACTTCTCAAGGCCCACGATCGAGGGATAGGTCGCCTTCTGGGCCTTCACATCCTTGCCGGCGGTCTTGCCCAATTGCTCGGAGGTCTGAGTGACGTCGAGGATGTCGTCGATCACCTGGAAGGCCAGGCCGACATGGTAACCGAAATCGGTGAGCGCCTCCAACTGGGCGGGCGTGCAGTTGGCGCTCATGCCCCCCAGGCGGACCGAGCAGGCCAGGAGCGCACTGGTCTTGCGCTCGTGGATGTAGCGGAGCTGGGCGCGGGAGATCTTGCGTCCCTCCCCCTCGAGGTCGGCGACCTGGCCTGCGATCAACTGGAGCGAACCAGCAGCCCGTGCGATCTCGAGAACGATGTCCCGGGGGCCGTAGCGCTTCCAACCCTTGCAAGAAGCGGCGATCTCGAAGGCCTGGGTGAGCAGGGCGTCCCCGGCGAGGATCGCTATCCCCTCACCGAAAACCTTGTGGTTGGTCGGCTTGCCCCGGCGCATGTCGTCATTGTCCATGCCGGGCAGATCGTCGTGGATGAGCGAGTAGGTGTGGATGCATTCCACCGCGCAGGCCAGGGGCATGGCGGCCTCACGGGTCCCGCCACAAGCCTCGGCAGCCGCCAGCACGAGGGCCGGCCGCATGCGCTTGCCCCCTGCGAAGATCGAGTAGCGCATCGCCTTGTGGATGGTGGCCGGCTTGGCGGTGGCCTTGGGGAGACATCGGTCGAGGGCCCGGTCCACATCGCGGGTACGTGCGGTGAGCCAGGAAGCGAGGTCGAATCGGGACATCGTTTTCTTGGTAACGCGCCGAAGACCGGGCTTTCAAGGCGGGATTGATGCCATCATGCCCGGCAGGAGCAGATTTTTGGACCGGGATTTGACGACCCCATCATCGGCCGCGAGTATCCGGCCGCACCCCGATGTCCCTCTTGATTGGAACACAGAACGCTGCCGCCCGTTTCTGGGAACTCCTCGGCACCGGAGAACTCCCGGAACTCGGACCAGGACCGCGCACCGGAGTTCTGCCAGAGGCCACTGTGGGTCTGCGGCTGTTGGAGGCCACCCGCGGCCTCGACCTCGCGGACCCGGCCGCCGAACTGCTCTCGGCGACCGCCCTGCTGTACCACGACCACCACGACCCGGCCCACAACCTGGTGCAAGACCGCACCGATGCCGACGGTTGCCTCGTCCACGCGATCCTCCATCGTCGGGAGCCCGACTACTGGAATGCGGCCTACTGGTTCCGGCGCCTCAGCGGTCACCCGATCTACCGGGCCCTGACCCCCGGCGCGACCCGGGCTGCGCAATCCCCGGAGGCCCGCGGCGTACTCGAGCGCCTCACCCTGTCGGGCGACATCGACCCGCTGGCTTTGGTGCATGAGTGTCAGCGGGTGGCCGAGAGCCCCTGCACCCGATCCATCGCCTACCTGCGACAGGTCCAGCACCTTGAGTTCGCGGCGCTGGTGGAACATCTCATGGGATAGCCGGCACTTGCCGGAGTACCCCAGGGATCGGGACCAAAGCTCCCTGGGTCCTTGATTTCCGTGGTCCCTCCGGTTTCCCGGCTCCCACCGCGGCCATTCCAGCACCGGACTCCCATCGTTGCCTCGTCGGACCTCGGCCCATCCGGCAATCGGACATTGGCCAACCCAGCGACCCGGATTAGCGTCTGCGCCCCGAGATCATGATGTCCCTGAGCGATGTGCTGGCGGCGGTGCTTCCGGTGTTCTGTCTGGCGGGCGTGGGCGTGCTGCTCCGGCGAGTGCGCTGGCTGACGGAGGAGGCCGACGCCAGTCTCCTGCGATTGGTGGTCAACGTGCTGACCCCCTGCCTCATCTTCGACAAGGTGCTCGGCAACCAGGCGCTCCAACGGGCCGAGAACCTGCTGGTGCCTCCCCTGATCGGCTTCGGCGGCATCGCCCTGGGCATTGGCGTCTGCTGGATGTTCCGCCGGAGGATCGGATTGGTGACCGAGGCGGAGCAACGGACCTTCGCCCTGGTGTCGGGCCTCCAAAACTACGGATACGTCCCCTTCCCGCTCGTCCTCGTCCTGTTCGCGAGCCACCCTGACACTCCGGGGGTCCTGTTCGTGCACAACCTGGGCGTCGACATCGCGATGTGGACGCTCGGCCTGATGACCCTGGGCCATGCGACCGGGCCCGGGGAATGGCGCCGATTGGTCAATGCACCCCTGGTGGCCATCGTTCTGGCGCTGGCCCTGAACGCTTGCGGTGCCGTGCGGTGGGTGCCGCGCCCGCTGGCCATCACCGCCTCCATGCTCGGGGCATGCGCGTTTCCGCTCGGCATCATGATGGCCGGCGCGACGGTCGCCGACCAGGTGCGTCAATTGCACCCGGCACGATCGGCCGGCGCGGTGGCCTGGTCGGCCCTCTTCCGCCTGGGGATCATCCCGGTGCTGATGCTCGGGATCGGCCGCGCACTACCCTGTTCGATGGAGATCAAGCGGGTGCTGGTCGTCCAGGCCGCCATGCCCGCCGGGGTGTTCCCCATCGTGCTGTCGCGACTGTACGGCGGCGATCCGGCCACCGCCGTCCGCATCGTTGCCGGCACCACCCTGTTGAGCCTGGTCACCATTCCCCTGTGGATCCGCTGGGGCATGGCATGGCTCGGGCTGAACCCGTGAACGGCCGACACCCGCTTGTGCATTGCGATCGACGACGCGCAGGACCAGCCTATGAGCCATTCATGTACGGACTCTCCGAGCTTCCCGGCGGCCTCCGGGTGGTGACGGCCTCGATGCCGCACCTGGCCAGCGTGGCGGTCGGCCTGTGGGTCGACACCGGCGGCCGGCATGAGAGCGCCTCGGAGAACGGCGCGGCCCACTTCATAGAGCACATGCTCTTCAAGGGCACCCGCCGGCGCACGGCCGCCCGAATATCGCAGGACATCGAAGGCATCGGCGGGTATCTCAACGCCTTCACCGACGAAGAACACACTTGCTTCTACAGCCGGGCGGTGGCCTCGCGCCTTCCGGAATTGCTGGATGTCCTCCTCGACATGTTCCTGGAATCCCGCTTCGCCCAGGGCGAGATCACTCGCGAACGCGAGGTGATCCTCGAGGAGCAGGCGATGTACCGGGACCAACCCGCGGAACTGGTCCACGATCTCCTGAACGAGGTCCAGTTCCCGCGGCATCCCCTCGGACGCCCGGTGATCGGCACGGGCCGCTCCGTACGAGGCCTGGACCGCAAGGCATTGACCGGATTCCTGCAGCGTCGCTACGTGTCGGGATCGACCGTGATCGCGGCCGCCGGAAACCTGACGCACGAGGCGCTTCTCGAGGAACTGAGGGGTTGGAGACACCGCTTCCGGCAGGGACCGCCCCCCGCGCCGCCGGTGCCCCCACCCCTGGCCTCCGGTCCGCGCCTGCTCCTTCGATCCAGGAAGACCGAACAGACCCAGGTCGCCCTGGGCTTCCGGACCACCCACCGGCGCGACGAGCGCCGCTTCGCCCTACGACTGCTCAACGTGCTGCTCGGCGAGAACATGAGTTCACGGCTGTTCCAGGTGATCCGGGAACAACACGGGCTGGCCTACAGCATCCAGAGCACAGGCACGGCCTGGAGCGACTGTGGCGACCTTGTGATCTCCGCAGGCCTCGACGATGCCCACCTCGAAAAGGCGTTGAAGTTGATCCTCCGTGAGGTGCGCCGACTCGTCGACCGGGCCCCGGGCAGGGCGGAATTGGAGCGGGCGCGGGACTACGCCATCGGCCAGACGGACCTGTCCCTCGAGGGATCCGAACCGATGATGATGTGGTTGGGGGAACAGGTGCTCGGGCACGGCAGGATCATCCCCCCGGAGGAGACGCGGAGCCGACTGGCCGCCGTGCAACCGTCCGAGATCCGGAGGGTGGCCGCGGATTTCCTGCAACCTTCGCGACTGTCGCTGGCGCTGGTCAGCCCTCGCCGCTCGGAGCGGGGCCTCGACCGACTGCTGGGATCCTGGATCTAGCCGGACCCCAGCCGGCAGATTGCCGGCTCGGCCCGCGCCCGGCCACCCACCCCGCGGTCAGTGGCTCGGGGTCTCCACCGACAGACGAACTCCCTCGCCCATCGCCCGCTCCAGGCGAGCCTTGGCCACCGTGTAGTCGCGGAGCGCCTGGCTGTGCTGGGTGCGGGACAGTTTGAGAGCGGTCTGTGCCGAAAGGACGTCCAACTGGGTGCTGCTTCCCGCCTCGGCGCGCGCCGTCACCAAGCGCACGGCCTCCTCGGCGCGTTCGATGACACGGGTCTGCGACACCAGCACCTCCTTGGACTCGGTGAACAGCGAGAAGGCCGTCCGGACCTCCAGCTCGATGCGCCGGCGGACGTCCTCGATCTCGAGCCGGGCCCGATCCTCGCGGGCGCGGGCCATGTCGACCCGGGCCCGGGTCTGGCCGAAGTCGAAGAGGAGCCAATTGGCCTGCACGCCCACCGTCCAGCCGTCGAGGGTCCGATCGAGGTCGCGGATGAAATTGCGGTTCTGCACGCCATATCCGGCCGTGCCAGAGAGCGACGGCATCAGATCGGCGCGGGACTGGAGCACCTCCTCGTGGCGGATCCGGGCCGAGGTCTGGGCTGCCTTGATCTCGGGGCGGCGAAGCCAAGCCGAGTTGAGCGCGGACCCGACGGAGATCTCGAACGGCTCGGCCCGGAGCGTGTCGGCGGTCCGCAGGGGCACGTCGGCTCCGGAGTCGGATGGAACGTCGCACCCTAACAGCAAGGCCAGCGTGTTCCGCGCGATCCGCTCCTGGTTGCGCGCCCGGATCAGCGGCGGCAGGGCGTTGGCCAATTCCACCTCGGCGCGAAGCACGTTGAAGCGGGGCACGGTGCCCGCTTCGAGGCTGCGCCGCGCGGTCTCGAGTTCCTGCTCCAACAACCGCTTGGAGGCCTCCTGGACCCCGATCTGCTCCACCGCCAGAAGCACGTCGCTGTAGGCGATCCGGACTTCGAGGAGGGTGTTGGCCACGAGGGCCTGGTAGGCAGCGAGCGCCGCCTCGCGGGTCAGGCGTGAAGATCGAGCCAGCGAACGGTATTTGCCGCCGGCGAAGAGCGGTTGGGTGACGACGAGGTTGGCGTTCCAGCTCTGGTTGTTGAGAAAGGGGGTCGCGGGTTGCGCCGCAGCGAACTGGACGCGCTCGATCCGTCCCTCGTCGAGCTGCTGATAGGCACCGGTGGTGGCCAACCGTGGCAGACGCGCCGATCGCTGCTGGACCGACAGGCCCTGGGCCTCCTCGAGCTCGGTCCGCCCCTTGGCGAGCGTGACATTGTGCGCCAACGCATGTTCCAGGGCCTGGTCGAGGGTCACGGGCGTCGAAGGCAACGGCACCGGCCGGGGGCCGGATTCGGCACCGAGGGCGTGCAGGCAAAGAAGCAGGGGGACAAGGACTCGGGATTTCATCGGGACAGGATTCATCGGGATACGGACGGGGCGGACTCGGGACGCTGGATGAACACGTCGACCTGCTGGCCGACATAGACTGGGAAGGCGGGCCGCTCGAAGGCGTAGACCACCTGGAGCACGCGGGTGTCGACCCGCTCCAGGCTGTCGCCGGTCAGGCTCCGCTTCGGGACCACATAGGGTTCGATGCGCACGAACTTCAAGGTCATGCGGAGATCGGAATGACCCTTCAGCGAGGCCACCGCCGGCTGCTCGGACTGGATCAGAACCGCGTCCTGCTCGTCCACCTCGGCCCTCACCTGGAAGCGGTCGACGTCGCCCAGGAGCATCAGCGGCTCGGCGGACTTGACGGCGGCGAACTCGCCCTCCCGGAGGCTCACCTGCAGCAATCGTCCGTCGCGAGGGGCACGGACGGTCAGGATCTCCAGATCGGTCCCGGCCTGCCGGACGGCCTCCTCGGCCGCGGCGATGGCGGCCGCGGTGGCCGCGGCCTTCGCCTTGGCCGTGGCCAGGGAGAATTCGCGCCGCTTGACCTCGTCCTCGGTGGCGACACGGTCGCGGCCCAACTGGGCGAACCGCCTCACCTGGTCGTCGAGATCCGCGATCAGCGATGCATCGACCCCGGCCTGGGACCGCAGCGAGGCGACCTGCGCCTCCAGGAGGCGGATCCGGGCACGGACCTCACGGTCGTCGATCTGGAAGAGCGGATCCGACGCCTTCACGGCATCACCGACCTTCACGAACACCCGGGTCACCAGACCCTCGCGCGGCGCGGCCACCTTGACGTTCTCGCGCGAGGCCTCGATGAGGCCCGTGGACGCCACGGTGCGGGCGTAGGGCGACCGCGGCGGGGCTGACACGGGCCCCGGATTGGGCAGTGGGTTGCCCTGCCCCTTCAGGAGCAGCAGCACGGCGCCCACCCCACAGAGTGCCAGCCAGAAGGAGATGCGTTGGAACAGGATCATGGAAGGTCAGGAACGGGTTGCGGCGTGGATGAATGACGACAGGGATTCCCCGGAATGGACGGCCGTGACGCGCCCGTCCTCCATCTCGCTGATACGGTCGGCGTACCCGTAGATCCGGGGATCATGGGTGACAATCAGGACGCAACGGCCGGGAGCTCGGGCGGCTCCGCTCAGCAGGTCCATGATCTGGTGGCCCGTCACCGAGTCGAGGGCGCTGGTGGGTTCGTCGCAGATCACGAGCCGGGGTTCGTGGACCAGGGCGCGGGCGATCGCGACTCGTTGCTGCTGACCGCCCGAGAGTTGGGAGGGGCGCTGGCGCTCCCGCCCGCTCAAGCCCACCTGGGCCAGTCGTTCGGCCGCCTTCGCCTCGGCCTCGCGGCGACCGGCCCCCTGGAGCAGGAGCGGGACGCTGACATTCTCGAGGAGCGACAACGTGGGGATCAGGTTGAACTGCTGGAAGATGAAGCCGATATGTCCCCGACGGAAGCGGGTCACCTCGGCGTTCGAGAGGGCCGTGATCCGGGTCCCCAGAACGGACACCTCGCCCTGATCGCACTCGAGCGTCCCGGCCAGAACGCTCAGCAGGGTGGTTTTCCCACATCCCGAGGGTCCCACGATGAGATGCAATTCCCCCTCGACCGCCCGAAAGTCGGCACCCTTCAGAGCCAGCGTGCGTGCATCGCCGACGCCGAACGACTTCACGACAGCCCGCGCGGAGATCGCGGCGGCTTCCATCGGGGACTCGGATGCGGGATTCACTGGGGCGTGGGCTGTGGGGTGGGGCGGGCTACCGGCGCCGATCAGCCGCGGAACACGATCGCGGGCTCAAGCTTGGCTACCCTCCGGATCCCGAACAGCGCCGCCAGGGCGCAGATCAGAATCACGGCGGCGAGGGCCTGGAACAGGAACAGGGCCTCCATCTTGAACGGGGGCTGCCCCCCCTTGGCGACGGTGAGTCCGAAGAGCGCGGTGAGGCCGATCCCGATGCCGAATCCGATCAGGCCCACGGTCACCGACTGAAGGAGGAGCATGCCTGCGAGCAACCCGTTGCCGGCCCCCATCGCCTTGAGTGCGCCGAGGTTCCGGAGGTTCTCGAGGACGAACGAATAGAACGTTTGGCCACTGACGGCCACTCCCACGACGAACCCGAGGATGATGGTGGTGAGGAAGGAGATCGGGATCCCGGTGTTGGTCCAGACCCAGCGGAGTGTCGATTTCTCGAGCTGTGGGACGGTGTAGGCCCGCAACCCGGTCTCCGCTGCGATGCGTCGGGCCACCTCGGCCACGTCCGATCCGGGCTTCGGTTCCGCTAGGATCATGGACAGCATCTTGCGCTGCCGAGGCGCATATTGCAGGGCCTGATCATAGGTGGAGAAGACGTAGGGGTAGCCGAAGAAGTGACGCTCGGTCTGGCAGATGCCCACGACCCTCGCCTCGCGGTCGTTGATCTCGAAGGTGTCGCCGATGCGCAACGGACGGCCCAGGCCGGCCCCGAGGCGATTCGTCTCGGCCGCCAGGGTGTCGATGATGACGCTGTTGGGCAGGCGGATCTGGGTGATGTCGCCCTCGATCATCCGCGGGGGTCGACCGTACAGGGTGCCCGAATGGAGCCCGATCATCTGGATCATCTTGTCGGCACCGTCCGCCGTCCGGGCCTTGAGCACGCCCTGGAAGAGCGGCACGGCGAAGTCGACCCCATCCACGGACCTCACCCGGTTCACGTCGGTGTCCCGCATGGCCTTGGTCTCGTTGACCTGGTCGACGCGCGATTCGACGACCCAGATCGAGGCCCGCATGTTCCGCATGTGGCTCGTGGTCCAGGAGAGCAGCCCTTGGAACACGAAGTACTGCTGAGTCATCAGCAGCGACGAGAACGCCAGCCCGCCGACCAGCATCCAGTACTTGGATCGGTCGCCGAGGAGCATCTTCAGAGCGATCAGGAACATGGGGGGACAGACCGGCGCACGACCGGACAGGACTCGGCCGACCGTCTGCGAGGACCTTCCACCCGGAGACTCGGCATCGTCAAACGACCATTCGCGGGATCGGATCTGCGAAGGACGCGCCACTCCGAGACACGGCCCGGGGGCAAGGAAGGGTTTTCCGGGGAGTCGCGGTTGCCCACGCTGTCCTCCTTCCTTACCCTGTGGTCCATCGATGATCGGAGATTTGTTTCACAAGGCCTACGTGGTCCTCGCGGTGCTGCTGTTTTTCGGCGCCTCCGTCTTCGTCCACGAATATGGCCACTTCTGGATGGCACGGCTCCGGCGAATGGTGGTCCTCGGGTTTTCCATCGGCTTCGGGCCCAAGATCCTCGGCTGGAAGGACCGCCACGGGGTCGAGTGGGCCCTTCGATGGATCCCCGCCGGCGGCTTCGTGAAACTTCCCCAGATGCTGACCTCCGAGGCCATCGAGGGCTCGGCCGATCCCGCGGTCGCGCCAGCCTCGCCCCAGTCCCGTATCTGGGTGGCCATCGCCGGCCCGGTCATGAACTTGGTCTTCGCCACCGTGATCGCCTCCGTGATCTGGTGGGTCGGCCTTCCCGTGCACGTCAATCCGCCGATCATCGGCTACGTCGAACCCGATTCCCCGGAGGCGAAGATGGGCATCCGGGAGGGCGACCGGATCGTCCGGGTCGATGGCAAGAAGGTGAAGAACTGGCAGGAGGTGCAACGCTTCACGGTGCTGGCGCGCTCGCAAAGCCTTCCGGTCGAGATCGCACGGGGCGACTCCGTCTCCAATTATGTGCTCACAGCCACGGTGAATCCCACCTTCGGCCTCAAGCTGCTCAACCTGGATCCCCGCGACCACCCCGTGATCATGGGGCTGACTCCGGGCGGGGTGGCCGACGAGGTGGGTCTCCGGGTCGACGACCAGTTCATCTCCGTCGGCGGCGTCCCCGTGGTGGGGCAGGCCCAATTGATCGATCTCATCCGCGAGCGCACGGGCAAGGCCTCGCAGGTCGAGGTGCAGCGCGGCAAGGAGCGTCTGACCTTCTCTGTCACCCCGAGATTGGACCCGACCACGGGCACCGGTCGCATCGGGGTCTCCATCGCTCCGAGTCGGGTCCTGACCTACCAACTCCAGCGACCGGGCCCCACGCCCTGGGAACAGATCTCCGGTGTGGTGGTGCAGATGGGCGAACTTCTCGGTGCCCTGGCGCACTCCAAAGAGACGGGTATCGGTCCCAAGGACATGAGCGGTCCCGTGGGCATCTTCGGCAAGCTGGCGGCCGACGTGAACGCCGACATCCGGCTCGCCCTGAGCTTCCTGGTGCTGCTCAACGTCAATCTCGCCATCATCAACCTGCTGCCCATGCCCGTCCTTGATGGAGGGCACATCACCCTCGCCCTTTACGAACTGGTGACCCGACGACGGGTCGGGCCGCGCTTCCAGGAGATTGCGACATCGGCCTTCGCGGTGCTGTTGCTGAGCTTCATGGCCTACGTGTCGTTCTTCGATCTCGTGAAGCGGGGGCCCCTCTTCCGAGCGATGTTCCGGCAGGAGACGGTCATCGAGACGCCGGTCCAGCGCCCCACGGAGTCACCTGCCATAGCGCCCCGGGCACCGTGACCCGAGAGGCCGATCCCTGTTCATCCCGGCCCGTGTCCATCGACTGGGCCGGCGCGACCGGCGCTTCCCAGCGTTGACGACCCCGGCCGCCTTCCCGTTTATTGCCCCCGGATCGATCCATGAAGTACTGCCCATCCCCCTGGAATCATCGACGCAGAATCACCCGCGAGGTCGTCGTGGGCGACCCCGCACGCGGGGGCGTGGTGATCGGAGGAACGCACCCGGTGGTCCGGCAGTCGATGCTGACCTGCGACACCATGGACACCGCCGAATGCGTTCGCCAGACGCTGGAACTGGTGGCCGTCGGCTGCCAAATCGTCCGGATCACCGCACCCACGGTGAAGGACGCGGCGAACCTCGAGAACATCTCCCGGGAACTGCGTCGCGTGGGCTGCCATGTTCCCCTTGTCGCCGACATCCACTTCAAGCCCGAGGCGGCGATGGAGGCCGTGAAGTGGGTGGAGAAGGTCCGGATCAACCCGGGCAACTACGCCGACAGCAAGAAGTTCGCGATCAAGGAATACACCGACGCGGCCTACGCGGAGGAACTGGCCCGGATCGAGGCCCGCTTCACCCCCCTCGTGCTTGAAGCCAAGCGCCTGGGACGAGCCCTGCGCATCGGCACCAACCACGGTTCCTTGAGTGATCGCATCATGAACCGGTACGGGGACACCCCGCTCGGCATGGTGGAGAGCGCGCTCGAATTCGCCCGCATCTGTCGCAGGCATGACTTCCACAACTTCGTCTTCTCGATGAAGTCTTCCAATCCGAAGGTCATGATCGAGTGCTACCGACTTCTGGCGGCCCGCCTCGACCAGGAGGGACCCGACTGGAACTATCCCCTCCACCTCGGGGTCACCGAGGCCGGCGAGGGTGAGGATGGGCGCATCAAGTCGGCCATCGGCATCGGCTCGCTGCTGTGCGACGGCATCGGCGACACCATCCGTGTCTCGCTCACCGAGGACAGCCCTCGGGAGATCGCCGTCTGCAACGACCTGCTGGCACAGATCCCACTCCTGACCGGATCCCACCCCGGCCTCGGCGAGCCCTCGGTCTCCTGGGATCCATTCCATTTCAAGCGACGCGAATCGGCATCCTCCCCGCTCGGGGATCTGCCCGCCGGGGGCGAGAACCTGGTCAGGGTGGTGGTCGATCGCCGGACCCACGACGCGGTGGCCCCGAGGATCTCGCCGAAGGCGGACGTGAAACCCGAGGCCGTCTACGAGGACCTGAACCTGATGGAGGTCGATCCCTCGGGCGACGTCCCGCATCCCCCCTGCGAGACCCAGTGGGTCACCGTCCGCGATGATGTCGCCCTGCCCCCCATCACCGCCTTCCGCCTGCTGGCCGTCCGTCTGGCTGCCTTGGGCTGCCGCAACCCGATTCTGCTCAAGGACCGTCTGACGGCCCCGGCGCAGGCACCGACGCCCGAAGCCGCGCAGCTGCAGGCCGCCGTCAACCTGGGATCGCTCCTGGCCGACGGCATCGGTGACGCCATCCTCGTCCGTTCCGAGCAGGGCCCGGGGCAATCCCTGCGCCTGGCCTTCAACATCCTACAGGCCGCCGGATGCCGCTCGTTCAAGACCGACTATGTGGCCTGCCCGAGTTGCGGTCGCACACTGTTCAACCTCCAGACGGTGACCGCCCGGATCAAGGCCCGCACCGATCACCTGAAGGGCGTCAAGATCGCCATCATGGGGTGCATCGTGAACGGCCCGGGTGAGATGGCCGATGCCGACTTCGGCTACGTCGGCGGTGCGCCCAACAAGATCAACCTGTACGTGGGCAAGAAGCCGGTGCGCTTCAACATCCCGGAGGACGAGGCCGTGGAACGGCTGGTCGACCTGATCCGCGAGCACGGCAAGTGGCGGGAGCCCGAGGTCGATTGACCGGGCCGGGTCGGCAACGACCGACTAAGTCCAGATCTGGTACAGGGCCAGGTACACCAGCACACCGGTGACTGACACGTACATCCAGATCGGCCATGTCCAGCGGGCAATCTTCTTGTGACGCTCGAGGTCACCGGCCGCACCACGCCGCAGGGTGATCAACGCCAGGACCGGCACTGCGGCGGCCAAGACGATGTGCGAGAAGAGCATCCCGTAGTACCAGGGCTTCAACGCCTCGGGGCCCTTGAACGGGGTGTGCACCGATCCGAGGAGGTACTTGTGGACGAGGTAGAGCAGCAGGAAGACACAGGAGGTGACGAAGGCAGCCACCATGCACCGGCGATGGGATTCCCGGCGGCCCGCCTTGATGTGCACCAGCCCGAGCACCAGCAACACAGCCGCCAATCCGTTGAGGCAGGCATTGATGAGCGGCAGGAGGTTCAACGAGGGATTCATAGGATACCTTTGAGACGCTTGACCGACCGGAGCACCTGGTCTTCGGCGTCGGAATCTTCGCCGTGGACGATGAAACGCAAGCGCCCCCGCGAGTCCAACACGCCGAAATCGGCGGAATGGATGAACAGGTCTTCCAGCTTGGCCGAGGGGTCACCCGACTCCACCACCGCGAACTTCAGGTCGCCCACCGCCACCCGGAACACCTCGGCCTTGGCCCCGGTCAGGAACCACCACTTCTCAGGGGACGCTCCGTACTCCTTGCCGTAGCGGCCCAACACCTCGGGCGAATCGTATTCGGGGTCGGCGGTGAGCGTCACGAGACGCACCCCGGAGGGCATGCGCGCCTGGATCCGCTGCATCTGGGCCGACAGCCGGCGGCATTGCGTGGGGCAGCGTGAGAAGATGACGTTGACCACGGTGATCCGGCCCTCGAGCGACTCCAGCGAGACCGGTCGGCCCAGTTGATTGGTCAGGGAGAAGTCATGCAACCGGCTGAGGACCGGAGGCGCGCCCCAGGAACCGAAATAGGCCACCGACACCGCCAGGAGACCGGCGATGAGGATTCCCCACAGACCCCTTTGGAGGGCGGATTCCGTCATGAATGAAAAAAGGCCGCCGGCAAGTGACCAGCGGCCATGAAGGTGGTCTGATCGTCGAGGATCACTCGAAGCTGCCGCCCGCGCCGCCCGCCTTGGACTTCTCGGCGTACCACTTGTCGAAGTCGTCCTGGGAGACGACCTTGAACACGCCCTTCATGGAGGCGTGTCCGTTGCCGCACAACTGGGCGCAGGTGATGCTATAGTCGCCCACCTTGGTCGGCGTGAAATGAACGGGGATGGAGAGACCCGGGATGGCATCCTGGGTGACCCGCATGGCCGGGGACTTGAAGCAATGGATCACATCCATGCTCGAGATTTTGGCGATGACCGGCCGGTTGACCGGCAGCAGGAAGGCCTCGGTGACCACGGAGATGTCATCCTTCGCGTCGGCATCGGCGGTATCCAAGCCGAACGGGTTGCCACGATCGGCGAACTTGGTGTCCTGCTTGCCCCACTTGCCGTCGGTACCCGGGAAATGGGCAGCCCATGCGAACTGCTGGGCCATCACTTGGAGCTCGACAGGCTTCTCGGCGGGCCCCGGCGGATTGTCGACCGCACGGGCCCAGAGGGGAATCGCCAGGCCGATCAGCAGCACGCCTTCGACGACAGCGACACCGATCTCGAGGTAGGTCGACGCATGGCTGCGGGCGCCCACATAATCGGCCTTGGGATTGGCCGACCGATTGAAACGGAACATGACAAACAGGAAGTATCCGACCCAACCCACGAACAGCGCCCCCATCAGCAGGTGGACGTACAGGATCAGTTCATCGATGCCCTTGCCATGGGCCGAGGCGGCCTCGGACATTCCGAAGTGTTGAAGTAGTGAGGTCATGTGTATCCGAAATTCTTGAAATTGGAAACCGGGGCTTGGCCTGGGTCTATGGGTTTGAAGTGGGATCGGGTGTCGGGGCGGATTCACCCGAATCGGCCTGCGCGTTGACGCGCTGGGACCGACGGGCGATGAAGACGAAGAAACTGCCAAACAGGACCCACGCGGCCGCGACGAACACCAGCATCACGTAGATACCAGCATTCATGCCCTGAGCCAACGCCTCATCGGTCTTGCCAAAGCAGGCCGTGCAGGCGTTCAAGGCGGGGGACCCCGCAAGAGCGGAGGTCAGGGCGACGGCAACGGCGGATCCGAGTCTCATAAAAAACTCACGTTGCGAAGTTTGCGGAGGAAGAACCGTCCATAGGCCACCAACCCCACGACGGAGGCGGCGGCGCAGAAGCTCCAGACGAGGTGTTCGGTCGATTGCGTCTCTCGATAGACGAGAAAACTCCAACCGCTGAGGAATGCCATCAGGACCACCGAGGCTGCAACAAAGACGATGTGGAAGGCCTTAAGGGACATACAGGGTCTTGGTGTCCGAGTTCTTGGGCAGGTCACCGGTGCCCCACAGGGTCAGCGCCATGAGGGAGGTGAAGAAGATCGCCGACAGGATCAGCACCCCGTACACCAACTTCTTCTCAGAGAGCAGGTGCATGAAATACCCCGCCACCAGGAAGGCCTTGATGCTGGCGATGAACAGGGCCACCGCCACCGTCAGTGCCATGCTACTGAAATCGACGTAGTACATCGCCACCGTCAGGACGGTGCCGACGAGCAGGGCCCCGAAGATGATCAGGTAGGTCCGCACATGGGCGGCGATGTCGTGATCGTGGTCGTCTCCACCATGGGAGGCGGCCGGGGAAGCGCTGTGTTGGCTCATAAATCGGAAATCAGAGGAGGTACACCACCGGGAAGAGGAAGATCCAGACGAGGTCGACGAAGTGCCAGAAGAGGCCGCCGACCTCAATCCGGTTGATGAACTGTTCGGGATTGGACTTCCACATCTTGGCGCCGGGGAAGGCGAAATACCCGAGGACCAAGGCACCCCCGAGCACATGCAGACCGTGGAGGGCGGTGATCAGGAAGTACACGGCGAAGAACGGATGGGTCGCCGGTGTATAGGACCCCAGCGACACGATGTCAGAGACGGAGATCTCACGGCTTTCATGGTGGGCCCCGTGCTTCACGTGGCCATGGGAATCACGCAGGGGATCCAACTCCACCTTGATCTTGTCGATCTTCTGTTCGGCCAGTTTGGCCACACTCCACTGATCATTGAAATTCCAGAAGCCCGGGTGCTTGCCGTTGACCTCGATATGACCGGTCAGCGCCTTGCCGTCCTTGAGGCGGACGACGTAGTGGCTGAACTTGTCGTTGTACTCGAAGGACTTGATCCCCAAGAAGGCCAGCGCGCACGCCACGGTGATCACCATGTACACCCGGAACTTCGCGAAGTTGTTCATCTTCAGCGAGGCCCAGGCCAACACGACCGTCACCGACGAGGTGATGAGCACCGCAGTGTTGAACGTACCGATCGGGATGTTCAGGAGGCCGCGGGGCCAAGCTAGAGCCGTCTCGGGCCAGAAACCGGCCGGAGCGCTCACTCGCAGGAGGATGTAGGCCGAAAACAACGCTCCGAAGAGCATGATCTCCGAGGCCAGGAACAGCCAGATGCCCACCTTGGCATTGTAGAGGCCCGTGTCAGGGCGGGCTTTGTACGTATAAGGAATTTCCATGGTCTGATCGTAGAGGATTTGTGGGGCGATCGGCGGCGTTCAGTTCTTGTCGCCCTGCGGGCTGAAGTCGGTCTTGGCGCCGGGCACGCTGTACTCGTAGGGGCCGCGATACACGACCGGCTCCTGGAGGAAGTTGCCATGGGGCGGAGGGGTGGGAGTAGCCCAGTCCAGGGTGGTCGCCTGCCAGGGGTTGTCGGAGGTGGCGCGCCGACCGACGAAGATGCTGCTGAAGAAGTTGATGATGAAGGGAATCTGGGCGATGCCGAGGCCGACGGCGCACCAGAGGATCATGTTGTTGAGGCCGAGGACACCGGGGTCGGCACCCACGCCGACATCCTTGCCGAAGTAGGTGGTGCCGCCATCGGACATGCGCCGGGACATGCCCTTGAAGCCCTGGATGAACATCGGGGCGAAGACGCAGTTCATGAAGAAAATCGAACCGGCCCAGTGCAACTTGCCGAGCAGTTCGTTCATGTGACGCCCGGTGATCTTCGGGAACCAGTAATAGATGCCCGCGAAGACTGCGAACATGGTGCCAGGTGCCACCACGTAGTGGAAGTGGCCGATCACGTAGTAGGAGTCATGCAAGAAGATGTCGGAGGCGTTGAAGCCCAGGGGCAGACCGGTGAGGCCACCAATGCCGAACATCGGCAGGAAGGACAGAGCGAAGAGCGACGCCGAGTTGAATCGGATGGAACCACCCCACAGGGAGATGAACAACGCCGTGAGGATGATCACCGAGGGGATGGAGATCATCATGGTGGTGGTCTGGAAGAAGGTGGCCACCTTGGTGCCCATGCCCGTCAGGTACATGTGGTGGGCCCAGACGATGAAGGAGAGGAAACCGATACTCATGGCCGAGTAGACCATACTACGGTAGCCCCAAAGCGGCTTGCGGATGTTGTTGGAGATCACCTCCGCGACGATGCCGATCGCCGGCAGAATCAGCACGTACACCTCGGGGTGACCCAGGAACCAGAACAGGTGCTGCCACAAGAGCGGGCTACCGCCGCCGGACACCGGAAGCGCATTGCCATTGACCACCAGGCCCTGCGGTAGGAAGAAGGAGCTTCCGAAAAGATTGTCCATCAACTGCATCAGGCCGGCCGCCTCGAGCGGGGGGAAGGCCAGCAGCAGCAGGAATCCGGTGACGAACTGGGCCCAAACGAAGAACGGCATGCGCATCCAGCTCATGCCCCGGCAGCGAAGCTGGATGATCGTAGCGATGAAGTTGACCGAGCCCAGCAGGGACGAGGTGATCAGCAGCACCATGCCGATGAGCCAGTAGGTCTGGCCGTCGAACCGGTTGACCAGATCGGTGACCGAGGCCAGCGGCGAGTAGGAGGTCCAACCCGAACGGGCGGCACCGCCCGGGGTGAAGAAGCTCGCGAACATCACCACGCCACCCAGGAAGTAGCAGTGGAAGCTCGCCATGTTCAGCCTAGGGAAAGCCATGTCGGGGGCGCCGATCTGCAGCGGCGTCACATAATTGCCGAAGGCGCCGAAGAGCACCGGCACGATGGCCAAGAACACCATGATGGTTCCGTGCATGGCGCCGAAGGAGTTGTAGAGGTCACCCCCCATGATACCTCCCTTGGCCATCTCCTCGCCCAGGATCTTCTCCAGAAGCGGGCCGACCAGCGGGATCGGGGATCCCGGCTTGGCCAACTGGTAGCGCATCGCCAGGATCAGGAAGAACCCGAACAGCAGGAACAGCAGCGACGACACCCCGTACTGGATGCCGATCACCTTGTGGTCGGTGCTGAAGATGTACTTGCCGAAGAAACCCGGCTCATGATGCGCATGACCGTGCGAAGTATCGGTCGTCGCGCTCGTGTGGGCGTGGGAGGCTGAGGTTTGCATAGAATGGAGATTCAGGTTCCGTCTCCCGGAAGACGGAACAGCCGATTGAATACAAACGCGCCGGGGCGTGGTACAGAAATTGTTGACGATTCGCGAAGGAATGAGCTTTTCGAAGGCACTTCCTTAGAACGATCCATGATGGTTCGGTCCAGGACGAGCACCGCGAGGAGCACCGGCAGGTAGAAGATCGAGGCGAAGAACAAACGACGGGCCGAATGGGTGTCGAGCAGCAGGGCGAACCGAGATCG
>CAIOKD010000243.1 GCA_903858835.1 uncultured Verrucomicrobiota bacterium
CGACCCCGGTTGGTAGACCGTGAGGTAGAAGAACGTGGCGATCATCAGGAGGAGACCGTTGGCCAGCCCCCAAAACCGAAAGCAGACAAACCCGCGCCGCTCGACCATGGCGTAGAACTCCACCAACCCGGCCCCGGCCAGCAGCATCATCAACCCCAGGAACACGTAGCTGCGGATGAAGGCATCGGTCGAGAAGATGGCCGCCAGGACGATCGACCATAGGAAGAGCGTGCTGCCCAGGCGTCGCAGGAAAATCTGCCCTTTGGACAGGGCGGCAGGGTTGGGAACCGGAACGTCGGCCATGACCCAAGGCTGAGGGGAAAAAGATCGGGGCATCAATCCCGGTCTGGGAAGAAAAACCCCGAGTCACCCGGTCGTGCCGGAAAACCGGCCCCAGGGAGGCAGTTCGCCCCCGGCCATATCCAATTCGCCCCCGGTTTCTGGAAAAACCCGGCCATGGGTTCCTTATTCCCCTCACTGTTTCATGGGAGAAACCGACCCGAAAACCAATCCATCGGCCGCACCCCGGCGTTATGTCCGCGCCATCGGCCCTCGGCTTCGCTGGGTGCTCAACGTTGTCTGGGTGCTGCTGGCCCTGCTGGGAGCCAACTCGGTGTACCTGCTGACCATCACCTTCATGACCTGGAAGGACCGGGCCATCGGGGTGAGCTACCAGAACTACGCCTACCAGATCCAGTTCCTGGCCCATCTCGTCCTCGGCCTTCTCTTCGTGGTGCCCTTCTTGATCTTCAATTGGGTCCACATCGCCAACACCTGGAATCGGCCCAATCGCAAGGCCGTGTATGTCGGTTATGCGCTGTTCGCCATCAGCATCGTGGTGCTGGTCTCGGGCGTGGTGCTGGTGCGCTTCGACGGACTGGAGTGGATTCAGGTGAAGAGCGAGCGCAGCCGGTCCATCGCCTACTGGGCCCACATCATCACGCCCCTGCTCTGCGTCTGGCTCTACCTGCTGCACCGCCTGGCCGGGCCGCGTATCCGCTGGAAGATGGGCATGAGCTGGGGTGCTGCCGTGGGCGCCGCCGTGGCCCTGATGGTGGCCTTCCACCGGCACGATCCGCGCATCTGGTCTGCCAAGGCACCGGCCTCGGGAGAGAAGTACTTCATGCCCAGCAGCGCCCGCACGGCCAATGGTAAGTTCATCCCGGCGAAGTCGCTGATGAACAACGAGTACTGCCTCGAGTGCCACAAGGACGTCTTCGATTCGTACATCCATTCGGCCCACAAGTTCAGCTCGTTCAACAACCCCTTCTACCTCTTCAGCATCCGTCAGACCCGAGAGGCGGGCATGCAGCGCGACGGTTCGGTCCAGATCTCCCGCTGGTGCGCCGGTTGCCACGACCCGGTGCCGTTCTTCTCCGGGGCCTTCGACGATCCCAAGTTCGACATGGTGAATCACCCGACCTCGCAGGCGGGCATCACCTGCGTGACCTGCCACTCGATCACCCATCTGGAAGGCGCTGACAAGGGGCCCATCGGCAATGGCAACTACACCATCGAGGAACCGGTGCACTACCCGTTCGCCCAGGCGCCCACGAACTCGCTGGCGTTCTTCGTGAACAAGCAGTTGGTGAAGGGCAAACCGCAGTTCCACAAGGAGACCTTCCTGAAGCCGTTCCACAAGACGGCCGAGTTCTGCTCCACCTGCCACAAGGTGGGGATCCCGTACGCGGTGAACCACTACAAGGAGTTCCTGCGGGGCCAGAACCACTACGACTCGTACCTGCTTTCGGGCGTGTCGGGGGTGAATGCCCGGTCATTCTATTACCCGGACAAGGCCAAGGCCAACTGCGCCGAGTGTCACATGCCGCTCCAGGCCTCGGCCGACTTCGGGGCCAAGAAATACGGCACCAACGACTTCCTGGCCGTGCACAGCCATGCCTTTCCGGGGGCGAACACCGGGGTGCCTGCCAAGGTGCTGCCGCCCGGGCCCGAGCAGACGAAGGCCATCGCCCGCCAGCAGGATTTCCTGAAGGACTGCATCCGGGTGGACCTCTTCGGCGTGAAAGAGGGCGGCACCATCGACTCTCCCCTGACCGCGCCCTTGCGCCCCACACTGCCCCGTCTGAAACCGGGCAAGACCTACCTGATCGAGGCCGTGGTGCGGACTCTCAAAGTGGGGCATCCGCTGACTCAGGGCACGGTCGATTCGAACGAACTCTGGGCCGACGTGGCGGTGACCGATGCCCAGGGTCGCGTGGTGGGCCGATCCGGGGCCACCGGCCGCCATGGCGAAGTGGATCCGTGGTCCCACTTCATGAACGTCTACATGCTCGACAAGGACGGCAACCGGATCGACCGCCGCAACGCGCAGGACATCTTCACCCCGCTCTACAACAACCAGATCCCGCCGGGCGCGGCCCACGTGCTGCACTACAAGCTCACGGTGCCTGAGAACCAGCGCTCGGCACTCTCTGTCGAGGTGAAGGTCAACTACCGGAAATTCGACACGATCTACTTCAATTACACCTACGCCTCGAACTATGTGAAGGGCGGGCCGTTCGTGCTGACGAATGATCTGCCGATCACGGTCATGGCCTCGGACCGGCTCGAATTCCAGATCGAGGGCGGGACCGGCGGAGCGACCACCAACGCTCCCTCCAAGATCCCGGAGTGGCAGCGCTGGAACGACTACGGCATCGGTCTCTTCCTCAAGGGCGACAAGGGCAGCGAGAAGGGCGAACTCATCCAGGCGGCCGAAGCCTTCGGTCGGGTCGAAGCCCTGGGCCGGGCCGACGGTCCGCTGAACTTGGCGCGCGTATACTTCAAGGAGGGTCGCCTCGACGACGCCGTCGCCGCTTTGCAACGGGCCAACGACCCCAAGCGGTTCGACCCGCCGGGCAATCGATGGACCATCGCCTGGCTCAACGGCCTGGTGAACAAGCAGAACGGGTTCCTCGACGAATCGATCCAACAGCTCACGAGCATTCTCGAAGACCGATACCCCGAGCTCGAGAAACGCGGCTTCGATTTCAGCCGCGACTACGAGGTGGTCAATGAACTGGGCCAAACCCTCTTCGAGCGGGCCAAGATGGAACGGGCCAATCCGGCCCGGAAGGAGGACTACCTCCGGGCCGCGGCCACCCGCTTCGAGCGGACCCTCACGATCGATCCCGAAAACCTCACCGCCCACTACAACCTGGGCCTCATCCATGCCGCCTTGGGCGACTCGGCCGCCAGCGAACGGCACCGGAAACTCCATGAGCGCTACCGGCCCGACGACAACGCCCGCGACCGCGCCGTGGCCATCGCCCGCCGCAACAACCCGGCCGCCGATCACGCCGCCCAGGCCATCGTGATCTACGATTTGCAGCATCCCAAGAGCCTGTCCCTGGCCGGTTCCGATGCCCCGACAGCCGCGTCCTCGCAGGCCACCGCCGCGCGCTGAATCGGCGACCTCCGCACCTCCCACTGATCCCTTCTCACCGACATGTCACAGAAACCGAAAGACCCGAACGAACCCGAAGAGTGGGTCGAGTCCGACGACCGCGCCATCCGGACCGGACTCCGTTGGTCCCTGGTGGCCCTGATCACGCTGGGGGTATTCGGCACCGGAGCCTACTTCCTGCTGCGCAAGAGTACCGGTCCGGCGAAGGTGCAGGTCACCCCGTTGGCCGCGCCCCAGACGGTGCAGACCGCCCA
>CAIOKD010000244.1 GCA_903858835.1 uncultured Verrucomicrobiota bacterium
CACCTTCCGCTTGGCCGCGATGCGCTGGAGGATCTCGGGGCCCGAAGCCTGGAACCGCCCGAACAACCGGACGGCCTTGTCGCGTTCGTCGGGATCGCGGGATCCGAGCAGCGAACGAACGGTTGTCGCAGGAACGTCGGCCTTGGCGATCTCCCCACGATCCAGTGCCTGGAAAAGAGCCCATTTCCAGGCGGCTCGGGTGGTGAAGAATTGGCCGGCCGCCGTGCGCACCGCCGGAGTCATACCCGGCCAGTGGCGCACCAATTGGCGCCCCGTGTCATCATCGCCCGTCTCGGCCAGGACGCGGATGGCGGCGATGCGGAGCGCCTCAGGAGCGGTCGAGCCGACCACGGCCAAGAGCGCCGAACGGCCGTCGTCGGTGCGCTGATTGCGGAGTCCTTGGATGGCCTCGAGCCGTTCCGCCTCGGACAGCGAGGCATCGCCGGCACGTGCCAACTGCGCCCGGAGCGCCCCGACATCGCCCCACAACGCCCCCAACTGACGGGCCTTGCCCGAGGTGGCCAGGTTGGAACTGGAGAGGAGCTTCTTCAACAGAGCGTCGGTGGGCCGGGTCGGGGCCACCGTCTTTCCGCGTTGACCGTCGATCAGGCCGTCCAGCAGGTATGGCAGGAGCGGCGAGGCCGAATCGAGCGATTCGACGATCTCGAGCGTCTTGTCCACGAGCCAATCCTTCCGGGCGTCACAGAAGCGGCGGACCATCTTGTAGGCGAGCTTGCCGGACAGGGGGAGATAGCGTTCCCCCTTCTCCTGGAACCAGGCGGCCGTGATGTTGGGGTCATAGAGCAGGTTGGGCTCGAGGGCCATCCACAGCAGGAAGGGCAGATCGCGGTCGGTGGAGGCCTTGGCGGTGCTCAAGAGCTTCTCGGCCACGGCCGTCACCAGAGGCCCCAAGACGGCGATGTCGTGGCCGGGCGGCGTGTTGACCGTCAATGAACCGCCCGAGAACTGCCGGAGGGCGGTGGCGACGGCGGTGAGGACCGTCGGGTTCTCGTCGGTGGCCAGGAGTTCGAGACGCTTCTGGACCCGCTCGGTGAGGCGGTTGTTTTCGCCAGTGAAACGAGCGGCCCACATCCGCAACGAAGGCAACGAGGCGTCAGCCGCCTCGTCGAGCACGGCGTCATCGGCTTGGCCGGCGCTGAACAGGGTCCAGAGGGCGGCCAGACGGGCCTCCTCGGAGCCCTGCGACTTCATCCGCTGGAACAGCGCCGCCTTCTGGGAGGCGATGTCCGGGCGCTCCGCCAGGATCCGCTGCGCCATGCGGCGGTGCCACACGTTGGAGTGGGCCAGGGTCTGCACGAGTTCGGCGGTGCTCCGCTCGGCCAAAGCCAGACCCGCGGGTCGCGAGGGCACGGGCCGGCCGGGCTGGTCGCCGGTCCAGACGATGCGCCAGATGCGCCCCCGCTCGCGATCCACGCCCTCGGGATCGGCACCGGCGTTCTGGTAGCAGGGATACTTGTCGTACCAATCCATCACCCACACCGCGCCGTCCGGACCGGTCTGGGTGCTCACCGGCATGAACCAGCCGTCGTTGGCCCTCAGGAAATCGCCGTCGGCCGACGCCTTGAAAGTGCTGCCCTGGACGGTCAACCGATCGCGATGGATGGCGTTGTCGTGGATGTTCCCCTGGAGCGCCATCCCGCGGAATTCCGCCGGGTATTGGTCGCCCTGGTACACGGTCACGCCGGCATAGGCCGCCATATGGTGCTTGTGGTCGACGATGCTGGGCAGCAGGTCGTAGGCATACGGATAGGGCGGCTGGCCGGCCTGCCGCTGATAGAGGCCACCCGGCGCGAGGTGGAAGAAATGATCGATGACGCAGGCGCTGACGAAGGCGTTGCCCCGGGCGTCGAAGTCCACGCCCCACGGATTGGAGGTGCCCTCGGCGAAGACCTCCATGCGACGGGTCTTGGGCTGGAACCGCGCCACGCCCGCGGTCAGCAGCACCGGCTCCCCGGGCTTGGCTGGATCCACGGCCTGGGTGCGGGTGAAGACCCCGTGGGTCATGTACATCTGGCCGTCGGGTCCCCAGGTGAATCCATTGAGGAGTTCGTGCCGATCCTCGAGGCCGAAACCGGTCTGCACGACGGTCCGCTTGTCGGCCACCAGATCGCCGTCGGTATCTTCCAGGAAATAGAGGTTCGGCGCCGCTCCGACGTAAACGCCGCCATTGGCCACCAGGAGGCCCGTGGCCAGCGTGAAGCCGTCGGCGAACACCTTGACCGAATCGGCGCGTCCATCGCCGTCGGTGTCCTCCAACACCTTGATGCGGTCGCGCCCCTTTTCTCCCGGCTTTGTGCCCAAGGGATACTCGTAGAGTTCGACCACCCAGAGGCGACCGCGATCATCCCAGGTCATGGCCACGGGGTTCACCACCTCGGGCTCCGAGGCGAAGAGGCGCGCCTCGAATCCCGGCAGCAGGGTGAAGCGCTTGCGGGCCTCCTCCGGGGTGTAGGCCGGGTTGTCGGCGGGCTTGTGCTGGCCGGTCAACTGCTTCCCGGAGGGTGCATTGGTGTAGACCGGGAACCCGAACTTCGGATGCCGAGGCACCTCGGCGGATGTGGTCCATGCCGCAAGGCCGGCGGCGACGAAAGCGGCAAGGGACAGGCTCGATCGGAGGTGCATGGTTTCGGGAAGCGCTGGAACTTTGGAATGCGAAACGAACTGAAGGCTGGCCGGGATCACAGACACAGGTCTCCGATGGTCCTCAAGCCCAGGGTGGCCGGCCGAGGACCGGAGATACGGAATCCTGAGCCATCAGGCGGAACACGCGGCGAACTCGCCGCCGGGGATTCCTGGCTTCGGGTCTCAGGCGTTAAGACTCAGGAGGCGAAGATCTGGTCCATCTCGGTGGAGAGCTTCTTCAGCCCCTCGGGCGAACCCGCCCCGCCCTGTTCGGCGATGCCCCACCCGTGGTAGCCGATCTCGTCGATGGCCTTCATGACGGCCGGCCAGTTGTTGTCGCCCTTGAGGAACTCGGCATCGAAGCCGGCCCACTTGCCCTGCTTGTCGGATTTGGTACGGCTGTACTCCTTGATGTGCAGCGTGGCGATGCGCTTGCCGAGGATGCGGACCCACTGCTCGGGCCACCCGTAGTGGATGAGGTTCCCCACGTCGAGGTGCCAGCCCACCATGGGACTCTTGAACTCGTCGACGTAGCGGGCGGCCTCCAGCGGGCTGAGGAGGAAATTGTTCCAGACATTCTCGATGGCGATCTTCACGCCCAGTTCCTCGGCCAAGGGCACCACCTTGCGGATCTCGGCCTGCGAACGCGTGTAGGCGTCGGCGTAGCTGATCGAGGCATTGACCACCGCCGGCACCAACAGCACCGCCGGCGCCCCATAGGCCTTGGCATCACGCAGCGACAGCTTGAGCCCCTCGACGCCCACCTCGCGGACGGCGGGATTCGGGTCGGACAACGGCTTGGCCCAATGCGTGTGACAACAGACCGAGCCCGCCTTGAGGCCCGTGGCCTTCAGCGCGGCGTTCATCTCGGCATTGTCCATGCCGCCCATCGGCTCCACCCCGTCGAAGCCCGCCGCCTTGATGGCCTCCATCTTGTGCATCACCGAACCCGGGACCCCGACGGTGCCCCACATGATGCCCTTGAGGATCTTGCGCTTGGGAGCGCCCTGCGCGAAGGCGGGCAGCGAGGCCCCGAGGAGGGCGGCGGTCTGGAGGAAGTGTCGGCGATTCATGGGGCGGACGGGGTTCTTGGGAAACGGGTTCGGGGACGGACCGGAATGGAGGGCGATGAAGAAACCGGCCGGGCGAGGATTCGCCCGGCCGGTGACTCGTCAGGATCAGGCCAGCTTGGTCTTGCCCGGGACCGGCAGCGGCTCGATCGGCAGCTTCATGTCCCAGGACAGGTTGTCGGGCACGAGCTTGATCTGCGAATTGAGCGCCTGCTCCCAGGTGACCTCCTGGCCAGTGTAGGCGGCGAGGCGGCCCATGATGCCGGCCAGCGTGCTGTTGACCATGCGGTCACCATCGTTGTGCAACTCGCCGTTGCGGATCGCCTTGTACAAGTACTGGTGCTCGACCACGTACATGTCGGGCTTCTCGCCGCGATAACGCCAGCCGTTGGAACCGTCGGCATTCTTGAAGTACGAATTGGACCAACCGTTCCAGCCCTTGCCCTTGCCGCCGAGCACGTAGTCGCTGTTGTCGCTGTAGCAGTTGGCGATCTGACGCTGGGCGATGACGCCCCGGGCGCCGTTGGCCCACTCGTAGGTGGCGGTCATGTGGTCGAAGATGTTGCCCTCGTAGTTGGGGTGCACCCGACCACCGTTGGCCACGACCTTGGCCGGGGGCTTGTCGCCGAAGGCCCACATCATCTTGTCGACCGTGTGGATGCACTGCTCGACATAGCCGTCGCCGGCCAACCAGGTGAAGTTCATCCAGTTGCGCATCTGCCACTCGAGGTCGCCCACGCCCGGCTTGCGCTGCGAGGGGGCCTGCATCGGCTTCACGGGCCCGGTCAGGTAGGTGCCGTACATGGCCAGCACCTCGCCGAGTTCGCCGTCATTGATGCGCTTGAAGAACTCGCGCTGCGGGAAGGAATAACGCCAGCAGTAGCCCGCCACGAGGTTGAGCTTGGCCTCCTTGGACATGCGGACCGACTCCATCACGTGACGGATGCCGGCGCTGTCGGTGGCCATCGGCTTCTCACAGAAGATGTGCTTCTTCTTCTCGACGGCGTAGCGCAGGTGGGTCGGGCGGAATCCTGGGGGCGAGGCCAAGAGCACCACGTCAACACCGGCGTCGATCACCTTCTGGTAGGCGTCGAGACCCACGAAGCGCTTGGAGGGCTCGACCTGCACGCGACCCGGGAACTGCTTTTCCAGGCTGGCATGGCTCTGCTTGAGCTGGTCTTCGAAGGCGTCACCCATGGCCACGAGGATCAGGTTCTTGTCGGCCTCCAGCGCGTTGCCGGCGGCTCCGGTACCACGACCGCCGCAGCCCACGAGGCCGATGCGGATGGTGTCGGAGTTGGCGGCGAAGGCGCGGTCCCGCATCAGCAGGGCCGGCGCGGCGAGCGTGAGGGCGGCGGCGGTGGAACCCGACTTGAGGAAGTCGCGGCGGTTCTCGAGGGGTGAGTTCATGACTGGGAAATGACGCCACCCTTGGTCCGAAATTCAGCCCTTCCCGTCAAGCCTGCCGCCCCGAAACCGTCTAAAATCAGCTCCCTATCCACCAACATCCCACCAACGCCACATCGTCTCACCTGCAACCGTTTTCCAGGGATCTACCGCCTTCAAAATAGCGTCTCCGGGGCGATAACCGAAATAGAACGCGTCAAAAGACTGCTTGCCGCCCCCCTTTCACCGGATACCTTGCCCGTCCGCTTTTTGGCGGGTCGGTAGCTCAGCGGTAGAGCAGCGGCCTTTTAAGCCGTTGGTCCAGGGTTCAAATCCCTGCCGACCCACCAGTCATTTTGGCGTGACAACATGCGAGTCTGTCTGCGAAAGACTCGCCGCTCTTTTAGACCCCATCGTCTAGAGGCCTAGGACACCGCCCTTTCACGGCAGTAACCGGGGTTCGAATCCCCGTGGGGTCGCCATCTGTGAAACCCTCGGAAACGCAAGTTTCCGGGGGTTTTCGCTTTTTCTGGGACCTGCTTCACTCGACACCGCCAATACGCGGGTGCCGGACCGCCGTGCCTTCACGCCAAGATTCGCCGGATGATCTCCGGCTCGACCACGCCGGTGAGCTTCTGGTCGAGGCCGCCGTAGAAATAGGTGAGGCGCAGGGGATCGAGTCCCATGAGGTGCAGGATCGTGGCGTGCAGGTCCCGGATGTGGTGGCGATCGACGGCGGCCTCGTGGCCCAGTTCGTCGGTCTCGCCATAGCTGGTGCCACCGCGGACCCCTCCGCCGGCCAACCAATACGTGAAACCCTTGGGATTGTGGTCGCGCCCCCCGTTGCCACCCTGCGACACCGCCTGGCGACCGAATTCACCGCCCCAGACGATGAGCGTCGAATCGAGGAGTCCCCGCTGCTCCAGGTCGGCCAACAGCGCGGCGATGGGTCGATCGATCTCCGGCCCGTGGATGCGGAGGTTCTCCTCGACGCCGTTGTGGGCATCCCAGTTCTGCTGCTGGTGACCACCCCCGTGGTAGATCTGGATGAAGCGCACCCCTCGTTCGACCAGGCGCCGGGCGATGAGGCATTGGCGGCCGAAGGGGGCGGGTCCGAGCGCCAGGGGGTGGTCGTCGGGCCGGGATTGGTCGATACCGTAGCTCGACAGGGTGGCCGCCGATTCCTGCGACAGGTCGAGGGCCTCGGGTGCGCTGCGCTGGAGCTGGAAGGCCAGCTCATAGCTGGCGATGCGGGCCTGGAGTTCGCTGAACCCGGGCCGCGCGGCCAGATGCCCGGCATTGAGATCGTTGAGGGTCGTGATCGTGTCGCGCTGCACCTGGGGCGGCGCACCGTCGGCCGGGTCGAGGTTCAGGATGGGATTCCCGGAGGCCCGGAAGACGGTGCCCTGGTAGGCCGCCGGCATGAATCCGCTCGACCAGTTGGCCGCCCCGCTGATGGGCCCTCCGCGCGGATCGAGCATGACCACGTACCCTGGCAGGTTGGCGTTGGCCGAACCCAGCCCGTACGACAACCAGGACCCCATCGAGGGCCACCCCTGGAGCACGCGGCCGCTATTCATCTGGATCATGGCCGATCCGTGGGCGAAGGAATCGGCGTAGAGCGACTTGATGACGGCCAGCTTGTCCATGTGGCCGGAGAGGTGCGGCAGCACGTCGCTGCACCACAGGCCCGACTGGCCGTACTGGCGGAAGGTCCGCTTCGATCCCAGCAGGGTGCCGGGCTTCACGTCCCGCCGGCGCTGCTCCAGCGACGCGGTCTGGCCGTGGCGACGGTTCAGCTCCGGCTTGTAGTCGAAGAGGTCCATCTGCGACGGGCCGCCGTACATGAAGAGGAAGATGCAGGCCTTGGCCTTCGTCGGCAGGTGCGGCGGTTTCACCCGCATCGGATCCGACGACACGCTCGCGGCGACGTCGGGGCGCGCGAAGAACCCATCGGCCTCGAGCAATCCGGACAGGGCCAGGCTAGTGAAGCCCGCGCCGAACTGGGCCAGGAAATCGCGTCGGGAACCCACACACAGCGGGGAACCGCCACGGGAGGCTCTGGATGAACCGGAGGCATCAGTCGACATAGGCCACTTCATTGAGGTTGAGCATCAGCAGGCAGGCGCTCTCCAGCGCCCGATGGCGGGCCCAGTCGCTGGCACGATCCGGCCAGAGCGGCCGGGGTTCCCCGCCGGCGGGAATCCAGCGAGCATGATCGAGACCCACGCCCGAACCCCAGGCGCGGACCCCCAGGGATCCGACGGCGGGAGAGCCCGGCGGTAGGGTCGCCTGCAGCAGCGTGGCCGGTTCACCCACCAGGTGCACGGCCACGCGATCCCCCTGCAGGCGGATGCGCAGCGGCAATCGATCCCACTTCATGGAAACGCCGTCGCGCGAAACCAGAGAGACGGCCGAGGCCGACGCGAGTCGTCTCAACCCCAGGCGGCCTTCCTTGGGCTCGAACACCAACTCCAGACCCGATTCTGCCGATCCCCCCGTCGGCACCGAGGCGCGCAGGAGGAGACCCACCTGCGAACAACCTACCTGCGGCACCAACTCCACCTGCCACTCGCCGTCGCCGACCGGGGCTCCGCGCCAGAGCGCGAAGGGACCGCGGCCCGGCTCCAAGGCTCGATTGCCCTCGTACTCGCGGGGCCAGAGCCCCTTGTGGCATTCCCAATCGGGACCGGGCGGCACCAGGAACCGGGCGGCCGGCAACGCGTTGAAATAGGGCACCGACAGCGTGTCGGGCACGTCGGGACGGAAGGACAACCGGTGTTGCAGTCCGGCCCACACCGACGCCTGTCGATCCAGGAACGCCGATAGGCGATCCGACTCGTCGGGTCGTGGCCTCCGACCGGTGGCCCGGGTCCAGGCCCGCTCGAGGCGCTGGCGGTCGGTCGCCGCGGCACCGGTCTCCGCTCGCACCCGTTGCGCCAGAGCGGCGGCCTGTTCCTGGACGAAGACGTCGTTCAGGAGCATCAGCGCCTGCGGAGCCACCGTGGTCACCGGACGTTCCGACAAGGGCGAGGTGGCGTTGCTGTAGTCGAAGGCCTCGAACATCGGGACCATGGAGGTCCGGCGGATGTAGGCATAGACGCTGCGCCGGGAGCGCTCCCCCGGCGACGAGACCTGCCAGTCGGTGCCCGGACGGGAACCGCCGGCCAGCACCTCGCCGCTGAGGGACGGAAAGAACCCCCGGCCGCCCGACTCGAGATTCAGCGAACCGGAGACCGCTAGCAGGGTGTCCCTCAAGGCCTCGGCATCGAGGCGACGGAGGTTCTGACGCCACAGCCATTCGTTGGCGGGATCGGCCTCGACCGCCGCTGGATCGCCTCCCTTCGATGATTGCCGCCACGTGGCCGAGGTGAGGATGAGCCGGTGCAGGGCCTTGATCGACCACCCCTGGCGGATGAACTCGCCCGCCAGCCAATCGAGGAGTTCGGGATGGCTCGGAAGCCCGCCCACGCGGCCGAAATCGGCGGTAGTGCGGACCAGTCCGCGGCCGAAATGGTGATGCCACACCCGGTTCACCCAGACCCGGGCCGTCAGCGGATTGGCCGGACTGGCGATCCAATCGGCGAGGGCCAGGCGCCGGTGGGACTCGGAGGGTGCCCTCCCGCCCGCGGCAAGTCGTGCATCGCCCCCGCCGGCGGCCCTCAGGAACCCGGGCACGACCTCCGCACCGGGAGACCGGGGGTTGCCACGGGAAAGCACCTGAACGGTCGGCGCGGGTCCACCCCGTTCCCGAGCGGCCAGGGCCCATTCGAACGGCGGCTCGGCCTTCTGGAGGGCCTCGATGCGCCGGGACAGCTCCTTGCGAAGGGTCTCGTCGGTGGTCGCCGCCCTCCGGGCCTCCAGTTCGTGACGCTGGCGCTCCTGCCCGGCCTTCCACTCCGCGATCTCCGCCGGGGTCGCCAGCGGGGCGAACAAGGGCGAATCCAGGCCCGGGCCACCGCCCACCCCCACATGGAGCGGACGGAACAAGGCCAGCATCGCGTAGTAGTCGTGCTGCGGAATCGGATCGAACTTGTGGTCATGGCATCGGGCGCAGGCGACGGTCATGCCCAGGAAGGCCGCGCCCGTCGTCCCCACGATGTCATCCAGCTCGTCATACTCGGCCTGGAGCTTGTCGTCGGGTTCGTCGTCATGGACCCCGAGGCGCAGGAACCCGGTGGCAACGACGGCATCCTTCCAGGCCTCGCCCGCGCGCCCTCCGGCCTCCACCAGCGACGGGGCCAAGGCGTCTCCGGCGATCTGCTCGCGGATGAAGCGGTCGTAGGGCTTGTCCTGGTTGAAGGCACTGATCACATAGTCGCGATAGCGCCAGGCCTCGCGCTTCTCGGAGTCGCGCTCGTAGCCATTGCTCTGGGCGAACCTGACGATATCCAGCCAATGCCGTCCCCAGCGCTCGCCATAGGTCGGGCTGGCCAACAGCGTGTCGACGCGACGAGCCCACGCTGCCGGGGATGGATCCCGCTCAAAGTCCGCGATCTCCTCCGGGGTTGGAGGCAAACCCACCAGGTCGAGATACAGTCGGCGCAGGAGCTCGCGCGGGCTGGCCTGCGGGCTGGGCCGCAGCCCCTTCGCGGCCAACCGCTCGAGGATGAAGGCGTCGATGGGATGCTGCGGATCTTCCGGGCCGGATCGCCCGACCTCGGCCGCGATGCTGGGAACCCGCGGCGAGGACAGCGGACGGAACGCCCACCAGTCCTGGGACGTCGTTCCCGATCCCGCCAGTCCTGCCTCCGCCCCGACGGATCGGACTGAAGCCAGGATCAGCCCGGCGACCAACGCCACCCACGCCCAAGCAACCGCCCCCGAGAAAAACCCTCCGGAACCCGACCGACGGCCCGGATCATTGGTAAGGTTACGGTGGCGAGGCATTCAGTTACGGTTCCGCGGCGACCCCATCGAGTCAAGGTTGCCCGACCCACGCCAGAAATCCCGCGGTCCCGGGGGGTCCGTCCGCCCGAAGGCCGACGGACCGCACCCGGGATTCGGCGCACGCGCGCCACCTCACTTCCTCAAGCGGAAGAACTGCTGGGCCGCCGAGACCGGCAGGGTGGCCGAGTTGCCGGAGACCCCGGACACCGCAGTCCAGGCGCCCCCAAGGCTCGATGCGCTTTCGAGGGTGAAGCCGGTGGCGTCGGCCGGCCAGGAGATCACCAGGGTGTCACCGCTTCGGACCGCGGAGATCGTCACCGGCTTGGCGGGCGCATCGGCGGAGATTTCCTCCGCGGTCATCTCGAGGAAGGCGATCTTGCAGTTCACGGCGCCGTCGGCATCCGAAGCCGTGACGGTCAGACGTCCGTCCTCCACCTTCACCGGCTTGGTCCCCTCGCGGAAACGCTCGGTGGTGGTGCAAGGGTCACCGTTCACCACCAGCACATCCTCGGCCTTGATGCGAATGGTCTGGTCGAAGTTGTTCGGCTCGCCGCCCACGATCCGAACCGAGTAGGTACCATTCGGCACGCCGATCTCCCACACCCACGGGCCACCCGGCTTTTGCATGTGGTTGAAGGTGTCGTACCGCTCGTCGGGCGCCAGCGCCTTGTCGGTCTGGTCCCGGTTCCGTGCATTGCCCGAGTTGTCCTTGTTCCAGCCGTAGCTGTACCCGTTGCCCCGGTCGGCGAAGGGCACGCCATTGTCGGGCAGGTACCCTGGGAAGCCCGCCGAGGTGGAATTCTGGAAGTTCACCCGGAGCACGCTCTTGATCTCCATGAAGGCGATCTTGCAGTTCACCGCGCCGTCGGCATCGGAGGCCGTGACGGTCAAGCGTCCGTCCTCGACGTTGACCAGGGCGGTCCCCTCGCGGAAGCGCTCGGTGGTGGTGCAGGGGTCGCCGTTCACCACCAGCACATCCTCGGCTTTGATACGGATCGTCTGGTCGAAGTTGTTGGCCTCGCCGCCCACGATGTGCACCGAGTAGGTGCCGTTCGGCACGGCAATCTCCCACACCCAAGGACCACCCGGCTTCTGCATGTGATTGAAGGTGTCGTACCGCTCGTCGGGCGCGAGCGCCTTGTCGGTCTGGTCCCGGTTCCGCGCGTTGCCCGAATTGTCCTTGTTCCAGCCATAGCTGTACCCGTTGCCACGGTCCGCGAAGGGCACGCCATTGTCGGGCAAATAACCCGGAAAACCAGCCGAGGTGGAGTTCTGAAAGTTGATCTTCACCGACGACAACCCTGCGGAGACGGCCGCGGCCTCCGCCGTCGTGAACTGCCACTCCTGGCTCACCGTCTGGGGGTTCGCCCCGGTCGTCTTGTAGGCGACCCGCACCGTCGCGGGGGCCTTGCCGGGCAGGGAGGACGGGGCCCGGAAGCTGACCAGCGTGTCGGTCCCGGTCTTCGTCACGGTCGGGGTCGCCGCGACGCCGTTCAGGGCGACCTGCACCGACGCGGGATCCAGGGCCAACGCCGTGTCGCGCACCAGGACGTCGATCTTGGGCTTGATGCTCACGTCCACCTCTCCCTGGCTCGGGGATGCGGTGAGGATGAAGGGCGGAAGCTCGGGCACCCCGGCCGCGCGGGCCCGGTAGGCCTTGATCGCTCCGGCCGTGTTCGGATCGTTGACGAGCACCTTGGATCCGTCGGCCAGGACGGAGAAGAACTCCACTGATCCGTTGCCGGTGCCGTCGTAGTAGAACAACCGGATCGGATACAACCCGGCCTGCTCGACGACGAATGAGCAGAGGGTGTCGCTTGCACCACGGCCCCCCTCGAAATTACCCAGCAAGGTGGCCAGGGCAGAACGGGGATCAGGAGAACCCGACAGCAGCTTGAACCCGTCATCGCTGTTGACCCCCAACGTGACCAGGCCCGCTTGAAGGTCGAGGTAGGTCAGGATCTCCAGCGCATAGCGGTCGACCCAGCCGTCGGTGCCCGGGATGCCCGGGGTGCGCCGGTCGTCCTGGAAATTGCCCGCCACTCCCCCGAGGTCCTCGTAGTTGATGGTCTCCTCCTCGACGAACAGGCCATCGGGCCCTGCGGCCGAGAGGTCGGCGGTGTTCTCGTAGGGCTTGCCCGTGGCGCCGTCGATGGCGATGCCGGCGAGCAGGGCCTCGTAGGGCGCCGAGGAGGTCACGAAGACCGAGTCGAGCCTCGCCTTCACCGTGCGGATGGTGAATCCGGGCTTCGACTTGTCGATCTGGCTGGCGGGCACCGCACGGGCCGACTCCAGGCTGCGGTAGGATTCGGTCACGAAGGTCCAGGCGAACACCTGCTCCACCGGAGGGGTGGCGGTGTCCTTGAAACGCAGTTCCACCTGGTTGGTGGATCCCGAGGGCAGAAGCCCGGGCGGATCGAAGGTCACGGTGGTGTCGGCCCCGCTGGTCGTGACCTGCGCCGTGACGGCCGCCCCGTTGAGCTTCAGTTGCACGGTGCCGGGCGCGACCTTGGTGGCCGAATCCTGGAGCGTCGCCGAGATGACGGAGGTCGCCAGGACACCCAGGCCCTGCGGCGCGGCGGCACTCACGGTGGGTCCGGACGGGCCGGTGGTGACGGTGGTGATGCTGATGTCGTCGACCCAATGGTTGTCGAAGGAACCGCCGGTCCGGGCTCCGAAGGCGAAGCGGCCGGCGGTGGGCGTGAATGCCCCGATCAGGTTCGAGTAGATCACCGCGTTGTCCACCGAGACATCGAGGGTTCCATCGTTGTCCACCTTGACCTGGACGTTCACGAAGGCGTCCTTCCTGAACACCAGGCCGACCCCCTTCACGGAAGCGATCAGGTTTCCGCCCTTGCGCACGTCGATGGCCGGCGCCTCGCCGCCCCCGTTGTCGTAGGTGTCGAAGCAGAGGCTGAAGCCGGAGCCCGCGCCCTCCTCGCCGATCCCACCATCGGGGATGTCGCCGGCGAAGTTGAAGCTGAACCCGTCGGCGCCGCTGCCACCGCCGATCCGGAGCTTGAAGTTGGCCGTGAACCCATGGACCACCTGGCCGCCGTCCAGGTCGTTGAGGATCATCGCTCCCTGCTGGCTCCCGACGAGTTTGGTCAGCTTGAGAACGCCCGCCTCGATGACGCCCGCATTGCCTTCCCCGTTATCGCCGAACAAGGTGGCACCCGCCGGAAGCCCGGAAGAGAAGTCGGTGCTGAACGAACCAGCCCGCAGAACAGGGGCCGAACCCATCAGGGTCAGGGCGAACAGGGTCGCGAGGGAGGATTTGGGTAGGGGTTTGCTCATGGGAAACGAACGCGTTTCGGGTTGCTGACAATTTCAGGGGATGACTTCGATTAAGGGTCCGCAACCCTAAAGTCAAAGCCAAACCCGCGGAAAGGCGCAGAAAACGCCCCCATACCGCCCATACCGATCAACCCTTGGGGTCAACGGGAAGGGAGAGCACCGCGGCGATGGGCCATGAAGTAGAGCACGGGCACCGCCATGCGACTGATCAGGAGCGAGGCCACCTCCCCGGCCATGAGCGAGAGGGCCAGACCCTGGAAGATCGGGTCGGCCAGGATCACGGCCGCGCCGACAATGACCGCTGCGGCCGTGAGCACCATGGGCCGGAACCGCACCGCGCCCGCCTCGATGACCGCACGGTCCAGGGGCATGCCCTCGCGCAACCCCTGCTCGATGAAGTCCACCAGGATGATGGAATTTCGGACCACGATCCCCGCCCCCGCCATGAATCCGATCATGGAGGTGGCGGTGAAGAACGCGCCCATCGCGCCATGGGCCGGCAGGATGCCCACCAGCGAAAATGGGATGGCCACCATCACCAGGAGCGGGGTCAGGAAGGATCGGAACCACCCCACCATCAGCACATAAATGAGCACCAGCACCGCGGCAAAGGCGATGCCCAGGTCACGGAACACCTCCAGGGTGATGTGCCATTCCCCATCCCATTTCATGGCGGGTTCGGCATCCGTGAAGGGCATGGAGGCGTTGTGGATCCGTGGCTTTCCGGGCAATGCCGCCAGCTTCCGGTTCATCTCGGAAATGGCGTACACGGGGCTTTCGATCACCCCGGCCACATCGCCGATCACGTAGGTCACCGGCATCAGGTTCTTGCGGTGACGACTCTTGTCCACACGGCCGGTCTCTAGCCGGACCAATTCGCGGAGCGGAACCAACGGCGGTCCCGCCTCGGTGGCGCCGGGTTCCGGTAAGGCGTTGCCATCACCGCTGCGGACCCGCAACGCCAGCAACTCCTCCGGGCGGACCCGGGCCGACCGCGGCAGCTGGAGCACCAGGTTGATGTCCTCCTTCTCGCGCGGCACGTGCAGCAGGTCCACCGACTCGCCGCCCACGGCGATGCGCAGGGTCTGAGAGAGCGTCTCGGCGCTGATGCCCACCAGCGCGGCCTTCTCCTTGTCGATGACGAACCGGGTCTTGGGCTGGTCGGCCTCGACATACCAGTCCACATCGACGACACCCGGGGTGGACTGGAAGATGGCGCGCACCTGTTCCGCCAGGCCCGAGCGCGCCTCGTCGGTGGGACCGTAGATCTCGGCGACCAGGGTCTGGAGCACCGGGGGGCCCGGCGGCACCTCGGCCACGGCCACGCGGGCGCCGAAGCGCTGAGCCACCCGGACCACCGCCGGCCGGATCCTCTTGGCGATGTCATGGCTCTGGGCCTTGCGGGCATGCTTGTCCACCAGATTGACCTGGATGTCGGCGACAGGGGCTCCCCGTCTCAAGAAGTAGTGCCGGACCAGGCCGTTGAAATTGAAGGGCGAGGCCACCCCCACATACACCTGGTAGTCCTTCACCTCGGGCTCGTCGCGCACGGCCGCCGCGATCTCTCGGGCGGCCTGGGCCGTGCGCTCCAGCGAACTGTCCTCGGGCATGTTGAGGATGATCTGGAACTCCGATTTGTTGTCGAAGGGCAGCATCTTCACGGTCACCCAGCCTCCCACCACCATGGCCATGGCCCCGAGCAGCAGCGCGGTGATGACGCCCAGGAACGACCACTGCCACAGCGGGTGATGCAGCAGGGGATCCATCACCCGGCGGTACAGGCGGGTCAGCACATCTTCGGAGGTCCCATGGCCTCCGCCGGAATGCAGGGCGGCCAGGCGGGCCTCGCCCCGGAACCAGCGCAGCATCCGGATGCTGGCCCAGGGGGTGACGACAAAGGCGATGAGCAGCGACCAGAACATGGCCGCACTGGCCCCCACGGGGATCGGTCGCATGTACGGCCCCATGAGCCCACCCACGAACGCCATCGGCAGCACCGCGGCGATGACCGCGAAGGTGGCCAGGATCGTGGGGTTGCCCACCTCGCTGACCGCCTCCACGGCGATGACGCTCCAGGCCCTGCCCCGGTTCTGCGGCAGATGGAAATGCCGGACGATGTTCTCCACCACCACGATCGCATCATCGACCAGGATGCCGATGCTGAAGATCAGCGCGAAGAGGGTGATCCGGTTGAGCGTGAACCCATACAGGTAGAAGACCAGCAGCGTGAGGGCCAGGGTGGCCGGGATGGCCACGGCAACGATCCCGGATTCACGCCAACCCAGGGTCAGCCAGATGAGCAGGGACACGCTCACCACCGCGATGCCCATGTGGAGCAGCAGCTCGTTGGACTTCTCGGCCGCGGTCTCGCCGTAATGCCGGGTGACCGACACCGTCACCTCCGACGGGATCAGGCCGCCCTTCAGCGAGTCCACCTTGCGCAACACGTCCTCGGCCACCGAGATGGCATTGGCCCCCGGGCGCTTGCCGATGGCGAGCGTCACGGCCGGCTGCTCTCGGACCGGGCCCGCATTCGTCGAGGCGGCCCCCGTGCCGTGGAACACGTAGTTGGAGGGTTCCTCGGCACCGTCGACCACGTCGGCCACCTCACGCAGGTAGATGGGTCGGCCCGCCACCGCGCCGACCACCACAGTGCGGACATCCTCGGCGGACTGGAGGAAGGCCCCGGTCTCGATCACCACCGCCTGGTTCATCGAGGTCAACTCGCCACTGCGAAACTGGCGGTTGGCCTGCCGGAGCCTGGGGATGATGCCGACCGGGCTGAGCCCGCGGGAGGCCAGTCGGGCCGGATCCAGGAGCACCCGCAGCTCCCGTCGCGCCCCGCCGATGATCGTGGTCTCGGCGACCCAGGGCACCTGCTTCACCGCATCGTCCACCTGCGAGACGAGCCGGCGCAGGGTCATGTGGTCATAACGGGCGCTGTGGAAGGTCAGCGCAAGGATCGGGACATCGTCGATGGAACGGGGCTTGATCAGCGGGAAGGCGACCCCATGGGGCATGCGATCCTGATTGGCCCGCAGCTTTTCCGAGACCTTCACCAGACTGGCGTCCGGGTCGGAACCCACCTTGAAGCGGACGATGGTCAGCGCCTCGCCCTCGCGGGACTGGGAATACAGGTACTCCACCCCCGGGACCTCCCAGAGCAGCTTCTCCATCGGCCGAGTGGCCCGTTCCTCGACCTCCGAGGCGGACGATCCCGGCATGGAGATCATCACATCCATCATCGGCACGCGGATCTGCGGCTCCTCCTCCCGCGGCAGCATGAGGAGGGCGAAGGCGCCCAGCAGTACGGAGGCGACGACGACGAGCGGGGTGAGCTTGGAATCGATGAAGGCGTGGGCGATCCGGCCCGCCAAGCCGTGGACCCTCGAAGCGTCGGAGGACTCTTGGTTCACGGAATCACCTCCAGGGGCTGCCCTTCGCTCACCCGGTCGGGATCGCTCACCACGACCCGTTCACCCACCTCCAGGCCGGAGATCACTTCCAGGTCCTGCCCCATCCGCTTGCCGCTGCGGATAAGCCGCATCCGGGCCCGGCCATCGATGGCGGCCATCACGCACTCCATCTGGCCCCGCTGGAAGACCGCCGAGACGGGCACATGAGGCACGCTCGCCTGCCCTGTGGGCACGGCCACGCGACCGAACTGGCCCGAACGTAGCCCCGTCAACACCGGCAGGTCGAGCTTCACCCGATAGGTACGGCTGACCGCCTCGGCCACCGGCGCGATCTCCACCACGACGCCCTCCACGGAGTCCTTGCGGGCGGCGATCCGCACGGGCAAGCGGGCCCCCGTCGATACCTGGTCGATCAGGGCTTCGGGAACATCGGCCTCGAACCGCAGGTGGGCCGGATCCTCGATCTCCACCAAGGGACGGCCCGGCGTCGCCAGGTCTCCCAGGTCGACCGCCTTGCGGGTGATGACGCCATCGAAGGGAGCCACGACGCGCGCATGGCCGAGCATCGTCTCCATTTCCGTGACCGCGGCCCTGGCCACGCGATGACGGGACTGCACGGACTCCATCTCGGAGGGCGTGGCGGCGCCTTCCTTCAACAACTTGCTCACCCGGTCGAGATCCCGCACCGACTGCTCCAACACCGCCCGTGCGGAATCGAGGCGGGCCTGGGTTTCCCGGGCATCCAGGGTGGCCAAGACCTCGCCCCGGCGGACGGACTGTCCCGGAGCCACTTGCAGCGACTCGATTCTGCCGGCCACCTTGGCCTCCACGGTGGCGCGCAACCGGGTACGGACCGTGCCCACGACCTCTTCGGTGGAGGTCAGGCCATGATTCTCGACGGCCACCAGGCGGACCCGGACCGGCGGCAAGGGCGCAGGCGCCCCGCCATTGGATGGACCGGCACCCGGACCGGGGCCACACCCAGAACCCAGGCCCACTAGCATCGACACCATGGCCACAGCCCCGAATAGGTGGCTGTTCATTGAAAATAGATTCATGGGAAATGTCTGAACTGATGATCAGGGCCGGGAATATCCCGGGTTCACTCCTTCCGGCAGGACCCGGAGCAGCAGCCTTCCGATCCGACGCCCAACTTCTTGAGGACGATCTCGGCCGGACAGAAGCCGGTGAAGGCCGACTGGATGAGATTGACGCCGACGAAGCAGGTCAGAAGCAGCCACCGCGGGCTGACGAAATGGGCCAAGGCCACACTGGCCAGGATCATCGATCCGGCCATCACTCGAATCACGCTCTCGATCTTCATGGGATTTCGTTCGGGAACCAAAAGGTTGGTTTCTGTTTATGAGCGTATGATCATCTTTTGAAAAATCAATCCCTCTTTGAACCCCACCCTCCGTCAGGACATCCTGTACAGCCGACGCCGTGAAAGCCTCCCGAACCTTCGTCACCGTATGGGTGACCGCGCCGAACCGAGCCCTTGCGGTGAAACTGGGCCGCCTCGCGGTGGAGTCGGGATGGGCGGCCTGTGCCCAAGTCTCGGGTCCTCTGGAGTCGATCTATCGGTGGCAGGGAGCCGTGGAGTCCGCCAAGGAATGGCGACTGGTGCTCAAGACACGCGCCCGACAATTGCCCGGTCTCGAGGCGCTGGTGATCGCGAACCACCCCTACGACACGCCCCAATTCCTGGTGCTGCCCGTCCTCGGAGGATCGGCCAAATATCTGGAGTGGCTGGGAGAATGCACCCGTACCCCTGCCGGGCCCTCGCGCAGAACAAAAGCCCAACCCCGCTGAATCCATGGGTGTCAGCCCCAAACAGTTCGCCGCCATGGAGGCCCGACTCTCCGGACGATCCAAGTCGAACGCCCCGGGCCCGGCTGCGGCTGCGACGGAGCAGGTGCTCCGACTGCCCGAGGGCTCGCGGGTGCTGGGCATCGACCCCTCGCTGCGCGGCACCGGCTGGGGGGTGATCCGCGTCACGACCACCGGTCCCACCTTCCTGGAGGCCGGGACCATCCGCTGCCCCAAGACCTGGGAACGTTCCCGATGCCTGGGCCAGATCCAACGGATCCTGGGAGAGGTCCTCCAACGCCATCCGCCGGCCCTCTGCGCCTGCGAAGGCCTGTTCTTCGCCCAGAACCTCCAGACGGCACTCATCATGGGTGAGGCCCGCGGTGCCGCTCTGGCCACGATCGCCCTCACCGGGACCGAGATCCACGAGATCGCCCCACGCAAGGTGAAGCTCGCGATGGTGGGTTACGGGGCTGCCCAGAAGATCGCCGTCGCCAAGATGGTGCAACGCCAACTGGGCCTGGCAGACACCCCCGACCCGGATGCCGCCGACGCCCTCGCACTGGCGCTGGTGATGGTGCAGGAGCTGCGCAACCCGCTCGGACCGGCCTCGAAGCGGGTCTGAACGGGTGAGCCGTGGCCTGCGATTCTGGTGGTGCGGGATCGACGGGCACGGGCTTTGATCTCCCCATGCAACTCGATGTGGGCATCATCACCATCTCCGACAGGGCCTCGCAGGGACTCTACGACGATCTGGGCGGGCCCGCCCTCCAGGCGGCCGCGGCGGGCTACGGATGGAACGTGATCGACAGTGTCCTCGTGCCGGATGAGATCCAAGACATCCAGCGGGCCATCCGTTCGCTGATCGGCAAGGGCTGCTCGCTGGTGCTGACCACCGGGGGCACCGGGGTCGCCCTGCGCGATGTCACCCCGGAGGCGGTCCGCCAGATCGCCATCCGGGAACTGCCCGGGTTCGGCGAGCAGATGCGCATGGAGAGCCTCAAGATCACCCCCAACGCAATCCTGTCTCGGAACCTGGCCGCGGTGGTGGACCGCACCCTGGTGATCTGCCTTCCCGGCAAACCGAAGGGCGCGGTGGAATGCCTCGGCTTCGTGGTCAAAGCCATCCCCCACTGCGTGGAGGTGCTGCAGGAGGTCCCCACCAGTTGCTGACTTCGGTCGGGCCGACAACCGATTTCGATCACGCCGGTCCAACCGCACTTGCCCATATGAAAAGCAGGGCTGGGCAGCCTTTCAGGCACACCGCCCCACGGCTCCCCACCGTTCAACCCTGCAAACGCGCAGCCTCGGCGCGGACCCAGGCGATCACCTCGGCGGCCGCGGCGGCGATGGGGACCATGCGCATCGTACCGCCGCGGGGCTTCAGCTCGATCTCGCCCTTGGCCAGGGATTTCTCGCCCAGATTCACACGGAGCGGGAACCCGACGAGTTCGCTGTCCTTGAACTTAACCCCCGGGCGCTCATCCCGGTCATCGAGAATGGACTCGATGCCGGCTTCAGCCAGCTTGGCCGACAGTTCGCGGGCCAGCATCATGGGCTGGCTGTCGGGAGCCACGGTGAGCGGCGTGATGCAGACGGGGAACGGGGCCACGCTGACCGGCCACCGGATGCCGTCCTTGTCGTTGCACTGCTCGATGACCGCCTGGAGCGTCCGGGTGACGCCGATGCCATAGCAACCCATCACCGCCGGATGGCGGGAACCGTCTTCGGAGAGGAACGTGGCGTTGAGCTTCTCGGAATACTTGGTGCCCAGCTTGAAGACATGGCCGACCTCGATGGCCCGGCGGATCTTCAGCGGTTGGCCGGTCTCCACGCACGCCTCGCCCACTTTGACCGTGCGGAGGTCGTACCAGGCCGTGACCTTGAGGTCGCGATCCACCTCGACATGGCGCAGGTGGAACCCGTCTTCGTTGGCCCCGGTGGTCATGCCCCGGGCGCCTCGCAGGGATTCGTCGGCATAGACCGGAACGGAGGTCTTGAGGGTGCTCGCGACCGCGCCCAGGGAGCCCGGACGCGCCCCCAGCAGTGCCACGATCTCGTCGGCCGTGGCCGGTCGCACCTGCACCGCCCCGGTCTTGGCCATCAGCTTCGCCTCATTGAGCACGTCGTCGCCGCGGATCAGCACCAGGACGGGCTTGGAGTCGGCGATGAACACCAGCGTCTTGATCTGCTGGCGCGCCGAGACGCCATGGGGCGCCGCTGCCAAGGCTTCGATGGTAACCACACCCGGCGTGGGGAACTTCTCGGGGGCCGACCCGGTGGATTCCGACGGAGTCGCCTCCGACGGCCCCCGGCTGACGGCCTTTTCGATGTTGGCCGCATACTTGCCCGACTCGCAGTAGACCACATCGTTCTCACCGGTCTCGGCGGGCACCATGAACTCGTGGGAGTAATTGCCGCCGATGACGCCGGTGTCGGCCTCGACCGGGAAAGCCTGCAGCCCGCATCGGGCGAAGATGCGGGTGTAGGCGTCGTACATCTTGTGGTAGCTGGCCATCGCCCCGGCATCGGTGGCGTCGAAGGAATAGGCGTCCTTCATGAGGAACTCCTTGGCCCGCATCAGGCCGAACCGCGGACGGATCTCGTCCCGGAACTTGGTCTGGATCTGGTAGAAGTTCTTGGGCAACTGCCGGTAGGAATTGAGTTCGTTGGCGGCCAGCGAGGTGATCACCTCCTCATGGGTGGGCCCGAGGACCCAATCCTTGCGAGCCGAGTCGCGGACCTTGAAGAGCACCCCGGAAGCGGTTTCATAGCGACCGGATTGCTGCCAGATGTCGATCGGCTGGAGGGCCGGCATGAGGACCTCGATGCCGCCGGCGCGGTTCATCTCCTCACGGATGATCTGCTCGATCTTGCGCAGGACCCGCAGGCCCAGGGGCAGGAAGGTGTACAACCCCCCGGTCAATTTGCGGACCAACCCCGCGCGCAGCAGGAGTTGGTGGGACACGATCTCGGCGTCCGCCGGGGTTTCCTTGAGGGTGGGAATGAACGTCTGGGACCAGAGCATGGGAAAGTCTGTGGGGGTGTGGGGTTTTGAGGCCAGAGGGAAAGGAAGAGGCCCCAGGGTAGCACCGAGGGGCCTCGAGAGATAAATCGGAGATTCGGTTGGGGATTGGTCACCCCTGTCCTGAAGTCATTTCACGGTGTTGACCAGCGGAGCCATCCCCTGGATGCGGACCTCGAGGCGATCGCCCGACTCGATGGGGCCCACGCCGGCGGGCGTTCCCGTCAGGATGACATCGCCCGGGAGGAGGGTCATGTTGGTCGAGATGAAGCTCACCAACTGGAAGCAGTTGAAGATCAACTGGCTGGTGTTGCCGTTCTGCCGCAGCTGACCGTTCTGGAAGAGCTGGATGCTCAGATCATGCGGGTCGATCTTGGTCTCTATGTAAGGCCCGAGCGGGGTGAAGGTGTCGAAGGACTTCGAGCGGGCGAACTGGCTCTCGCTGGCCTGGATCGTCCGGTCGGTGATGTCCTGCGAGGCCGTATAACCGAAGATGTAGCGGGCCGCGGCCGCCGGGGTGACGTTGCGCATCTTGCGGCCGATCACCACGGCCAGTTCGGCCTCGAAGTCGTTGCGATGGTTGGCGAACGGGATCTCGATCTTGGAACCGTCGGGGATGAGCGAGGTCGGGGCCTTGAGCCAGAACAACGGCTCCTTCGGAGGGGTCATGCCGGATTCGCGGGCATGGTCGGCGTAGTTGAGGCCCACGGCGATGATCTTGGACGGATGGACCGGGGTGAGGGTCTTGACGCCCTTGAGGGGGGTCGGTTTCTTCTCGAAGGAAGGAGATCCAAAGACATCGCCCTGAAGCTTGAAGATCTCCCCGTCGACGACCTTGGCGTGGAAGATCTCCTCGCCCTTTTGGAACCGCCCGATGGCTGCCATGCCCAAAGGTGTACCACCGGGGGGGTGCCGGTCGCAAGCCAAAGACTCAAACGCCGTCAAGGAAGTTTTGACCCCTACCCCGAAGGAAAACCCGTCACTTTTTGTCAGCGACCACCGGTGGATCGCCCAGGACCGTCAACCATAGGCGGGGCGTGGACTCCAGCACCAACCTCCGAAAGCCCTGGGGAACCCCGTTGTTCTCGCCGGCGCTCACCATCGAGAACCTCGCCCGCTGGGGCTTCGCATCGCCCGGAGCCGAGACCTCGACGAAGAACGGCCCCGAATGGGGGGCGGCATTGGTGGCGGTGATCCAGCGGAGCGTCGCCTCGGACCCCTTCTCGGGCACCTCCACCGGATCCACCCGAACCCCCGAAGGAACCCCTCGCACCGAGACCGTCAACCGCCCATCGGCCCCATGGCGACGAGCCAGGGTCACCTTCCACTCGTTGGTCTTGCCCCGCTCGAGCAACAACGCCGCCTCGGGCACCGATGCGCTCCAACTGGGCTTGGGTCGCACCACGGAAAGCCGATACCGCTGGTCGCGCCCGCCGCGCTGCAGCAAGTTGCCCACCACCACCCGGTATTCCCCGTCCGCCGGCGGCGTCCAGTCGAGCGAGGGATCGGCCCCGCCCGCGTCGTCGTTGCGGGCCGACTCCTTGCCGTCGCCACCCTCGATCCGCAGCCAGGCATCGAGCGGGAATCCCAGGCCCGCGGCCCGGACCTCGAACCGCAAGGCCTCGCCCTTCCGCCCGGGAAACTTGTAGCGATCCTCGTCGCCCGCGCGGTCCAGATCGCCGGAGACGGCCGAAGGGATCTCGAGCGCCTGGGCCGTGGCGGCTGAATCGTTCGGCTCGGTCTCGACCCACTCCCGGCCCTCGCCCACGGGCACCTCAAGCGGGGCCGCATGGCCCGGAATCCGGAGTGTGTGCGACTCGGACCCGGCCGGGATCGACGCCGTGGGCACGACCATCGATTCGGCCGAGATCGCGGACACCCCCCAATCGCCCCAGCCCAACCGTGTGTCGCCGGAGCGACTCACTCCCAGGGGCCAGGCGTGGCGCGCCACCGGATCGGTGGTGATCTGGAGCCGGTACACCCCCTTGGGACCGCCGCTGAAGCGCAGGTCCGAGTCGGCCGGATAAGCGAATCCGAAGACCTGGATGACATGGCGGCCGGAGGTCTCCGCACGCCAGACAAGGAAGGGATCCAGAGAACGGACCTCGTCATGATTCCAGGCCACCTGGACTCCCCGGGAATCGATCAACCTCAGCACCGGGTCCAAGGGCGACTGGAGTTGGTAGGCTTCCATCCGGACCACGAGGGTCTGCCCCGCGCGGAGGTCCACCGAATAACTGTCCACGTCTCCGTTCTTCTCGAGGCGACCATTGATCTCCGCCGGAAGGTTCGGCAAGGCCTGGGCCGTGTCGGCCCCGTCATTCGGCTCGACCTCGGCGCGCTGCGGATTCGCCGAAAGGATCAGGAATCGCGGCACGCTGGCCCCCTCCGCCGAGACGGCCCGGAAGACATGGGCACCGACGGGCGCATCACGACCCACCCGGAGGGTGACGACGCCCGTATTGGTGGTGGCCTCCCAGGTCACTCCGGGAATGTCGAGATCGACCCGCATGGGCCAGGGATCGAACTTGCCCACGAGGGTGACCGCCTGGGTGGTGCCGATCTGGATCGCCGCCGGGAAGACATGATCCAGCACCGGCACGGCCCCTTGGAGACCGGCCACGCTGACCCAAAGAATCAGGGTCCAAAACCAGGCATCGCCCGCCCTCGGGGCGTTCCGTTGGATCGGGAACACCCTCACGCCGGGAAGATCTCTCGGATTCGGCGCCCGTTGTTCACCAACTGGACCGGTCGGCCCGTGTTCGTGTGGAGCACCTGATTGGGATCGATCCCCATCTTCCAGTAGAGCGAGGCGGCGAAGTCCTCCGGGCGATACACGGCCTCCGAGGCGGCGTAGCCCTTCGCATCGGTGGCCCCGACCACCGCGCCCCGGGGACATCCTCCCCCGGCCATGAGGATGGACATGGCATGAGGCCAATGGTCGCGACCCACGTCCTTGTTGACCTTGGGGGTGCGGCCAAATTCCCCCAGCAGCACCACCAGCGTGGAGTCGAGCAGGCCCCGCTGGTCGAGGTCCCGGATCAGCGCGGCAACCCCGCGGTCCATGTTGCGGACCGAATCGCCCTTGTAGGCCTCGAAGAGCTTGGTGTGGTGGTCCCAACCGCCCGAGTTCACGGTGACCCACGAGACCCCGACCTCGACCAGGCGACGGGCCATCAGTAGGCGTTGGCCGAAGTCGTTGCGGCCGTAGTCATCCCGCACCTTTTTGTCCTCGCGCGACAGGTCGAAGGCCGCCTGGGCCCGGCTCGAGAGCACCAGGTCGACCCCCTGCTGGAGGTATTGGTCGAAGGAGACGGCCGGATCCTCGGCCAGGCGGTCGACGTGTCGGACCATGGCATCGAGCGCCCCCCGCAACTCCCGCCGGCTGGTGGCCCTGCCCTCGCTGATGTCGGCCGGAAGCACCACGTCGCGGACCTTGAAGTCGGGGGAGTTGGGTTGGCCGTCGATCACGAAGGGGGAGTGCTTGCCACCCAGGAAATTGGGACCGCCGCTGCGGGTCACCGAAGGCATCGACACGTAGGGCGGCAGGCCCTGGCGCTGCCCTCGAACCCACGAGACCACCGATCCGAACGAGGGATGGAAGGTGACGAACGCCCCGCAGGCCACCGGGACCGGCGTCGGGGAACCGGTCATCAGGTAGTGGTTGCCGCCCCCGTGGTTGGGATCTTTGTGGCAGACCGAGCGGATCACCGTGACCTTGTCGGCCACCTTGGCGAGCTCCGGCACCGCCTCGCTGAACCGGATGCCCGGCACCGCCGTGGCGATGTCCTGGAAATTGCCGCGGATGTCCGACGGCGCCCCGGGCTTGGGATCGAAGGTCTCGTAGTGCGAGGGCCCGCCGTCGAGCCAAATGAGGATGCAGTTGACCGGTTTCCCTCCCGCCGAGGCCGCCGGCACGGGGGCCTTCTTCGCGCCGGCCTTCGCCGAGGCCTGGGATGAGGCCTCCAACCGCAACAGGTCGCCGAAGCCCGCGCCCATCAGACCGCCCAGGCCCAGCTGGATGAAATCTCGCCGGGGCATTCCGGCGCAGTTTCCGAGGATCGGGTTCATATCAATGGTTCAGCACGAATTCAGGAGAGTTGAGGAGCGCCCAGAAGACATCCTCCAGGGCGGTCTGCCGGGTGGCACCCGGCCGTGAGAAGGCGCCCAGGGCCGCGGGGAGTTCCTTGGCGGTGGGCGGACGGTTGAGCAGCAACAGGTACGCCTCACCCACCAGATCCGCCTCGGGCCGGGTGCTGTCGGCCAATCGGCGCACCCGCCCTTTGGGATCGGCGAGCTTGGCCTGCAGGGCCTTGGAATTCATGAGGTGCAGGCTCTGCACGACGCTCAGTTGCGCGTCACGCTCGCAGGGGCAGTCGCTGCTGGAGTTCGGACGGCCGAAGGCGTCGAGAAAGTGGGACGGGATCTTGTAGCTCCAGGTCTGCATGGCCCGGCCGCCCGGTGGCACCGCCGAGAATGTCTCCGACACCCCGGTGGCATCGCTCACCGCATCGACCAGCACCTCGGCGGGCAACCGGCGGCGGTAGGACCTAGAGAACTGCCGAGTGTCGGCCAGATTGGTGGCGTTGGGCTCCGAACTGAGCTGGTAGAGACGAGAGTTCATCACCGTCCGCAACAGGTGCTTCAGGTCGTAACCATGGGCGGCAAAGTCGGCGGCCAGGGCCTCCAGCAGCGCCGGATTCGCGCACGGGTTGGAACTTCGAAAATCATCGACCGGATGGACCAGACCACGCCCGAAAAAACGGCCCCATACCCGGTTCACTGCCGCCTTGGCGAAGAAGGGATTCTCCGGCGCGGTCAGCCAGTCGGCCAGAGGACGGCGCGGATCCACCGAACCAGACGCCGCCAATTCCGGCCCCTCGGGCGGACGGGGCTTCATCGCCACCCCGGTGACCGGATGTTTCACCTCGCCTCCGGGGGAGAAATAGAAGGTCTCGGTCCCCGCAGAGATTGGCGGCGACAACCCGGCCCCCTTCTGCTTCACCGGCCCGAAGCAGGCCGCGAGTTGGTAGAAATCCTCCTGCCCCCACTTCTCGTTCGGATGGTGATGGCACTTGGCGCATTCGAGCCGGGTGCCGAGGAAGAGTTGGCTGAACTGGGTGGTCAGTTCCGGCGGATCGCGGCGGTCCCGGTAGACGACCGCCGGACCGGACCGGTGGTTGGATCCTTCGGCCAACAGGATGTCGCGCACGAACTGGTCGTACGGGCGATTGGCCCGGAATTGCTCCCGGAGCCACTGGTCGAGCAGGAAGACGCTCTTCACGCCCACGCGATCGGGATTGGGGCGAAGCAGGTCGGCCCATTGATTGGCCCAGTAATCGGCGTAGGCCGGGTGTTCCAGGAGCCGGTCGACGAGGCGCCGGCGCTTGTCGGATGAGCCATCGGCGAGGAAGGCCCTCACTTCCTCCGGCGTCGGTAGAAGGCCCACCGCATCGAGCTTGGCCCGCCGCAGGAACTCGGCATCGGTGCAGAGGTCGGAGGGCAAGAGCCCGAGTCGCTGGAACTGGGCGAGCGCCAGGCCATCGATGAAATTGTTGGTCGGGATGGCTGCATAGACCGAGGGCTTGAACACCCGATCGGCCGGCACCATCAGCGAGGATGCGGCGACCAATCCCATGTAGCGCGCAACCACCACGCCCTGCCCCGTCAGGCGCCCGATCGAGACCCGGCCCGACTCATCGACCTTGGCCAACTCTTTGTCGCTCGAGTCGAAGGAAGCCAAGCGGGTCACATCCCGGACACTACCGTCCGAATACCGGGCCTCGACCTTGAGACGCTGCTGCGCTCCCTTGCGATAGCGACCTTCGGCCGGCGACACCGCGACGGATTTCAGGACGGGCTCGTTGGTCAGCGTGTAGGGCATGCCGGCGCGGATCCACCGGGTCAGCAACTGGTGAGTGGCAGACCCCGGTTGGAAACGCTGGCCTCCCTCGTGCGGCACCCGGGTCAGGGCCTTGAGGACGATCAGACTTTCCTCGGGAGCCGCCGGGAAAACCCGCCGACCGCGGGCATCGCGAACGATTTCGGCATGGTCGCCGACGGGATCATGGGCGAAGACCGAAAGCTTGAACCCGCTCTGTCCCTCAGGCTTGGCGTGGCACCCGCCCGAGGCACAACCGGCCTGATGGAGCGCCGGAAGCACATCGCGAACGAAACTCGGCGGCGGCGCATCGGCCCCGGTGCTACGGCGGGTCCGCGCGGTCACCGTCTCGGAGACCGACCCGATCGTCGCGCCCACTCCGGGCTCCAACTCTCCCAAGAGCTTTCCCTGCGAATCCCAGAGGCGGACCCGTCCATTGAAATCGCCGGCGGCGACCGTCCGCCCGTCGGGCGTCACAGCCATCGCGAAGACGGTAGGAGTCATCTGGGCCACCCGGCGATGATCGGCCGTCGCGGAACTCTGTTCCCCGGTGTGGGACTTGAGACCGGAGTAGCGATCGATGCCTCCCCGATCGGTGGCCGCCCAGACCGAGGCGCTGTCCTCGGGCCATGCCACGGCGGTGATCGCGGCCATCGAATCGCCCAGCGTCACGATCTTCTCGCGGGTGCCGATGTCCCAGACCTTGAGTTGGCGATCGGCGCCCCCGCTGACCACCTGGGTGGCGTTGGTGTTGAAGGCCGCGCCGATGACCTGTGCGGTGTGTCCCTCGAGAACGGCCAAGGGCTCCGACTTGGCCGGATCCCAGACCTTGACCAGAGCATCGCCCCCGGCCGAGAGCAACCGACGACCATCCCGGCTGTACTCGAGATCGAAGACGGTGTCGGCATGGGCCTTCCAGGAACGCTCGATGCGCCCGTCTGCCACGCCCAGAAGCCGCACGTATCCCGGGAGGCCGGAACCGCCGTCTCCCAGTGCCAGTCGAGAACCATCGGCGGAGAATTCCAGGGCGAGGACCCGTCCGGAAAGACCGGTAGAGATCTCCCGTTCGACGGTGAGCGACTCGGCATTCCAAAGGCGGACGCGTCGGAAAGAACCCGAGGCCAAGGTGCGCCCGTCCCGGCTCCAGGCCAGCGACTCCACCGGATCGACCGAGGGGGCCGAACGGGCCACCCGGGGGAATCCTGGCTTCTGGAGATCATGGAGATCGATCCCTCCGGCCCGCGCGATCGCCAACCGCCGACCGGACGGGTCCATGGCCAAGGCGGCCACCGGACCGAAGGCGGGAGCGGCCGCTTCGAGCGTGACGGGCCGGGGATCCGGTTCATCGACCAGCACCCGGGCATCCCAGGGCAGCCCGTCCTGGATCCATTCCCGCAGGGTCCGGATCTGCCCCGGCGTCAATTGCTTGCGCGGCGGCATGTGGGGCTCGGCCCCGGGCAGCACCACGGCCAGCAGACGGCTCTCCTTCGGCCGCCTCTCCTGGACCACCGGCCCCTCTTCGCCGCCCTTGAGCACCTGGTCCCGCGTCAACAGCGACAGGCCGGCCTTCTGCTTGGTCTCGCCGTGGCAGGAGAAACATTCGTCGCGCAGCAGGGTCACCGCGCTGCGAGCCAGACGGTCGTCGGCACCGGAAGCCGCGCAGACCATCGCCAGCAGGACCGAGAGCCACGCCCAGGCCCGGAGGGTTCCGGACCCGGATCCGCATCGTGCTGGAAGGATGCTGTGGCTCACGGGAAAAGGTGCCCCTGAATGTGGACCCGCGCCACGGGCAAAGGCAACCGCGATGCCAAGGCCAGATGTCGAGGGCTTCCCCGCCGCTGAGGAGGCCCGCTTCGACCCTCAGCGTGCCGGCGGAGAGGCTGAGACCTCGCGCTGGCCCGCCATCAACGGCACTGACGACTTCCGTCCATCAGGCCAGACGATGTCCAACGACTCGATCTTCCGATCTCCCGTCCCCAGGACCGGCACCGGGTCGTCGCAGGAACCATCACCGGACCCGAGGTGGATCTCACGCCAAGGGCCGGCGCCCTGCGCCGATGTCCACCGCACCCGGGCGCCGATGGCCGACGGATTGGCACCGCCCCCGGACAGGCGGACGCGCAGGCCCGGACGGGCTCCCACATTGTGCCACAGCGTCGTTTCGCCCCCGTTCTGTCCCACCGCCAGGTCCACCCGGCCATCGCGGTCGTAATCACAGACTGCAGCACCGCGCCCATCGCCCGGAACGGTCACTCCGGTGTTCTCCTCGGGCGTGAATCCACCGCGCCCGTCGCCCCGAAGCCACAGCCCACGGCCAGCGTCGAAGCGCTCGGCGAACGGGTGTGCCGTGGAGAGGTTCTGGGACACGAACAGGTCTTCATGACCATCCCCGTCGAAGTCGGCGACGCACAGCGAGGACACCGGGGCGCGCTGGGCGAGGGCCGGCAGGGGCTTCACGGCGAAGCCCGCTCCCCGCTGGAGCAGCAGCACCGAATCGAGGGTGTCCACCATCACCGAGCGGGCCGAGGCCATGGCGTCACCCAGGAGCATCGGCAGGGTGGCCTTGGAAAAGGCCGCCAGCGAATCCACGCGCTCGCGGACCGTCGGGAACAGCGCCGCCCACAGGCCCATCTCGCGCTCGGGTCGATCGGCACCGACCGTGGGATCGAACCAGGTTTCGGCCAGGTCCAATCCCTCACCGGAGCCGAAGTCGCCATACCACAATCGCCGCGGCGCCTCCGGCGAGGCGGTCCACCGCGTGTTGCGACCCCAGTTGCCAAAGACCAGGTCCATGCGGCCATCCTCGTCGAAGTCGCCAGCCACCACGGCGTTCCACAGTCCGGACAACTTCCCGGCGGTTCCTTCGATCACCGGATGCCACTCGACCCAACGACCCGCCTCGTTGCGGAGGAACGCGGGCGGGGCCCATTCGCGGGCCACCACGAGTTCCGGGCGACCATCGCCATCGAGATCCGAGAAGCAGGCGCCCGTCACCAACCCCAGGGTCTCCCAGCGGTTCACCGGGGTCAGTCGGCCTCCCTGATTGCGCAACAACAACGACGGCGCCGGCTCCGGATAGCGGCCGGCCACGGATCGGCCGCCCACGAATACCTCCAACGATCCGTCGCCGTCGACATCGGCCGCCGCCAGCGGCCCGACACCGAAGGCCGCCCCGACCAGGATTTCGCCGCTGCGCCCACCAGCCGAATCGTACATCCGCAGGGCCCCGCCATTGGTGAGGCCGTCTTCGTAGTTGGAAATCCCCGCCAGCAGGACCCCGTTGATCGGAAGGATCGAGGTCAGGTCACGACTGGTGGTCCGATGGAACGGAGGGGTTTCCCGGACCTCGAACCCTCCCTTGCCATCCTGGATTCGGATGCCGGGCCTGCCTCCCCGACCTGCACCCACCACCAGGTCGGGGAGCCCGTCGGCATTCAGGTCGGTCCAGGTCAGGCTGGGCCCGAGTTGTGAAAGACGGTGCGGCTGGGCCGGTTGTCGTCCGAAATCATCGAAGGGCTCGTCCTCATGCCGGTGGGCCAACCGCGCGGACTGGTCTTCGAACCATCGAAACGGCCGAGCAGTCGGGGGCGGTGATTCCTGGACCGGGGCCTCCTCCTCCGACACCTCGACGGCCAAACCCGCCGGGACCTCCCGCCACTCCGAGACCCGACCCGAAGGCCAGCGAACCCGGAGGCCCACCGATGCGGCACGCCCGGTGGCGAAGGATCGCACCGGCTCATCACCGCCCAGATAACGGCCACCGGCGATAATCTCCTGGGTCTGGTCGGCCATGCCCGCGGCGAGGACCGTCACCGAGGCACCGACGCCCCGGGTGTTCGGCGCGCGCCCCCGGAGACGCACGACGATCCGCGCCGCACTCGCGTTGTTGCGATAGATCGCCGGTGCGTCCATCAGGTCGTTCATCACCACGTCCAGGTCGCCATCGCCGTCGAGGTCTCCGAGCGCGGCCCCCTGCGAGATGGAGTCGGCGGTGAAGCCCCAGGCGACCGAAACGTCCTCGAAGGTCGCATCACCACGGTTGCGGAAGGCCACGTTCGGGGTGGCCAACCGCGGGAACGATTTGACCGCCGCGGCGATCTCAGCCGGCGTCTTGAGCCCGCCGCGCCGCTGGGCCTCGGCAATGCGCCGTGCCCCGTCCCCGTCCTGGAAATCCCGCCACTGCCCGTTCGGGACGAGCAGGTCTTCATGACCATCCAGATCGACGTCGAGGACCAACGGACCCCAGGACCACTCACTGGCCGCAACCCCCGACTGCCAGGCCACATCGGCCCAAGTGCCGTCCCCGCGATTGAGCTGCAGGACATTCCGCTGCACCTGGGCCCGGTCGGAGGAACGCCCCGGCAGGCGCATCATCGGCGCCATGCCCGCGGTCTGGGTGTGCCGCCAAGCCCGATTGCGGCTGAACATATCCACCGCAAAGAAATCGACCCGACCATCGCGGTCGAAGTCGCCGAAATCGACCCCCATCGAGAACGTCGGATTGCTCCGCAGGGCGGATGCCGCCAACTCCCGGAAGCGGAGCCTGTGATCGGGACCGGTCTCGTTGATCCAGATCCGGTCGGGCGTGTGCAGGTCATTGCAGACGTACAGGTCGGGCTTGCCGTCGCCGTTCATGTCCTGGAATCGGGCGGCCAGGCCCCAGTCCCGTGGCGAGGCCGACAGCGCCCGGCCCGAGGCATCCATGAACGCCCCGCCGGTCCAAGAAACCTTCGAGAAACGGCCACGGCCGTCGTTGAGGAAGAACGCATCGACCTCGCCCATCTCGACCACCTCCCCGCTGGGCTGGATCTCGAAGCGGTTCGTCAGGTCGGGCGCGGTGACCGGCCGCCCGTTCACCGCCACCACGACCGTGCCGGTGTCGGACTGCCGGAGTTGGTATCGGGTGTTGGGTTGGTCGAGGACGGTGGTGGGTCGGAAATGCGCCACATAGAGGTCCAGGTCGCCGTCGCCATCCACGTCGGCCAAGGCAAGCGAGGTGGCACCGTGGAGCGATCGGAGCCCGGCCTCATCGGTCGTCTCCCGGAAACGGCCCGCACCGTCGTTCAACCAGAGCCGGGTGCCACCGCCCAACTGGTTCACCAGCAGGTCCGGATCCCCATCGCCATCCACGTCGGCGAAGGCGGCGCCGGTCGAATCGTTGGCACCCGAGGAGGGATTGAGCCAATTCACACCGGACAGCGCACGTTCGGTGATGTTGGTGAAGCGCCAATCACCCAGGTTGCGGTAAAGGGCATTGGCGGAATCCAGGCTGCACAGGAACACGTCCAATCGCCCGTCGCCATCCACGTCGGCCAGCGCCACGCCGGATCCGGAGACCAGGTTGCGATTGGTCACCGCCCGGTCTTCAGACAAGCGATGAATGAAGTCGATGCCGAGCGCCGCTGCCGACAGCCGAGTGAATCCCGGGGCCGATGGAGTCACCGACGGCAAGGGCTTCAGTCGCAATCCCGGCCGTGCCGGTTGGGCCGATACGGAACCCGCATGCAAGATCGCGGAGACGACCAGGACCAGAACCACGACCAGCGATCGTGGCATTCCCGTCCCTCGTCGGAGGCATGGCGCGCTCATGGGGTCAGGGTGATCTCGGCAAGCCCCGCTGCCACGGGTACCCGACGCACTGCGCCTCCGGGCCATCGGACCTCGACTTCCCCGGCGGCGCGGTCCGAGGCCAGGACCGTCACCGGGCTGTCCACGCTGCAGTAGCCTCCGCCCATCCGAATCTCGCGCCGCGGCCCCGCCTTGCCGGCGGCCCACCACCGGAGGGAGGCGCCGATGCCGGCCGGGTTGCCAGGAGGCCCCTTCAAACGGACCCTGAGACCCGGGCGCGCAGTCCGGTTGCGAAAAAGCAGGGTGGGACCGCTGTTCTGGCCCAGGGCCAGATCGGTCCGTCCATCGGCATCGAGATCGGCCACGGCCACTCCGCGCTGATCCCCCCAGGCCATCAACCCGGAGCGTTCCTCCGCCTGGAAATCCCCGTGACCGTTCCCTTTCAGCATCAGGCCACGTCCGGCGTCGAATCGGGCATCATCGGCATGGATGCCGAAGTGGTTCTGCGAGAGAACGAGGTCTTCGGTGCCATTCCCGTCGAAGTCGGCCACCGCCAGGCCATAGGCGGGCGCCAGTTGGGCCCTCGGCGGCAATGCGCGCCATTCGAGGTGATCCCCGCGGTTGAGAAGGACGCCCGAATCGAGATTCAGCGCCGAGACGGTGGGGAGGGTCTTCAGGAGAGGCCCGAACAGATCCTCCATCGATGCCTTGCCGAAGCTTTCCGAGTCGGGAAAACGGGCGGCAGCCTCCGGAATCAACCCGGCCAGAGCCGGTCGTTTGCGGACGGGCCAATCCCGCCCATCGGCTCCGACATAGCTCTCGAGGACATCCCAGAGACCATCGCCCTGGAGATCCCCATGGCGGATTCGAAGCGGACGATGCGTGGCCGAGGCCCCCAGAAAATGGTTCCTCCCCCAGTTGCCCACGGCCAGGTCCATGCGCCCGTCGCCATCGAAGTCGCCGGCGGTGATGCCCAACCACAACCCCGTCCAGTCCGACAACCGCTCGACCTCCTTGGGCAAGCCAGCGCCACGCAAGGGGGGATCCCACGGCTCCAGCGCGCCCGCGCGATTGCGGAAGAGTCGGACAGGGCCCCACGAGGTGGCGACGGCGAGGTCGGGCTTGGCATCGTCGTCGAGGTCGGTGAACACCGCCCCATGGACCAATCCGAGTTTCTCGAAACTCGCTTGGACCCCCAACCGTCCGCCCCGGTTGCGCACCAGCAGGGAGGTCGCCGGCTCCGGATAGCGGCCCGGGACCTCCCGAACCCCGACGAAGATCTCCAGTTCGCCGTCACCATCCACATCGGCCGCGGCCATGGGACCGACCGGGCAGGCTCGGCCGCTCAGGACCTCGCCACTCATCCCGGACGCAGGATCGACGATCCGGATCGCACCTCCATTGGTGGCCCCGTCTTCCGCATTGCTGATCCCCGCCAGGATCATGCCGCGTAGCACCATCACGGTAGTCAGGTCTCGCGAAGCGGGCTTGAGGAGGGCAGGGGTCGTCAGCGCCGAGAATCCCCCATGCGCATCGTTGGTGAACACAGCGAGCGCACCGCCCTGCCCGGCCGAGACGAGCAGGTCGTCCCAACCGTCGGCATTGAGGTCGGCCCACGTCACGCCGGGGCCCGCCTGGCTCAGGTCGAAGGGTTTCAGGGGTTGGCGGCCGAACTCGTCGAACGGCGTGTCAGTATGGACATGGGCCAACCTCCCCGAAACGTCTTCGAACCAAGGGTCGGCGACCACAGGCTGGGCCGCCGGCGCGGTGTCGGCCTCCCGAATCTCAACGACGCCCGGGGCCAAGCCGGAACGTCGCGTCACCCGCCCGTTGCGCCAGGTCACCTCGACCTCCGCATCGGGGGCACTGCCGAGGGCGAAACATCGGATCGCCTCGTCGCCCGACAGGTAGCGACCACCGGCGATCATCTCCTGGGACTGGACCGGGAGGCCCCGAGCCTTGACCCGGATCTTGGCGCCGATGCCCCGGGAATTCCCGCCCGCCCCGCGCAACCGAGCGGCCAACCGGGGAGCGGTGGCCTTGTTGCGATAGACCTTGGCCGGGCCGTTCAGCGTATTGAGCACCAGATCCAGGTCGCCATCGCCATCCAGATCGCCCGCGGCCATGCCATGCTCGACCCCGGGGGCATCGAATCCCCAGGCCTGCGTGACATCCTCGAATGTCAGGTCTCCCCGATTGCGGAAGGCGGCGTTGGGCGTGTCGAGCCGGGCGAACATCCGCCGCATGTCCAGCATCTCCCGATGACCCATCGCACGCCCGGATTTGCGGGCCTCGGCCCGGGCGGCCACGTCGACGTCCAGCATGTCCATCTCGTGACCGTTGGAGACCAGCAGGTCCTCGTAACCGTCGAGGTCGACGTCCAGGAAGATCGGGGTCCAAGACCATTCGCTGGCGCTGAGTCCGGCCAGGCGGCCGATTTCGGCAAAGGTCCCGTCGCCCCGCCCGAGGAACAAGGTGTTGTGGGAAAACTGCGGGCGATCGTCCCAAACGCCCGGTTGGTAGAACCCGGGGGGCACCCCGTCCATCTGGGTGTTCCGGCGCCGGTGATCGCGACTGAGCATGTCGAGCACGAGGAAATCGTCGATCCCATCGCGGTCGATGTCCGCGGCATCGATGCCCATCGAGAAGGCGCTGGTGTGGCGCAAAACCATCGGCGCCGCCGCACGGAACCGCAGAGTTCCTCCCGGGGACGTCTCGTTGATCCAGAAACGGTCCTCGGATTGGAAGTCGTTGCAGACGTAAAGGTCGGGCCGGCCGTCCCCGGTCAGATCCCGGAACAACACGCTCAACCCCCAATCCTGGGGTGCGGAGTCGAGGGGACGTCCCGTGAAGGTCAGGAAGGCGCCACCGGTCCATGATACTTCCGAGAAACCTCCCTTTCCGTCGTTCAGATACAGCACATCGGGCTCCCCGTTCTCGCGGGGCCCACCCGGGGTCATTGTGAAGCGACCCACCAGTTCCGGCTCGGCGGTGGATCGCCCGTTGTAGGCCACGATCCGCTGGCGCCCGTTCTCCTCGCGGACGGAGTACTTGGCCCCGGGATCATCACGGACCGTCTCCTTCCGATAATTGACCACGTACAGATCGAGGTCTCCATCACCATCGGCGTCGGCCAGCGAGAGGCTCGAACCGGCACGCCCCGGGTTCAGTATCGCCCCCGGGGTGAAGCGCCCCGACCCGTCGTTGAGGTGGATCCGGGTTCCCTGGCCCAGGGTGTTGAGGATCAGGTCGAGGTCGCCGTCGCCGTCGATATCTGCGAAGACGGCCCCGGTCGCCTCGAGTGAGGAAAGCGCCCCGCCCCCGAAGGCCAGGTCGGTGACGCGGTCGAAGCGCCAGTTCCCCAGGTTGCGGAATAGGGCGCTGCCGCCCGAGTACGCGGCAAAGAAGACCTCGAGCCGACCATCACCATCCACATCACCCAAAGCAACGCCCGAGCCGTTCAGAGGGATCTGGTTGGTGAGATAGCGCGAATCAGGGACCCGGTTGGTGAAGGCCAGCCCGGTGGATTCCGGCACCAAACGCTCGAAACCGACCGCCGGCCCGCCCCAGGCGACCCGCAAGGACAGCAGGCCCAGTAGCACGGCCAGAATGGCACGTCGGGTGGACACGAGTGGAGGGTGTCCGGCCGCAGGCAGGGTTTCCAGTCGAGATATCGGACGAGGTTTCGACCGAAACCTCGGCGTGGCCGGTTTGCCCGGTTCAGCGGGTGAGCTGCTTCTCAAGGTAGCCCACGTCCTGACGGACCTTGGACTCCACCTCCATCCGGTCGCGGACCTGACGGCAAGCGTGCAAGACGGTGCCGTGGTCTCGGCCACCGAAGGACTCGCCGATAGCGCAGAGTGAATGCTCGGTGAGCTGCCGGGTGAGGTACATGGCGATCTGGCGGGGGAAGGCGATGTTCTCGGGGCGCCGCTTGCTCGTCATGTCGGCCAAGCGGATATCGAAATAATCGGCCACGCGCTTCTGGATCTCCCCCACCGAGATTGCGACCTTGCCTTCCTCCTGGAGGATCTCCCGAAGGAGGGTCTCGACCGTCTCAAGGTTGAGCGGTTTTCCGGAGATCTGGGCGTAGGCGGCGACGCGCACGAGAGCCCCTTCCAGTCGGCGGATGTTGGTCCGGATCCGGTTGGCCAAGAAGAGGATGATCTCCTCGGGCAGGTTCACACTGAGCGCGGCGACCTTTTTGTTTAGGATGGCCAGGCGGGTCTCGACATCCGGAGCCTTCAGGTCGGCCGTCATTCCCCACTCGAATCGGGAGATCAGACGCTGCTCCAGGCCCTGGATCTCGTTGGCGGGACGGTCGCAGGTCAGGACGATCTGCTTGTGGGAATCATGCAGGGCGTTGAAGGTGTGGAAGAACTCCTCCTGGATGCGCTCCTTGCCCTGCAGGAACTGGATGTCGTCGATCAGCAGTACATCGAGCTCGCGATGCTTCTTCCGGAACTTCGTCAACTGGCTGTTCTGAAGAGCTTCGATGAACTCGTTGGTGAACCGTTCGCAGGAAAGATACCCGATCCGCGCGTTCTTCTTGTTGGCCAGGACATGGTGGCCGATCGCCTGCAGCAGGTGGGTCTTGCCGAGGCCCACGCCCCCGAATAGGAACAGGGGATTGTAGGTGTGACCGGGCTTCTGGGCCACGCCCATGCAGGCGGCGTGCGCGTGATGGTTGTTGGCACCGACCACGAAGGTCTCGAAGGTGTTGTTCGGGTTGAACAAGGATTCCGACTTGCGGGCACCCTCCCGGTTCTGTGGGGCCGCCGATTCTTGGGCCTTCGCCTCGGCGTGCACCGATCGGACCTTCGGGGCCGCCTCGGTCACGGTTTCACGCTGGACCGGTGTCTCTACGCAGGCCTCGCCGGTGCGAATGGCAAAATTCACCTGAATGGGTCGAATCGCCACCCGGCTGACCACCGAACGTAGGACATCCAAGTAGTTGTCCTTCAACCAGAACTCGCAGAACTCATCGGCGACCTCGAGGGTCAGGGTGTCGCCATCAAGGCAACGGGCGGTCACCGGGGCGAACCACAGGTTGTACAGCTCCGTCTTGAGCATACCACGGAGAGTCTGCTGGGCAGCCTGCCACAGTGCTTGGGGTTGATCGGACATGGGATATTGAAAGGGCCCTGGAATTTGGACGTGGTTCAGATTTATTCACTGTCCCCACTCACAGGACAAATAGGTC
>CAIOKD010000245.1 GCA_903858835.1 uncultured Verrucomicrobiota bacterium
AGGGGTAGGCCGCGATCTTCGGGCGGGCCTTGGAGATGGCGCTCAGCAGCGTGGATTTCCCGGCATTTGGGTAGCCCACCAGCCCGACCTCCGCGATCATGCGCAGTTCGAAGAGGAAGCCGCCCTCGTCGCCAGCCTCACCAGGTTGGGCGAATCGGGGGGTCTGCCGGGCGGCGGTGGCGAAATTGCGGTTGCCGAGGCCGCCGCGGCCGCCCTTGCACAGGATGAAGCGCTGGCCGTGCTCGGTGAGGTCGCACACCCGCTCGCCCTTCTGGGCGTCGCGTTTCTGGGAGCCACTCCGGGTGTCGTCATCCTCGGCTCCGAGATCCAGTTCCACCGCCTGGACGCCTCCGGAATTGCGGATGACCGGCCGGTCGGTTCCCGCGGCGGAGATGATCAGCGGTTCCTCCGAATCCTCGGAGTCGGGGAGGTCGTCGGGCGATTCAGGTTCCTGATTCAGCCGCCAGACGATGGTGCCGCAGGGCACTTTGATGATCAGGTCCTTGCCTGCCTTGCCGTCCATGCCCTTGCCCATCCCGCCTTGGCCGTTCTCGGCCAACAGGTTGGATACGAAGAACTGCTGGATGAGATTGTTGAGGTCGTGGTCGGCCTCGAGGATCACGTCTCCGCCGCGGCCGCCATTGCCCCCGCTGGGACCGCCCTTGGGGATGTAGGCCTCCCGGTGGAAGGCGACCGCGCCCTTGCCGCCGTGGCCGGCACGGGCGTAGACCTTGACCTCATCGACGAACATGGCCTGAGAGTGGGGAAACGGACGGGAAAAGCGAGGCTCCGTGGAGCAGGGGTGAAAAAAGAAACGGGCGAGGCCCCGAGGAGCCTCGCCCAGGAAAGTGCCGGCGACGCAAGTGCGGGAACGCGCTGCGGCCGGAAGTCTCTTTCAGAGAGTGGTCGCCCTGAATGGTCGCAGGGACCGCCCGATCTTCGTTCCCGATCAAACAGGGGTTGCTCGGGAGGGTCGATCAGGGGCGCATCCCCGGGGACCGATCAGGCGGCCACGGCGGCGGGAACCACGCTCACGCGGGAGCGGGCCTTGTCGAACTGGACGGTGCCGTCGGTGAGGGCGAACAGGGTCCAATCGCGGCCGGTGCCGACATTGGAACCGGCCGAAAACTTGGAACCGCGCTGGCGGACCAGAATGCTGCCGGCCGTCACGAACTCGGAACCGAACGCCTTGACGCCCAGACGCTTGCTGACGCTGTCGCGCCCGTTGCGGGAACTGCCTTGACCTTTCTTGTGAGCCATAAAACCTGAATCTTTGTTGTCAGCGGATCGTGGATCCGCAGCACTGCATGACGATGATTGACTGTCCCGTGACTGATTGTCCCGGAATTAACCGTTGATCTCGGTGACCTTCACCACGGTCAGTTCCTGACGGTGGCCGATCTTCTTGTGATAACCCTTGCGGCGACGCATCTTGAACGAGATGACCTTGTCGCCGCGGATGTGCTCGACCACGTCGGCCTTGACCGTCGCGCCGGCGATGACCGGGGTGCCGACGGTGACCTTGCCCTCCTTGTTGATGAGGAGGACGCGGTCGAACGTGTGGGTCTGACCCGCGGCGGCGGGCAGGAGTTCGATCTCGAGAGTGTCGCCAGAGGCGACGCGGTACTGCTTACCGCCGGTTTCCAGAACAGCGTACATAAAAGCTTCCCCTGAAAAAGGGGGACGTCGAATGAAGCAAACCGTGGGATGGGTGTCAACGCCCGTTTTTGAACCCAAGGAATAAATCCATGGAATCGACCTATCCCAACCATCGGTCCGGTCCGTTCGCCTCTGCGCCCGAGACGATTTGTCCCTGAGTTGAGGCCCCGGACATGAGACGGTGGCGAAGGGTCGGTCAAAAATCCTCTCAACCAACATCTGGTTCTTGGATCGCCCATTGGACGGTCCAGAGTGGGATGGGTCGTTCGCAGGGGCCGACTTTTCCGGAATCTCGGCGACTTTGTGAAAAAATTCACAAAAGCCGCTTGCTGCACCCGCGATCGGAAACATAGTTTGCGCCGTCTGCGGGGAACACTCCCCGCCCTTTTGGTTTATGGATGCAACGTCCCCAGCCGTGATCGGCGGCAAGACCACCGCGGAGTTCGGGTACAACTCGAAGATCGAGGGAGAGGTGGTTCACACCACGGTGGACGCGGCCCTCAATTGGTTCCGCAAGAATTCCCTCTGGCCCATGCCCATGGGTCTGGCCTGCTGCGGCATCGAGCTGATGGCCGTCGGCGCCAGCCGCTTCGATATCTCCCGTTTCGGTTCCGAGGTCATGCGCTTCTCTCCGCGCCAGTCCGACGTGATGATCGTGGCCGGCACCGTGACCTACAAGATGGCCCTGGCCGTCCGCCGCATCTATGAGCAGATGGCCGAGCCCAAGTGGGTCATCGCGATGGGCGCCTGCGCCTCGACCGGTGGCATGTACCGCAGCTACGCCGTGCTCCAAGGGGTCGACCAGATCCTTCCGGTCGACATCTACGTGGCCGGTTGCCCCCCGAGGCCCGAGGCCCTGCTCGACGCCCTGATGCGTCTCCAGGACAAGGTGGCCCGCGAGCCGATCACCCACGACCTCAAGCGCGACGTGGCACCAGAGAAGTACGGCCGGATGGGCCTGCAACTGGGCGCCCATGGCGAGGTCGTCCAACCCAAACCCTGATCCCTTTCCCTTCCCAGTGCCGACCTCCCTCGAACTTGCCGGCCAGCTTCGCGAGAAGTTTGGCGACCTGATCTCGGAGCCCCTCGAATTCCGGGGCGAAGTCACCGTGACCATCGCCGATCCGGAGCGCATTGCCGAGGTCTGCGGGCATGCCAAGTCGGCCCTCGGGTTCGACCTTCTGCTCGACCTGAGCAGCGTCGACAACTACGGCGACGATCCCCGCTGGACGGTGGTTTATGAGCTTTCCGGGATCGGCCATGGGCGGCATCTCCGGCTTAAGACCCACGTCGGCGAGGAGCGCTCCGAGCTTCCCACCGTGTCCGGGGTCTGGCGGACGGCCGACTGGCATGAGCGCGAGGCCTACGACATGATGGGCATCGTTTTCCGGGGGCACCCCGACCTCCGCCGCATCCTCATGTGGGAGGGCTACCCGCACTTTCCGCTGCGCAAGGACTTCCCTCTGGCGGGCAAGCCCACGGTCCTCCCCGACACGGCCTTCACCCGACCCGCGCCCCTCGAGGGTGGTCCGTTCGTGACCCTGCCGGGCGGCAAGGATTCCGCGGCCCGCGAGCCTCGCGTCCGCACCCCCGAAGCATAAGCCATGGCCACCCAAACCATCGAATTCAAGGATGCCGCGGCCCGTTCCGCCGAGGCCGTGCAATCCGGGGGGCAAGCCCCTGGCGAAGAGCTTCTCGATCTCCACGGCGACAAGCTGGTGCTCAACATGGGCCCGTCGCACCCCTCGACCCATGGCGTGCTGCGCATCGTCATCGAGCTCGACGGCGAGACCATCACCAAGGCGATTCCCGACGTGGGCTACCTGCACCGGGGTGACGAGAAGATTGCCGAGAACATGACCTACAACCAGTTCGTGCCCTACACGGACCGGTTGGACTACCTCGCGCCCCTGGCCAACAACGTGGCCTACGCGCTGGCCGTCGAGAAGCTCATGGGCATCGACACCCAGCTGCCCCCGCGCTGCCAGTACCTGCGGGTGATCTGCTGCGAGTTGGCCCGCATCTCCGCGCACCTGCTGGGCCTGGGCGCCTTCGCCATGGACGTGGGCGCCCTGACGGTGTTCCTGCACACCTTCACCGAGCGCGAGAAGATCTACAACCTGTGCGAGGCCCTCACCGGGGCGCGCTTCACCACCAGCTACACCCGCATCGGCGGCATGACCCGCGATTGTCCGCCGGGATGGGTGGCCGCCGTGCGGAAGTTCCTCGACGAGGTGGTGGTCAACTTCGACGAGTCCGAGACGCTCCTGACCCGCAATCGGATCTTCGTCGACCGCACCCGCGACGTGGGCGTGATTTCCAAGGAGCTGGCCATCGACTACGGCCTGACGGGTCCCAACTTGCGGGGCAGCGGCGTCGACTACGACGTTCGCAAGGCCCATCCCTACCTGATCTACAAGGACCTCGACTTCGACGTCCCGATCGGTTCGGTGGGCGATTCCTACGACCGCTATCTGGTCCGCATGGAGGAGATGCGCCAGAGCGTGCGCATCATCCGCCAGTGCCTCGACCGCCTGCCCGGCGGCCCCGACAACGCGGGCAAGGAGCCCATCAACGTGGCCGACGGCAAGGTCGTGCTGCCTCCCAAGAACAAGGTGCTGACCAGCATGGAGGAGCTGATCCACCAGTTCATGATCGTCACCCAGGGCGTCAACGCCCCGGCCGGCGAGGTCTATTTCGGCGCCGAGAACCCCAAGGGCGAACTCGGCTTCTACATCAACAGCCGCGGGGGTGGCACGCCCTACCGCCTCAAGATCCGCGCTCCATCGTTCGTGAACCTGGGCATCCTCCCGGCGGTGCTACCGGGCCACCTCATGAGCGACGTGGTCTCGATCCTGGGTTCCTTCGACTTCGTCATGGGCGAGTGCGACCGCTAACCGGACTTCAACGGACTTCAACGATGAGCTTTTCCGTCCCCGCCAGTTTGGAAGCCGAGCTCGACGAGCTCACCACGCACTATCCGGTCAAGCGGAGTGCCTCGCTGATGTTCCTGCACGCGTTGCAGGAGCACTTCGGGTACATCTCGAAAGAGGCCGTGGAGTGGACCGCCCGCAAGTTGGGGCTGCAGCCGATCAATGTGTACGAGTTGGTGACGTTCTACCCCATGTTCCGCCAGGAGCCGCTGGGCAAGACGCACATCAAGGTGTGCCGCACCCTGAGCTGCTCGCTGGCCGGGAGTGCCGAGTTGCGGGAGCGGTTTTGCACGAAGCTCGGGCTCGATCCCCACGCCCATGCTCCGCAGACCACCCCGGACGGCAAATTCACCGTCGAGTTCGTGGAGTGCCTGGCCAGCTGCGGCACCGCCCCGGTCGTGCTCGTCAATGAAGACCTGCACCACAAGGTCGGCGCGGCCGAGGCCGAGGCCATCCTCAAGAAGGGCCAAGCCGCCTGAGCCAGTCATGAGCGCCCCCGTGAACCCTCTGATCAACCGCCCGGAGCCCGTGGCTCCGAGCAGGGTCTTGCCGTCTGAAGCAGGATCGATTGAAGGAATTTGCCCTGGGGTAACTTCTCGCCCCGGGGGAATTTCAGCTCAGAGGGTTTCGGTTCGGAAGATTTCGGTCCGGAGGAGTGGTTGCCCGACATGGATTCGAACCATGACAAACAGATTCAGAGACTGTTGTGCTACCATTACACCATCGGGCAGCCGGAACCGAAGCCGCGAACTTACTAGGAAGTGTTTCTGAGTCAAGCAAAGCCATGCCAGACCCCTCCCCACAGAACGTCAAGAATGCCGATGGATCGGCGTGGCCTCCCGTGTCGCAGGCGCCGGTCGGCCCCCGGCCCTTCAAGCTGATCCTCAAGGACCTCGACGAGCCGGGCTACACGCCCGACATCGGGTGCTACCAGCGCCACGGCGGCTACGAGGCGTTGAAGCGGGCGCTGGCCATGCCGGCCCGCGACCTGCCCGACGGCAAGAAGCTCAGCCCCCAAGAGGCGCTGCGCGAGGACGTCAAGGCTTCGGGCCTGCGCGGTCGCGGCGGCGCCGGATTCTCCGCCGGCCTCAAGTGGAGTTTCGTCGATCGCCGCAGCGGCAAGCCGATCTACCTGATCTGCAACGCCGACGAGTCCGAGCCCGGCACCTTCAAGGACCGCCAGATCCTCCACAAGGATCCGCACCAGTTGATCGAGGGGATGATCATCTCGTGCTGGGCCAATGACGTGAAGTTGGCCTACATCTACATCCGGGGTGAGATGCCCCACGCGGCCAAGCTGCTGAACCAGGCCCTCAAGGAGGCCCGGGCGGCCGGATTCTTGGGCAAGAACATCCTGGGCACCGGCTATGACCTGGAGATCCATGTCCACCGTGGTGCCGGCGCTTACATTTGTGGCGAGGAGACCGGCCTCATCGAGTCGCTCGAGGGCAAGCGGGCCTATCCGCGCATCAAGCCCCCGTATTTCCCGGCGGTCCTCGGGCTCTACATGTGCCCGACGATCGTCAACAACGTGGAGACCCTCTGCCACGTGAAGCACATCGTGCTCATGGGGCCTGGTGAGTATGCCAAGCTGGGGACGCCCAACAACACCGGCACCCGCATCGTCAGCCTGAGCGGCGATGTCCAGCAACCCGGCTACTACGAGATCCAAGTCGGCCGCGTGACGCTGGGAGAACTGATCTTCGACAAGAACTTCGGTGGCGGACTCAAGCCGGGGCGCTCGCTCAAGGCGATCATCCCGGGCGGTTCCTCTTCGAAGGTCCTGAAGGCCGGCGAGGTCTTCAAACTCAACCGCAAGGGGGCCGACGGCCAGATGACCAAGGTCGATGTGCCGCTGCTCGACCTGCCCTACGATTTCGACTCGCTCCAGCAGGCGGGCACCATGTCCGGGTCCAGTGCCATCATCGTGCTCGACGATTCGCGCAGCATGGTCGAGACGCTCGGCAACCTCTCCGAATTCTACGCCCATGAGAGCTGCGGCCAGTGCACGCCGTGCCGCGAGGGCGCCCTCTGGCTGGCCAAGGCCACCCACCGGTTGTGCCATGGCGAGGGTCGCAAGGCCGACGCCGACTACCTCACCCATATCGCCCAGAACATCCAGGGCCGCACCATCTGCGCCTTCGGCGAGGCGGCCTCCTGGCCGGTGTTGAGCTTCGTGAAGAAGTTCCGCGACGAGTTCGAGGCCCAGGGTGCGGCCGACGAGGCGGCCCGTGCGAAGGCCCCGGGCTCTGCTTCGTCCGCGTCGCACCCGTCGAACGCCACCCGCCCGGCCGCGGGAAGCCTTCAAACCCACTGATCTCCGATGTCCGCCCCCGCTGCTCCCTCCAATCCTCCGGCACCCGCCCCCGCTCCGGCGGCCCCGGCGGTCGAGACCATGACCGTGAAGGTCAACGGCAAGACCGTGCAGGTGCCCAAGACCATGCCCGACTGGCAGGGCAAGCCTGCGCCGACGACCATGCTGCAGGCGGCCAAGATCGCTGGCGTGGACATCCCGCACTACTGCTACCACGACAAGCTGCCGGTCGCAGGCAACTGCCGCATGTGCCTGGTGGAGTTCGGTACGCCGATGATCGGCCCCGACCGCAAGCCCGTGCTCAACGAGGATGGCACGCCCAAGATCGCCAAGTCGGTGCTGCCCTACGAGCCGGGCACGCCCCGCGGCGCCATCGCCTGCGCCACCCCCATCTCCCCGGGCATGGAGATCTACGCCGACTCCAAGGCCACCCAGCAGATGCGCGAGTCGGTGCTGGAGTCGCTGCTGATCAACCACCCGCTCGACTGCCCGATCTGTGATCAGGCCGGCGAGTGCAAGCTTCAGGAATACTCGGTGCAGCACGGCAAGGCCGGCAGCCAGTTCGTGGAGACCAAGGTGCACAAGCCCAAGGCGGTGGACCTCGGGCCGCGCATCGTCCTCGATGACGAACGGTGCATCCTCTGCACCCGCTGCATCCGCTTCACCCGCGACATCGCCGGCGACGACGCCCTGGGCATCGTGAACCGGGGTTCCTACAACACGATCGCCGCCTTCAAGCCGGGCCATTTCGACAACAACTACACGCTCAACACCGTCGATCTCTGCCCGGTGGGCGCGCTGACTTCCAAGGACTTCCGTTTCAAGATGCGGGTCTGGTTCCTCAAGGAGACCAAGAGCCTCTGCACCAGTTGCGGCACCGGTTGCAACATCACCATCGGTTCCCGCGAGGGAGTCGTCCACCGGTACGAGCCGCGCGAGAACGATGCCGTCAACGGGCCGTGGATGTGCGACACCGGCCGTCTCAACTACCGCTGGGTCGGCCGTGCGGATCGCCTCAAGGAAGTGCTGCGCGTCTCGGCGGGCGGGGCCCGTGAGCGCGTCGCCTGGAACGCCGCCCTCGAGTCGGCCGCGGGCATCCTGTCCGGGGCCGCCCAGGGCTCGGTGGCCTTCGTGGTCTCGGCCCGGCAGACCAACGAGGAACTCTTCCTCCTCAAGAAGCTGGCTGCCCACACCGGGGCGCTGACCGACTCGGTGCCGCGCGACGGCGAGCCCGATCGGTTGCTGGTGTCCGAGGACCGCAACCCCAACAGCAACGGGGTACGCCTGACCGGCATGGCCTTCACCGAATTCGGGTTCAACCTGCCGAAGATCGCCGACGGCATCGCCCAGGGACGCACCAAGACGCTGGTGGTCTTCGGCGAGGACGTCACCCGCCTGGGCATCGGCCCGGAGCTCCTGGCCAAGCTCGACGCACTGATCGTCAGCGACATCCTCCCCAACGCCACGACGGCCGCGGCGACCCTGCTCTTGCCGGGCGCGGCCCATGCCGAGAAGCGGGGCACGTTCGTGAACGTCAAGGGACGCCTGCAGAAGTTCCAGAAGGCCGTCGAGGCGCCGGGCGACGCCCGCCCGGAGTCGGAGTTCCTCCTGGAACTGGTCCGGTCGGTGACCGGACAGGACGCGCCACGCACTCTCGAGGGACTCTTCAACCGGATGGCCGCCGAGGTGCCGGCCTTCGCCGGGCTCCAATGGGCCGGGCTGGGCGATGCCGGGGTCACGGTCCAGATCTGAACGACCATGGAAGCCATCAACTATCTCAGCCCGACCGCGCAGCTGGTCCTCTTCAGCGCGCTGAAGATCGGCGTCGTCTTCGGCGTGGTCATGACCGCCGTCGCCTACGCGGTCCTCGTGGAGCGCAAGGTCTCGGCGTGGATCCAGGATCGCGTCGGACCGAACCGCACGGCCCCATTCTTCGTCGAGTACCTGCCGGTCGTCGGCCCGTTCCTGGTCAAGCTGGGCATCTTCCAGCCGGCGGCCGACGGCCTTAAGTTCATGCTCAAGGAGGACTTCACCCCGAGCTACGTCCGCAAGGTGTATTTCTGGCTGGCGCCCGCCATCACGGTGATCCCGGCCCTCCTGACCGTCGCGGTGATCCCCTTCGGCTCCAACCTGGGAGCCCAGAAGATGGTCATCGCCGACCTCAACGTCGGCATCCTCTACACCTTCGGCATCGTGTCGCTGGGCGTGTACGGCATTGTGCTGGCCGGCTACGGATCCAATTCCAAGTACCCGTTCCTGGGGAGCATCCGCTCGAGCGCCCAGATGATCTCCTACGAGATCGCCATGGGCATGAGCGTGATCCCGATCTTCATGCTCACCGAGAGCCTCAACCTGGGTGACATCATCCGGTACCAGGCCGAGCACGGTTGGATGATCCTCAAGCAGCCGCTGGCCTTCGTGATCTTCCTGATCGCGGCCTTCGCCGAGACCAACCGCCTGCCGTTCGACCTGCCGGAGTCCGAGTCCGAACTCGTCGGTGGTTACCACACCGAGTACAGCTCGATGAAGTTCGCCCTCTTCTTCCTGGGCGAGTACGCCAACATGATCGCCTCGGCGGCCATGATGGTGACGCTGTTCCTCGGCGGCTGGACGCTGCCCTTCATCGATGCCCTGAACCTCCCGGCCAATTCCCTGCTGGTGGGCCTCATCCACATCGGCGTCTTCTTCGCGAAGATGGCCTTCTTCATGATCGTGTTCATCTGGGTGCGCTGGATGCTCCCGCGCTTCCGGTACGATCAGCTGATGGACCTCGGATGGCGCCGGTTCATCCCCCTGGCCTTGGCCAACATCGTGGTGACCGCGCTGGTGGTCGCCCTGTTCAACTCCTGATCCGCCCAGCCCACCCATGAGCACCAAAGTCGTCGATCGCGCCCCGCTGACCTTCTACGAGCGGACCTACCTGCCGGCCATCCTTGGCGGCCTCAAGGTCACGGCCAAGCACTTCGCGGACACGGTCTTCAAGGGCAAGTCCGTGACGATGCAGTATCCCGAGGAGCGCTGGGTGGTGCCCGAGGGCTACCGCGGCGCCCCCTACCTGGTGAAGGATCAGGATGGGGCCACCAAGTGCGTGAGCTGCCAGCTCTGCGAGTTTGTCTGCCCGCCCAAGGCCATCCGCATCACGCCGCCCGGTCCCGAGGGCCAGGCTGCCGATCGGCGGAACGCCGAGAAGATGCCGCGCGAGTTCGAGATCAACATGCTCCGCTGCATCTTCTGCGGCATGTGCCAGGAGGTCTGCCCCGAGGAGGCCATCTTCCTCCAGAAGG
>CAIOKD010000246.1 GCA_903858835.1 uncultured Verrucomicrobiota bacterium
CGACGCCCACGATGGTGCTGTCGAAGACGGTGACCGACTTGCCGCCCGACCATTTGTAGGTCGTCTCGTGCAGCGGAAGATCCACCTGATGGGCGAAGATGCGGGTGATGGTCATGGTGATGGAAATCGAGTCGGGGTTTGCGGTACCTGGGCACCATCAACAAGGGAGATGGGGGCGTCCGCTCAACCGCGCCATGGAAGCAGAGGCCGGCGCTGGCGTCTTGAAAGAATCGGCGGGTCATCGATGCGTTTGAATCCGGGATATCGTTCTCCGACCATGGAAACCCGTTGGACTAGTCAGAGACTAGTCTGCTAGGTTCGACCGTATGAGCGCATGGGTCGTACCAGTGCCCCTGGCCGAGGCCAAGAGCAGGCTGTCGGAGTTGATCGAGCGGGTCAGCCAGGGTGAGGAGTTCGTCATCACCCGGCATGACGCCGAGATCGCACGGTTGGTTCCGGTGAAACGCGCCGGCCGTGGCGAGGTCGTCGAAGCCATCGCCTCGATGAGGGCCGGACGGTCCCGACGTTCCGCCTCCAACGCCGAACTGCGCGAGTGGCGCGAGGAGGGGCGTCGATGAGCGCGACCTTTGTGCTCGATTGCTCGGTGACCATGGCCTGGTTCTTCGACGGTGAGGCCACTCCGGCCACCGACGCTTTGCTCGATCGACTGTCGGAGGGTGGTTCCGCCTTGGTCGCGGGCCACTGGCCTTTGGAGGTCGCCAACACGCTGTTGATGGGCGAACGCCGCAAGCGGTGCACCGCCGGGGATTCCGCGCATTTCCTGGCGATCCTCGATTCGCTGTCCATCGAGACCGACCGGGAAACCGGTTCTCGGGCGCTTTCGGAGACATTGTCTCTGGCCCGCAGCCACCAACTCACGCTGTACGATGGAGCCTACCTGGAGTTGGCGATGCGGAAGCACCTGCCATTGGCCACGCTCGATGCCGATCTCCGCAAGGTGGCCAAGAAGGTCGGAGTCGAATGTTGGCCCCATCGTCTGTGAACTCCTTGCCCATGATTTCGCCCTGCGTATCGGTCGATATCCATCCGAGCCTCTTTCCCGAGGCGATCCAGGCCCGGCTGAGGGCCTCGTTCCAGACCCGCCGCATCCATGGGGCGTTCCATTACGACACCGCCCGTCGGGCCCATCGCTGGATGCAGGTGCATGCCGCCCACTCGCCGGCGTTCCATGCCGAGGACGCGCGGTCGATCTACGACCGGGCGGCCGCCGAATCGGTCGCGAGCCTGGCCGCCGACGCCTCGGCTCCCTGGGCTTGCATCGGCCTGGGCTGTGGCAGCGGCCACAAGGAGGCCCGCGTGGCGGCCGCACTGGCCGCTCGGGGCGGAACCGGGATTTACCTGCCGGTCGATGTGAGCGTGCCCCTGGTGTTGATCGCCCGTGGGGCGGCCTTGGCGAAGGTGCCGGGCCTTCGGGTTCACGGCATCGCCGCCGACCTCATCGACTCCGACGACCTGCCTGCGGCCATCGGACCCTGGACCCCACCCGGAGCCCGCCGATGGTTCACGCTCTTCGGCATGCTGCCCAATTTTGAACCCGGCTTCATCGTCCCACGCCTGGCGGCTTGGATGCGTCCCGGGGACCGGGTGCTCTTCAGCGCCAACCTCGCCCCGGGCCCGGACCTCGAGACCGGCGTCCGCACGGTGCTGCCCCAGTACGACAATCCCGAGACCCGGCTCTGGCTGCGGACGCTGTTGGAAGACCACGGGGTGGCCCCCGATGCCGGCGCGGTGGAGTTCCGCATCGAGCGCGATGCCGCAGGGGCGGGGTGCGCACGCATCGCGGCCGACTGGGTGGTGCAACGGCCCTCGGCGTTGATCCTCGACCAAGAGACCTTCGCCTTGGGGGTGGGGGATCGCCTGCGGCTTTTCTTCTCGTGGCGTTACACCCGGGAGGCCCTGGAACCCCTCTTCAGCGCCCAGGGTCTTCGGTGCGTTCAATCCTGGATCGCCGATTCGGGCCAGGAGGGGGTGTTCCTCGCGGAGCGCACCGACCGGGATTGATCGCCAGGGTCCGGAAATCCTGGTTTCGACCCCGGGTCCTCGGATCTGGGAGGTCACGAACAAAGGGTTGCCGCCGGAGCCTCCCGACCTGAAGGTCTCCGCGTTTTCAATGAGTGACGCCGCCTTCGACAGTGTGTCCGTGAATCCACCGGCGACCGGGGTGGCTTCCGGGGAAGATTTCTCGGTGCCGGTGCCGCGCCCCAAGACCTCGATCTTCAAGCTGGTGGGCGAGGTGCTCGACCATGGCGGTCCCGGTTACCTCCAGTTCGCCATCACCAACATCTGCAATGCCGACTGTGGGTTCTGCGGGTTCGCGCGCAGCCAGTTCGACCCCAAGAAGCGTCGTTCGGTGACCCTGCAGGAGGCCAAGGACGTCATCGACATCGCCGTCCGCAACCACATCGGCTACCTGCTGTTCGTGGGCGGTGAACCGCTGGTCCACCGCGACCTGCGGGCGATGGTGCGCTACGCGGCCCGTCAGGGGATCAAGCCCATGATCTGTACCAATGGCGGCCTGTGGACCGAGGAGAACATGCGCGCCCTGGCCAGCGACGGACTGAGCAGCGTGATCATGTCGATCGACGCCCACGACATCGCGGCCCATGAGAAGAACCGCGGACTGAAGGACGTGTGCGCCAAGATCCGCCGGGCCAACGAGTTCTTCCTCGGCCTGGGGGTCCAGACCACCGCCAGCATCACCGCCAGCAAGCTCATCGAAGACTACGACAAGCTTCCGGCATTCCTCGAGTCGCTGGGCTTCCAGAACTGCACCTTCAGCTACCCGCTCACCGACCTGAAGAGCAGCTACCTGAGCTTCAGCGAGGGCGGACTGGTGAGCTTCACCAAGGACGAGTTGCTCGAGGTCTTCGAGAAGATCAAACGGATGAAGCACCGCAGCGGCTACCCTGTGGTCAACCCGACCGAGTCGCTCGACGAGATGCAGCGCCATTTGCGCGGCGAGACCGAGCAGTTCGGCTGCCTGGGCGGCTTCAAGTATTTCTACCTCGATTGGCACCTCAACCTGTACCGCTGCCATTTCTGGGAGACCCCGATGTGCACCGTGTACGAGTGGGACGAGTCGAAGCTCGTGCGCGACGGCTGCACCCGCTGCATGATCGACTGCTACCGCGACCCGAGCGTGTTGCAGTTTGTGGCGGTCAACGCCATGGACACCTGGAAGGCTCTCAAGCAGGGACAATTTCTCAGGGCCGCGCGCCATCTGTTCGACCGCCGCAACCTGACTTCGATCAAGGCCGTGGCCGAGGATTTCAAGTGGGTAACCCGGGTCTGAGTCCGACTCTGCCGGCGATCTTGGGCCGGGCTTCGGGGCGGCCAGGGGTGTGTCCCGAGACGTGATGGTTCGGTCGCGGAATAAATCCTCTGTAAAACAGGCTTGTGCGCCCCCCGGCCCATGGCCTATCCAACTGGCCCGCGTCGGACGGGCACCATGCCAGGGTAGCTCAGCGGTAGAGCAGGGGACTCATAAGCCCTTGGTCGGGAGTTCGATTCTCCCCCCTGGCACCA
>CAIOKD010000247.1 GCA_903858835.1 uncultured Verrucomicrobiota bacterium
GCCATCGACACCATGGTGTACACCACCTCGGAGATCGAGCGCATCGCCCGCGTCGGCTTCAAGGCCGCCCAGTTGCGTCGCAAGAAGCTCACCAGCATCGACAAGGCCAACGTGCTGGAGAACGGCGTGCTCTGGCGCGAGGTGGTCACCCGCATCGCCCGCGAATTCCCCGATGTGACCCTCGAGCACATGTTCGTCGACAACGGCGCCATGCAGTTCCTGCTCCGTCCGACCCAGTTCGACGTGGTGCTCTGCGAGAATCTCTTCGGCGACATCCTCAGCGACGAGGCCGCGGCCCTGGCCGGTTCCCTCGGCATGCTCCCCAGCGCCAGCCTGGGGGCCACGAGCGGCCAGCAGACTTTCGGCTTCTACGAGCCCGCGGGTGGCACCGCCCCGGACATCGCCGGCAAGGACCTCGCCAACCCCATCGCCCAGATCCTCTCGGTCGCCCTCATGTTGCGCTACAGCTTCGGCCTGAACGCCGCGGCCGACGCCGTGGATGCCGCCGTCGGCAAGGCCATTGCCCAGGGCCTGCGCACCGGCGACATCTTCTCGGCCAGCGAGTCCGGTGCCCGCCGCGTGGGCACCCGCGAGATGGGCGCCGCCATCGTCGCGGCCCTCTGAAATCCTGGGCTGTCGACAGGGTTCGATGAAGATCGCCGTCATCGGGTGCGGGGCGCTGGGCAGCTACTACGGTGCCCTGCTGTCCCGAGTTGGACACGAGGTATGGTTCCAACTGCGGGCCGACCACGACGTGGTGGCCCGCGACGGGGTCCACATCTCGAGCGTCCGGGATGGGGATCTCCATGCCCGCCCGAAGTGCCTCCGCGTCCCCGAATCCGCCGGACCGGTCGACCTGGTCCTGATCGGTCTCAAGACCACGGCCAACGCCGAATTCGCACGACTCGTTCCCGGATGGGTGGGCCTGCAGACCGCGGTGCTCACCCTCCAAAACGGCCTCGGCAACGAAGAGGCCCTGGCCCGGATCGTTGCCCCGGAGCAGGTCCTGGGAGGCCTCTGCCTGGTCAGCCTAAACCGCACGGCCCCGGGTCGCATCCGTCACATCGACCGGGGAACCATCCTTCTCGGCGAACACCTCGGGGGTCCCACCGACCGCACCCGTTCCCTGGCCACCGCGTTCGAGGCCGCGGGAATCCCCTGCGAGGTCTGTCCCGACCTGCGGCAGGCCCGTTGGCGCAAGCTCGTCTGGAACATCCCCTTCAACGGACTTGGCGTGGCCGGGTCATCCGGCCTCGACAGTGTTTCGCGAGGCCAATGGAGTCCTGGTCATCCCCTTGATCCGGCCCTCTCGGCGAAGGATGTTCTGGAAACCCCTGCCTGGCGTACTCTCGCCCGCGAACTAATGGGCGAGACCATTGCCATCGCCACCGCCCTTGGACATCCCATCGATCCCGCCTACGCCGACGCGGAACTCGAGCGCACCGTCACCATGGGAGCCTACCGTCCCTCCACCGTCATCGACTTCGAGATGGGCCGCCCCATGGAACTCGACGCCATCTTCTACGAACCCCAGCGCCAGGCCCGTCGCACCGGAACTCCCACCCCCCGCCTCGACACCCTGTGCGCGGTCCTTCGGGGGTTGGAGGCGGCCGGAGTACGGCCGCCGAGCCAATAGCCATCGGCCGGAGTACGGCCGCCGAGCCAATAGCCATCGGCCGGAGCACGGCCGCCGAGCCAATGCCAATGACCCTCAGCCTGAACAAGGCCGAAGGCGAAGGTTTTAAAGCTCTCCCCACTGAGCCCGGAGTCTCCAAGGCAAGACCTGCGTAGCGGGATCGGGTCGGAGTGAGCTCGGGAAGCGATCACTCCCAACCCCTCGCGCGCAGCGCGAACGTTTGATCCTTGTCCGAGCTTCCATGCGAACGCAGGCCCGGTCCCGCGGAGCGAGCCTGCGACCATGGAATCCCGAATCCCTCCCGTCCCCGTTCCTTCTGGAGTGCCCAGGTGGTGTCCATGGGCTGGCCCCCCACCGAAGCGGAGCGGGATCCTTGTCCGAGCTTCCATGCGAACGCAGGCCCGGTCCCGCGGAGCCCTCAGGCTTTCTGGGGGATCATGCCGCTTTGCCGGGCGTAATCGAAGATGCCGCCCGCGTCGATGACCGGACGGACCTCACCCAGCGGCTTCAGCGAATACGTCTTGCCCGTCCCGTGATGGCGGATCGTCTGCGTATCGATGTCCACCGTCGCCACATCGCCCGTCTTGAAATGCTCCCGCAGATTCGACTCGGTCTCCACCGGGTACACCTCACCGGTCGCCACGCAATTCCGGAAGAAGATACGCGCGTAGCTCTCGGCCACCACCACCTCGCAGTTGGCCGAACCCATGGCGATCGGCGCATGCTCGCGCGAACTGCCGCAGCCGAAGTTCCGCCCGGCGATCACGATCGGATACTCCGTGTCCAAGGCGCCTTCCTTCACGAAACGCGTCGGGTACAGCGAGTCGGGCAGGCCCCACAGCGCATAGGCGCCGAGCTTCTCGTACTCATCGGGGATCGTCGGAATCAGGTTCAGGAACTGGGCCGGGATGATCTGGTCGGTGTCGATGTTGTCTCCCACCACATAGACCGGCCCCGTGAACGTCGATTGCATGGCCACAATCTGGCGGACTGGCGACGCCAGCGGCAAACCGAATTTCAGCCTCGGAGTCCCGAGGACCGACTCCCGTCCCTGTCCCGGTTGCGCGGCGGCGCCACCGGGCAAATCCTATCAAAAGCGTCGGGTATCCGTATTTTCCGCCATTGATTCGGAGCGGCCGACAGCGATGATCTCGCCGCCTGTCGCCTCGCAAAGACGGGCATCCAGTCCATGAGCAACGCCGCCACCCCCGAGAAGAAGCCCAGCCGCAACGAAGAACTCAAGACGGCCATCCCGACCTTGGCCGGCAACATCGCCGCCACCCTGGCCGACACCTCGGCCGCCTGCTTCTCGGCCGACGACGAGCAGTTCCTCAAGTTCCACGGCATCTACCAGCAGGACGACCGCGACCTGCGCAAGAGCGGCAAGCAGTACATCTGGATGATCCGCGGCCGCATCCCGGGCGGCGTCCTGAGTGCCCGCCAATGGATCGCCCTCGACGACCTGGCCACCCAACGCGCCAACAACACCCTCCGTCTGACCACCCGCCAGAGCGTCCAGTTCCATGGCGTGGTCAAGGACCGCCTCGGCCCGCTCATGCGCGAGATCAACCAGGCCATGATCGACACCCTGGCGGCCTGCGGCGACGTGAACCGCAACGTCATGGCCTCGCCCATGCCGGCCATCAGCGTCGCCCGCCAGCAGGTGTACGAGGACTCCAAGAAGGTCTCGGAGGCCCTGCTGCCGCAGACCAAGGCCTACCACTCCATCTGGATCGACGGCGTGCAGCTCAACCTCGACACGCCAGAGAACAAGGACTTCGTCGACCCGCTCTACGGCAAGACCTATCTCCCGCGCAAATTCAAGGTCGGCTTCGTCATCCCGCCGGTGAACGACATCGACATCTTCACCCAGTGCATGGGCTTCATCGCCATCGTCCAGAACGGCGAATTGGTCGGCTACAACCTCACCGCCGGTGGCGGCATGGGCCGCAGCCACGGCAACACCGTGACCTACCCGCGCCTGGCCGACGTTGTTGGATTCTTCCCGCGCTCGGCGCTGGTCGAGGTGTCCAAGGCCGTGCTCACCGTCTTCCGCGACTTCGGCGACCGCACCGACCGCAAGCACGCCCGCCTCAAGTACGTCCTGCAGGAAAAGGGTGTGGAGTGGTTCCGGGCCGAGGTGGCCCGCCGCGCCGGCATCGAATTCCAGCCGGCCAAGCCCGTTCAATTCATCACCACCACCGACACCTAC
>CAIOKD010000248.1 GCA_903858835.1 uncultured Verrucomicrobiota bacterium
ACGCTCCTCCGCGAGTTGGGCCCGGAGGCCCGAAGGGTTCCGGCCCTGTTCACCCACGGCACTCAGGATCCGGTGGTGCCCATGATGCCGGTCCGCGCCCAGGCGCAGGCCTTGAAGGAGGCCGGCTTGGACCTCGAATGGCGCGAATTTGCCAAGGCCCACACCGTGGCGGGCGAGGCGGAGATCTCGGTGATCCGCGACTTTCTGACCCGGCACCTGGGCAGTTGAAGGTCTTCGGATGGAGGTCAATGGATCGCCCAAAAAAATCCAACGGTGGCGGCTGTGCATCATCCACCGCTTCCAGGTTTTGACGCGGCGGCCGTCCACCGCGGACCGAGGTCGGAAGATCGCGGGTTGAAGCTGGTTAGTCAGGTCGTAGGATCCGCTCGTGAACGTTCGTCAGGCATCGATCCGGGTTCTAGGCTCACTTGGTGTCTTGGTGCTTTTCGGTGCGCAGGCCTCATCGGACAGGGGTGTGCCCAGCGACTTCTCGCTCGATCCCAGACTCGAATCGGAGGTGTGGTCCGCCGAGCCTCAGGTGGTCGATCCGGTGGGATTGGCCTTCGCCGCCGATGGCGCGGCCTACGTGGCCGAATGTCGCGATTATCCCTACGGAGCGGGTCCGTCCGGCCGTCCGGGCAGCACGGTCCGACGCCTCTCGGACACCGACGGCGATGGGCGGCCCGACCGCTCGACGCTTTTCGCCGACAACCTCAGCTACACCACCAGCGTGCTGCCGTGGCGCGACGGTGTCCTCGCGCTCGCACCCCCGGAGATCGTCTTCCTTCAGGATGTCGACGGCGACGGCCGGGCCGACCGGCGCACGGTCGTCCTTCGTGGCTTGGGTCTCGGTGTCAGTGATTCGTTGGCCAACAGCCTCCGCTATCACCTCGACGGCCGGGTGCACGTGGCCAACGGGGGCAACGGGGGTCGGTTGACCTCGCCGCTGCGGGAAAGCCCGCCAGTCACACTCGGTGACCACGATTTCGCCTTCGACCCGGATACCGGAGAGGTCGAGTTGACCGCGAAGACGGGCGGGGGATTCGGCCTGGTCTTCGATGCCTGGGGGCGCGGCTTCACCACCTACAACATCGACCATATCCAGCACCGGTTCCTGCCGCTGGCCCATGCGCGGCGCAACCCGGGGTTCCCTACGGTGTCGATCACCGGCAGCATCTCCGACCATGGCGAGATGGCCCGGATCTTTCCGATCGCCGAGCCCGAGACACGGCCCAATCACCCCGAACAGGCCGGTCATTTCTCGGCCGCGGGTGGCATGGGGCTGTGCGAATCGCCGATCTTCCCCCGCGACCTGCAGGGTTCTGTGTTCGTCTGCGATGTGGTGGGTCACGTGGTCCACCGCGATGTGATCCGTCCGGAAGGCCCGGTGTTCCGGGCATCCCGGGCCTTCGAGGATTCGGACCGGGAGTTCCTGGCCAGCCGGGATCCAGCCTTCCGCCCGGTGGCTTTGGAGACCGGTCCCGATGGAGCCCTTTACCTGCTCGACATGCAGCGGGAGGTGATCGAGCACCCCGACTACATTCCCCAGAAGGTCCGTGCCACGTTGGACCTGCGGGCCGGACAAGATCGCGGTCGCATCCACCGGATCACCCCGCGCGGTGGAGCCTCCCGTCGAATGCCCCGCTTGGCGGCGATGGCCCCGGCGCAGTGGGTGGATCACCTGGCCGATCCGAATCCCTGGGTTCGACTGACCTCCCAACGTTTGCTGCAAGAGCGTCGGGCCCTGCAGACGGTGCCCGCGCTCCGTCGGTTAGTCACATCGAAGGCTTCGGCGGAGGGTCGGTTGCACGCCTTGGCCACCCTGCGCCTCTTCGGAGCGTTGCGGCCCGCCGATCTGAGGGTGGGGCTCTCCGACCCGCATCCCGGGGTCCGCGAGAACGCCCTGCGCTGGGCCGAACCCTGGCTGGCCTCCGAAGCCGGCCTCCAGGCCCGGGTCCTCGAGCTCTCGCGAGACCCCGCGCCACGCATCCGCTTCCAAGCAGCCCAGTCGTTGGCTTCGGTCGGGACTCCCGCCTCGGTCGAGGCTCTATCCGCCCTCTACTGGCGCGATGCCGCCAGCCCCTGGACCCGTCGCGCGGTTCTGGGATCGCTGCGACCGGGTGAAGGCGCCCGCGTGTTGGAGCGCCTCTCCGATGCCGCCCGCATCGATTCACCCGCACGCCCCCAGCACCGGGAGTCCGGGAGTCCGGCCGATCCTCGCGGCGATGCCCTGAGGGATCTGGCCGACTCGGTGGCCGTGCAAGCGTTCGCGACCCCGGCGGTGCTCGGGGAGTCGTTGGAGTTGCTGACCTCGTTGCAGAAAACCCCCTCGTTGCGCACCTCGTTGCTGGAGGGGCTCGAGTCCGGGCTGGCTCGATCCGGCCGGGTGCCGCCGATGCCCGAAGCGGCTTGCCGGGGTTTGGTCGATCTGGCCGCACGACCCGACCAGCCCGAGTGGATCCCGGCCCTCCGCCTCCTGCGCCGTCTCGGGGTTCCGGCCGACCCCGCGGTGAAACGGGTGCTGACCGAGGCCTTTCAGGCCGCCACCAACACGGCATTGCCCGTGGTGGTCCGCCTGACCCGCATCCGGGCCCTGGAGTTGGCCGAGCCTTCTCCGGCGTTGCTCGAGGAGCTTTCCCGCCGGCTGGGGTCTCCGCAGGAAGAATCCGAGGTGCAGGCCGCGGTCTTCGAGGTGCTCGAGCGTCTGCAACCGACGGGGTTGGGCCGATGGCTGGTGGCCCGCTGGTCCGAGTTGCCGCCCTCGCTCCGTGGGCGGGCGGGCCGACTGCTTGCCGAGCGTCGGGCGCTTCACCTGGACCTGATCGAGGCCGTGGAAACGGGAACCATCCGTGTGGGCGAATTGAATCTGGACCTCGAACAGCGCCGCCGATTGCTGCGCGGTGGTCCACCCGAGGTCAGGACCCGCGCCGCGCGTTTCTGGAGCGATGAGGAGTATTCCAACCGCAGTCGCGTGGTGGAAGAGTGGTTGGGCCGGCTTCCTCCGGTCGGGGATGCATCGCGTGGTCGTGCGGTGTTCGAGGCGTCGTGCGCCCAATGCCACCGGGTGGGGAATGTGGGCATGAGGGTCGGGCCCGAGTTGGCCGGTTCGGCCCACCGCAGCGTGGAGGATCTGTTGTCCAACATCCTCGATCCGAACATGGCGATGAATCCGGCGTTTGTCGCCTATCAGGCCGAGACGGTGGATGGCGAGACCCTCACGGGCCTTCTGGAGACCCAGACTGGCGATTCGGTGATGCTCCGACAGGCCGGTGAGCAGACGATCGTGCTTCCGAGAGCGCGGATCCGCTCTCTTCGATCGACCGGAGTGTCGCTCATGCCGGAAGGCCTCGAAGCCGGGCGGTCGCCGCAAGAACTGCGAGACCTGATCGCCTTCATCCGCGGCGAGTCCGGCCTCCGGTCGACGGGTTCCGTAAGCGGCGAGCGCTGAGTCTCCGATGCGGGCTGGCCGGGCCGTCGCCCCAAGTGGCCTGTCGCCCGATTGCGCCTCGGGCCGATCGGCCGCAGGATGGGCCCGGTGAAGCTCGCGTCTTGGAACGTCAATGGCCTGAGGGCCGCGTTGGGCAAGGGACTCCTAGACTGGATCGCCCGGGAGGATGCCGACGTGATCTGCCTGCAGGAGGTCAAGGCCCTGCCCGACCAGGTGGAGGTTGAATGGCCGCGGGGATATTCGGTCCATTGGAACTCCGCCGAGCGCAAGGGCTACAGCGGAACCCTGACCCTCAGCCGTCTGCCCGTGCTTTCGGTCGACCGGGGATTGGGTGCGTGGTTGCCTGACAACGAGGGCCGGGTACTGACGGTCGAGCTCCAGGACCGCTTCGTGGTGAACTGCTACACCCCCAACACCAAGCGTGACCTTTCCCGCCTGCCGTACCGCGAGCAGCAGTGGGATCCGGCCTTCCTGGCCCACCTCAAGGCCCTGGAGTCGCGCAAACCGGTGGTCTTCTGCGGGGACCTGAACGTGGCTCACGAGGAGATCGACCTCGCCAACCCGAAGGCCAATGTCCGGAACCACGGGTTCACGGTCGAGGAACGCCGGGGGTTCACCCGGTTGATGGAGGCGGGCTTCGTGGACACCTTCCGCGACCGGCATCCGGGCCAGCGCGGTCATTATACTTGGTGGAGTCCCATGGCCGGGGCCCGCTCGCGCAATGTCGGGTGGCGTATCGATTACTTCGGGATTTCCTCGTCGCTGCATCCGGCGCTCCAAGAAGCCTTCATCCGGCCGTCGGTCCTGGGGTCGGACCATTGCCCGGTGGGCCTGGTGCTGGGTTGATCCGGTGGCCGATGCGGAGCGGGGCGGTGGGTGCGCATCGTTTCTCGACGTCTCCGACCTTGCCGGAAGGCCATCCGGGCCGACACTGGGCCCGTGGATGCCAGGAAGATCACCGTCGAGACGCTGCGGGAATGGAAGGGGTGCCGTCCCTTGGGCGCCTTGACCGCCTACGACTATCCCGGTGCGCGCCTGCTGGACGAAGCCGGTGTGCCGGTGATCCTGGTGGGTGATTCCCTGGGCATGGTCGTGCTGGGGCATCCCGATACCACCCAGGTGACCATGGAAGACATGGTCCATCACCTTCGGGCTGTCGTCCGCGCCCGCACCCACGCCTTGGTGGGTGCCGATCTGCCCTACATGGCCTATGAGACCCCCGCCCAGGCGGTGCGGAATGCCCGCCGTCTGGTCGAGGCTGGTGCCGAATACGTGAAGGCCGAGGGGGGCCGGGAGATCCTGCCCCAGGTCCGGGCCATCCTGGCCGAGGGGATTCCGTTCATGGGGCATCTGGGAATGCTGCCGCAGCATGTGCTGGAAGAAGGCGGCAAGTACCGGATCAAGGGGCGGGATGACGCCGGACGCCGCATCCTTCTCGAAGATGCCGTCGCTCTGGAAGACGCCGGCGCCTTCGCCTGCGTGCTGGAGTTGGTCACCCCCCCGGTGGCCGCCGAGATCCGGTCGGCCTGCGCCCGGATGCTCACGATCGGCATCGGCAGTGGGCCGGACTGCGACGGGCAGATCCTGGTCACGCACGACCTGGTCGGGGCCTTCCCGTGGTTCACCCCTCGCTTCGTCACTCCTCGGGTCCGCACGGGCGAATCGATCCGCTTGGCCGCCCAGGAATGGTTGGCATCACTGGCTTTGCGGAAGGCCTGAGAACCGTTCCCTGACGTTCGCCTTGCGCGGCGGTCCGCGGACGGGTCATTTTTCACAGGCTTGCAGCCATCGATGCTCCAGGAACTGCGGTCGCTCTGGGACGGCCTTCCCCACAAGGTCGCCTTGGGTCTGGTCGTCGCGGCTTGGCTTGCCCTCTTCCACTTCATGGGCAATTCGACCCTCGGCTACATCCAGACCGAGTCGATGTTCGGATGGCTCCAGGCGGTCTACGAGGGTGGTGCCAAGCAGGGACGCGACGACGAGTTGGGGCTGATGATTCCCTGGCTGGTCGGGGCGATCATCGTGATGCGCCGGACCGAGCTGGCCGCCATTCCCAAGGAGCCCTGGGCCCCCGCACTGGTGCTGGTCCCCGTGGGATTGGTCCTGCACATCTCGGGGTATGTCGTGCAGCAGACGCGCCTGGGAATGCTGGGCTTCCTCATCGGCTTGTATGGCATCATGGGCATGTATTGGGGACGGGCCTGGATGCGGGGCTTCGCCTTTCCCTACCTGCTCTTCCTGTTCTGCGTGCCGGTCTCGGTGTTCCTCGACACCCTCACCCACGGCCTCCGGCTCCTGAGCACCCTGATGTCGACCACCTTCTGCGACTGGGTGCTCAACATGAAGCTCGAGCGGGCGGGGACCATCGTCCTCCAGAAGGCCTCCGCGACCACGCAGGGATTCCGGTTCGATGTCGCCCCGGCCTGCAGCGGCATCCGCAGCGCCACCGTGGTGCTGCTGCTCACGGTCACCTTCGCCTTCCTGAACTTCAGAACGGCTTGGCGCCGACTGTGTCTGATCCTGCTCAGCCCCGCCTTCGCGGTGTTGGCCAACGTCATCCGCCTCATCGTGGTGTTCGCGGTGGCCGAGGCGGCCGGTCAGGCCGCGGGCGAGGCCGTCGAGACCAAGTTCGGCTTCGCGACCTTCTTGATCGCCCTGGGTTGTGTGTTCCTCGTCGCCCGATGGCTCCGGGAACCGGATCCGTCCGAGGGCCCGCCCGCCGGATCCGCGGCTCCTGTTCCGGAGGCATCCCCGTCCTCCGGTGGAAACCCGCAGCCATGAATCCCCGCATCCTCGCCCTCACGATCGCGTCCCTGGCCATGGTGGCCGCGGCCGCGGGTTCCCTGCGTTGGCTCAAGGAGCGCGTGCGCATGGGCGAACCGGGCGTGCGCATCGTCGGGCTGCCGCTGATCAGCGAGTCGGGCCGCCTGGCCACGTCCAACTCGGTGGCCCTGCCGTCCTCCATCCCCGGATACCGCTCCCGGCTCGAGCCGATCCCGGACCTCGAGCTGAGCTTCCTTCCGCCCGACACGAGCTTCGGCCGCCGATCGTACTCGGGCGGAGAAGCGTTGCCGCCGATCTCGGCCAGCGTGGTGCTGATGGGCACCGACCGCACCAGCATCCACCGGCCGGAGTACTGCATGACCGGCGTCGGTTGGCAGATCCTCTCCCAGACCGTCCGAAGGATCGAGGTGCCCGGATGGTCCCCCGGCAGTCTGGAGGTGCAGCGCTTCGATATGACCCGATCCGTCCGGCGCGACGACGGGACAGAGCTGGAGATCCGTGGCATCTATGTGTTCTGGTTCGTGGCCGACGGTCTCCGCACCGCCAGCCATTCTGAGCGCCAATGGTGGATGATCCGGGAGGTGCTCGCCCAAGGCCGGAGCCCACGCTGGGCCTACATCTCCTTCTTCTCCCTCAGCGAGCCCGGGGCCGAGGACGCGACCTACGAGCGCATGTCGCGCCTGATCGCCGCGGCCGTCCCGGGCATCGAGCGGGAGCCGGCGACCCCGGGCCGCTAGCCCAGCGAGGATGCCATGGCCGAACCCCCTTCTCCTTCCAGGGCCTCCGGGGCGGCCCGGGGGCCCGGCGACCCCCCCGGCATCCTGTCCCAGTGGATCGACGAGGGGCGCAGCCTCACCCGGCTTGGGGCCTTCACCCTGATCACCCTGTCCACCGCCCGATTGCGTTTCCGGGAGAACTCCCGGGTGATGCTCCCGAGGATCTTCGGCGAGATCCACCGGTGCGGCGTCCGGTTGTTGCCGATCGTGGGGTTCCTGGGCGTGGTCCTGGGCATCGTGTTCGTGGGGCAGATGCTTTCCCTGATGGAGCAGGTGGGCGCCGGGAAATTCACCGGTACACTGATGGTCACGGTGTTCCTGCGCGAGATGGCCCCGATGACGGCGGGCCTCGTAGTGCTCGCCCGCGTCGGTACGGCCGCCGTGATCGACCTGGGCACGGCCCGGGCTCTCGGCGAGGTCGAGGCCCTCGAGGCCCTGGGCATCGACCCCATCCACTACCTGGTGGTGCCGCGGGTGGCTGGATTCGCGGCGGCGGTCGCCGCGCTGAGCCTGTACCTCCTCGTGGTGTCCCTGGGCTCCGGCTACGCGTTCGCGTACGCGCGGGGGTTGAAGGCCTCCCCGGTGGAATTCCTGACCCAGGTCGCCGGTGCCATGAGCGCGCTGGACTTTCCGCTCCTGCTCCTCAAGACCCTGATGTTCGGCACCCTGACCGGCCTGGTGATCTGCTACCACGGACTGGCCCGCCCGCTGACCCTCGCGGAGGTGGGGGCCGCGACGACCCGGACCGTGGCCGTCTGCGTGGTGGGTTGCCTGGTCATCGATGCGGCCTTCATCGTCGTGTACCTGCTCTTATGACGCCCTCGGATCCCACCGTGGTGCTCGAGACCGATGCCCTCGAGGTGGCCCGGTCCTCCTCCGGGGAGGGGGCCCGGCTTGGGCCGCTGGATTGGCGGGTCTCGCGCGGGGAGCTCTGGGCGGTGGCCGGCCCCCAGGGTTCGGGCAAGACCGCGCTCCTGGAGACCCTGGCCGGTCTGCTGCCCGCGGCGGGTGGCGGCGTCCGGGTCTGCGGCCGGTCGGTCCACGGTCTCGGTGACGATGAGGCCGCACTGCGCGAGACGCGCCGCCGGATGGGGCTCGTCTTCGACGGCGAAGGACGACTCTTCTCAGGCCTCGACGTGGCCGAGAACCTGGTGCTGCCCCGGTGCTACCACCAGAACGAGGCGCCTTCCGAGGCGCTGGCCGCGCTGGAGCCGTTGATCCGTCACCTCCAGCTGGAGTCGTTGTTGTCGCGAAGTCCCGCTTCCCTGGGTCGGTCCTGGTCGCGACGGGTCGCGCTGGCCCGGTGTCTCGCCCTTGGCCCGGAGCTGTTGCTGCTCGACAACCCGCTGGCCGGCCTCGACGCGGTCCATCTCCGTTGGTGGAAGGGATTCCTGGCCGAGGCCCTGGCGGGACATCCGGTGTTCGGAGGCACCCCGTTGGCGATCATCGCCACGACCGATGCTGTCCGGCCCTACCTGGCCCTCCATCCCCGCTTCGCGCTGGTCGATGGCGGCCAATGGCGCATCCTTCCCGATGTCGATTCCGTCCTCGCGGTCACCGGCGAAGACGGGCTTCCACAACCCCTTTGAACCCCTGAACCCGACCATGGCCCTGCAGGACCTCACTCCCCAACTCCGAACCCGCCTCCGAAAGGTAGAGTGGATGGTCGTGCTGTTCCTCGCGGGAGCCCTGATGGTGGGCCTCATCGGCCTCGGGTTCTTCATCAAGACCACCGGCGACCGGCGGGGATGGTGGGTCAAGCAGGTGCCCTACTACACCTACCTTCGCGACGGCAGCTCCGTGAAGGTCGGGACCCCGGTCAAGATGCTCGGATTCACCATCGGCGAGGTGGTGCAGATCGACACCGCACCCGACGATGCCTGGCACCGCAGCGAGGGTTTCAACGTGTTCGTCCGGTTCCTGGTTCGGGACCCCTACCAAGGCTACATCTTCACGGACTCGAGGCTGAAGGTCAGTGGCATGCCCATCGACATCGCTGGCGGGAACTTCCTCGAGGTGACCCGCAGTCAGGGCATGGGGATCCCGACCACGGCGGCCGCCACCAACGCCTCCGGAGGCGGGTCGCTCGGGGTGCTCTGGGACAAGTACGCCTACAACCTGGGTCGGCCCGAGGTCACCAACTTCATCCGCTACGACCCGGTCACCAAGGACGACAAGGGCTACTTCCTCCGGACCGAGGTGACCGGCGACCTGATCGGCGAACTCACCCTGCTGGTGCCGAAGATCCGCGAGGCCTTCACCAAGCCTGGCGGCCTGGGCGACCTGCTGTTTCCGACCAACCTCTCGACTCGGTTCGATCGACCCGGGGGACTCGGTGAGATCATGATCCCGGCCGACCTGGGCGCGGCGCTGACGACGACCCTCACCAACCTCAATGCGCAGATCGGCGGCGTGGGGCCATTGATCTCGAACCTCGATCGATCCCTGCCCCCGCTCCTCACCAACCTGAACACCACGCTGCCGCCGCTGCTCTCCGAGCTGGGGCGGACCGTCCCGCCGTTGGCCGCCCAGGTGGACCGACAGATCCAGGGGGTCGGCCCCCTGGTCTCCAACCTGAACGCCACCCTGCCGGGGACCCTGGCCGAGGCCGAGCGGACCCTGGGCGTGGTGCGCTCCAACACCCTGCCCGCGGCGGATGGGGTGCTCACCAACACGGCCGATTTCGTCGGCGGTCTCCGGCGGCATTGGCTCTTCCGGGGCGCCTTCAAGACCAACGCCCCGGTCCGGCGCCCTTGAGGTTCCGCGGGTGGGCCGGACTGCAAGATCGGTGCAGACTTCGGTCTGAAAATCGCTTCCGTTGGTCCGACGGCTGGTCATCATGGGGCTCCACTTCCATGAGCAAGCGAGCGATCCTTCCCTCCCTGTGTGCCGCGGTGTTGCTGTTGGCCCCGGCGCCGATGATGGCCGCCGAACCCGCGGCCAAGCCGGCCGAGAAGCCCGCGTCCACCAACGCCCCCGTCTCCGTCTTCAAGGACAAGAAGCTGGAGGACGCCGTGCGTCGGCAGGTCTTCGCCAAGCGTGAATCGAAGGAACCCCTGACCGCCGCCGACGTGGCCACGGTCTCGACCGTGTCCGCGCCCTTCTCTGGCATCTCCAGTCTCGCTGGCCTGGAGCATTGCGTCGCCCTCGCTTCCCTCGAGATCCCCGGCAACAAGATCGCCGACCTCGCACCGCTGGCCGGGCTCAAGCAGCTCCAGTACGTCAACCTCGCGTCCAACCAGGTCTCGGTCATCGCGCCGCTCGCTTCGGTGCCGGCCCTCCAGTACATCGAGCTGTCCCACAACCGCGTGAAGGACGTGAAGCCCCTCTCCGGGCTGACCAACCTGGCGTCGATCTACCTCTCGGCCAATCGGTTGTCCTCGGTGTCCGCGCTCACCAACCTGCCCCGGGTGGCGACCCTCTACCTCGACAACAACAAGGTCCGGTCCATCCAGGGCTTCGGGGTCTTCCGCAACCTGATGATGCTCTCGGCGTCGCACAACGCCATCGGTGACCTCGCCCCGCTGTCGGGCCTTCGCGCCCCGTCCTTCCTCCAGCTGTCGCACAACCGTGTCCGGGACCTGTCGCCCCTCCACCGATGGATGATGGCCGACCTCGAGAAGACCCGGAACTTCGCGCCCTTCGTCCGGATCTATCTCGACGGCAACCCGCTGTCCAAGCAGTCCAAGGCCCAGGTCGAGGAGTTGAAGGCCAAGGGAGCCCGGATCAATCCCCCGGCGCGCTGAACGAGTCGTTGCCGGCAACCCCGCGGCCCCATGCGGATCAACCGAAGGGGTTGTCCCGCGATTTTCGAGCAGCCGATCCTTGGGTGCCGGGCTGGAACGGATTGTCGGACGGGGTCGCCGAATGGCTCAGGGGCCGATTCGCCAGGCCCCAGCAGAGTTGCAGTCCCGCGATCAGCAGGTGGGCCGCGACAACGGCGGCCAGGGCCGGCCAGGGGATCCACCGCATCACATAGCCGACGAGTCCGAGGTTCAGCACGGGCGAGGCGCCCATGCAGGCCGCGACGCCCAGTCGCCAGCAACCGCCGAGGGTGATCCGTCTTCCCAGCACGAGGGCCGCCATCCGCACGGGTGCCGCGAGGGCCAGTGCCCACAACCC
>CAIOKD010000249.1 GCA_903858835.1 uncultured Verrucomicrobiota bacterium
CCCCCCCCCCCCCCCCCCCCCCCCCCCCCCCCCCCCCCCCCCCCCCCCCCCCCCCCCCCCCCCCCCCCCCCCCCCCCCCCCCCCCCCCCCCCCCCCCCCCCCCCCCCCGGCACAACGCCGTCGGGTGATGAGTCGTTCGGGGCGAGGCGTCCGACGGACCGATTGGCCGCTGCTCCGGAGTCAGGATTCCGGCACCAGGTTCTCGGCCACCGGATTCCCGTAGGCCTTGAGGGCGGGGAGCACCCCGGCCAAGGCTCCCAGCAGCACCAGCGCCAAAGGGGCGACCACCAGCACGGGATCCCAGGCCCACGGATCGAGGACGACCCCCGTCTGGGCCCGGATGACCGCCGCGACCGCCCCGAGGATCAGGGCGTAGAGTCCCCAGGCGAGGACCATGCCGAGGGTGGCGACCGAGGCGGCCTCGAGGATGATCGAGGCGAAGACGGTCGTCCGACGGGCACCCAGGGCCCGCAGGATGGCCAGGTCACGTTTCCGGGCACTCAACGAATTGTAGATGCTGGCCAACACGGATCCGGCGGCGACCAGGGCCACCAGCGAGGCGACCAATTCCAGCACCTGGTCGAACCACCCCATCTTGTCGAACAACTGCGCCAGGACGGTTCCGAGGGGCCAGGCGAAGGTCAACCGGTCGCCCTGCTTGTTATAGAGCAGGTCCAGCTGCTGGCCGGCCACCGAACTGCGGAGCTTCACCAGCACCGCGCTGACGTCGCTGGCCGTGGCGGCGGCATGGCCGGACATGTTCTGCAATCCCGCCAGGGGAATCCAGAGGACCCGGTCGGCAGGGGTGTTGGAGGGCTCCAGGACGCCGGTCACGACGTATTCGTCGTCATGCTGTTCCTTGGGGTTGAAATTCAGTCCATGGTAGGGCTTGAAGGTGTCTCCCGGCTTCAAACCCAGACGCTGGGCTACGAAGGAACCGACCACCGCCTCCCGGTAACCGTCTTCAAACCAGCGTCCGCCGGCCATCAACCGGAACCGATGCCCCGGCGCGGCCTCGGCATCGGTGAAGAGGTTGGTGAGGGTCCCCACGAGGCGGTAGCCCAGGTAGTTGTCGCCCACCGCGATGGGAATCGCCAGGGCCACGGCCCGGTTGGAGGCGATCGTCTGGAAATCGGCGAAGGCGACGTTTCCTGGGGAAGCCTCCAAATGGAAGAGTGCGTTGAGCACCAGTTGCAGCTTGGCGCCGCGGGCGCCCAGGACCGCGTCCCAGGCACCGGTCTGGCCCGTGAAGGTCGCTCTGGCCTGACGTTTGACCACCCATACCGACATCAGCAACCCTCCAGCCAACGCCAGCGAGAGGGCCGTCACCAGCGTCGACAACAGGTGCTGCCTCAGGCTGCGGCGCACCAGAAGCCAGAGAGTCATGGTTGGGAGCCTTTCTGTGCGGCCGCATTGAGGGTGGCTAGGGATTCGCGCCGGTCGAAGGCGGCCAGCACCGAGGGATCGTGGCTCACGAGGATCAGGGCCGACCCCTGTTCCGAGCAGAGTTCCCGAATGAGGGCCAGGGCCCGGGCCGCGTTGGCCGGGTCCAGATTGCCCGTGGGTTCGTCGGCCAAGACCAACTTGGGTCGATGGGCCAGGGCCCGAGCCACGGCCACCCGCTGCTGTTGGCCGGTGGAGAGTTGGCGGGGAAAGTAGTCCAACCGGTCCCCAAGGCCCACCCGTTCCAGCAGTGCCCTGGCCCGGTGCCGATCGGCCCCCGGACCGAAAGACATGCCCAGCAGCACATTCTCGAGGCAGGTGAAGCCCTGCAGGAGGTTGAAGGTCTGGAAGATGTACCCGATCACCGCCGCCCGGTGTCGATCCCGGTCGGCTTCCGACAAGGCCGTCATGTCACGACCATCGAGAAGGATCTTCCCGGAATCGCCGGTCAGAATGCCGGCGATCAGGTTCAGGAAGGTCGTCTTGCCCGTGCCACTGGGACCGCTCAAGGCCACCTGCTCCCCGGCATCGAGGCAAAACCCGGGAATTTCCACCACCGGCAAGATCTGCCCCTCCGGGGTCCGGAAGGCTTTCCGCAGGTGTTCGACTTCAAGCAACGCCATGGCCGAGGGACAGGCTGCATGGAGCCAGTGAACTTGGCCATCGACTTTTGCCGACCAATCAAATCCTGGGCGCTGTCCCCCAAGGGACAGGCTCCTCGGCCAAGGGACAGGCTCCTCGGCCAAGGGACAGGCTCCTCGGCCAAGGGACAGGCTCCTCGGCCAAGGGACAGGCTCCTGAATGACAGGGGAGCGGACTAGGACTAGGGGCTGCGGGAAGCGGTCAGCCTTTGGGGAACATGCCGGCGGTCCAACCGCCATCGACCGGCAGCGCGACTCCGGTGATGAAGGCGGCGGCATCGGAGGCCAGGAACAAGGCCGCGTGGGCGATCTCCTGGGGTTGGCCCATGCGCCCCATGGCCTGGGTCGAAGCCATTTCACGAGCCGCGGCGACCGGATCGGGGTATTCGGCAATGCGGGCCCGAACGAAGGGGGTCTCGACCCGGCCCGGGCAAAGGCAATTGATGCGGACGCCACTGCGGGCATGATCGAGGGCCGCGGAGCGGGTGATGCCCACCACCGCATGCTTGCTGACGCTGTAGGCGAACCGATCGACCAAACCCTCGAGACCGGCGGTGGAGGCCAGGTTCACCACCGAACCACGCCCGCGGGCCACCATGCCCGGCAACCAGGCCTTCATGGTGTTGAAGACCCCCCGCACGTTCACGGCCATCACCCGGTCGAAATCCGCGCCAGTGGTCGTCAGCAGGGTGCCCACGTGGCCGATGCCCGCGTTGCACACCAGGACATCGACCTCGGGATGCCGTGCGGCGGCGGCCGCCACGTCGGACTCGGAGGTGACATCTAGGGTCACCGCGTCGGCCCGCCCTCCGGCCTCCCGGATCCGCTGCACGGTTGCTTCGCCGGCCTCTGCCCGGAGTTCGGCGACCAGCACCCGGGCACCGGCACGGGCGAAGGTTTCAGCGATGCACTGACCGATGCCGGATCCGGCACCCGTCACCAGGGCGGTCTTGCCGTCGAGACGAATCATGGAAAGCCTTTGAAGGAGGTTGGAGTCGGGCGACGATCCCGACATGAAACGCCGGCCAATACGAGCAAAAGCGCTCGACGCGGAGTGTCCGAGGCGGAGGCAAGCACCGATCAAAGTCGGACGACCTGCATCCAACCGGCCATTCCGAACCGGGCCTCGAACGGCACCACCGCGCTCCGCGCCGTCGTCTCGTCGGGGAAGAGGGCGAAGGTCGTGGAACCGCTGCCCGACATCAACGACGCCCAAGCCCCGTGTTCACGGAAGAAGCTCTGATAAAGCCCCAGGACCGGGTACTTGTGAAGCGCCGGCGCCTCCAGCGAATTGTAGAATTGCCGACCGGCCTCGGCGAGGTCGCCCGACCGCAGGGCGCGTTCCAGCCTTTCAACCCGACCCGGCCGGCCGTTCAGCGCATCGGGGTATCGAGCCAACTCCCGATAGGCCCAGGCCGTGGAGATACCGAAGCCCGGATGGTACAGGATGAGGCCGCAGCCCTTGAGCGAACCGAACGCCTCCACCGGCTCCACCCGTTCGCCGCGACCGGTCGCGCGGGCCGGACGATCCTGGAGGAAGAAATTAACATCCGACCCCAAGGCGGCCGCGATGCGGTCCAGCGCCTCCGGCGGCAGCGGGCATCCCAGCAGATCGTTCAATCCTGTCAGCGTCTGGGCGGCGTTGGAACTGCCGCCGCCCAATCCGGCAGCCAGCGGAATGCGCTTGGCCAAATGGATCCGAACCCCCTGCCCCGACAACCGGGACTCCTCGAGGAACCGTTCGGCGGCCCGCACCACGAGGTTGCTGCGGTCGGTCGGCAGCTCCGGATGGTCGCAGGTGAACCGGATGCCCGCTTCGGCGGCCGTCTCGAAGGTCAACTCGTCGCATAGCGGCACCGGATGGAACAGGGTTTCCAGGTCGTGGAACCCGTCCGGTCGGCGCCCCAGGATGTTGAGCAGCAGGTTGACCTTGCAGGGAGAGGATCGGATCAGAGCCATAAAAAAACGCTCCGGCAAGATCTGCTGGAGCGTGTAGTGAAAGGGAGTTGGGACCGCCAGGGGCCCGGCCGGCTCAGTCGATCACGCGGAAGCGGCTGCCGGGAACCACCGGGGCCACATCCGACGACTCGAATCCCAGGGAATTGTCGGTCGCCAGCACCGTCGACTTGCCGAGGCCACCGGGCTTGTAGCTGTCGGGGTAGACCTTGGAATCGGGTTTGATGTAGGGCTCGCTGGGAATCGGGAAGCTCAGGACCTCGACCGCGCCCACGACCGTACGGCCGATGGTACGATTGACCCCGCGGACCACCCCGACGGAAGCACCGTGCGTACCGCCGAACAGCGCGCCCTGCTCGTAGCTGCGCTGCAGTTCACCGAGGCGGAACGGCTCCGACAGATTGTTGAGCCCGCGACCGAGCTTCTGCTCGGCGCTAGTGCATCCGACGAGCACCGCGGCCACGGTCACAAGGAGACTCACCGGCTTGATGGAAGAACGCATAGGTATGGAAAAGGTGACCAGAGGTTATCGGTGGGGCGGTCGGGTGCAAGCGCGGACTTCTGCGCGGCGATCATTCGTTCAAGAACGGTTGTCCGGAGAGGCCAGGGCCTCGGCCTTGGCCGCCTTGCGCCCCCACCACCAAGCGATCACGAGGCTGATCTCGTAGAGCAGGTGGAGCGGCAGGAAAAGCAGCAGCATGTTCAGCGGGTTGCCGTCGGGCGTGATGAAGGCCGCGATCAGCAGGCCTGCGACCACCCAATAGGACCGGAACTTGGAGAGCTTGGCAGCGTCGAGGATGCCGATCTTGACCAGGGTCAGCAGCACCAAGGGCAACTGGAAGGCCACGCCCATGCCGAGCATGAACCAGCAGACGAAGCTGATGTATTCGTCGGCCTTCCACTCGTCGGCCGCAAACCCGAGCCAATTGGAGAAGCTCACCGTGGTGCTCAAGCAGATCACCAACAGCACGAAATAGCAGAAGGCCACACCCAGAAGGAACAGGAAGGTGGCCCAACCGCTCACCTTGTACACGAAGGCCTTCTCGTGATGGTGCAACGCCGGAAGGATGAATTGAGCGATGAAGAACAGGACGAACGGAATCGACACGGTGATGCCTCCGAACATCGCGATCTGCATGACCACGCTGAAGGCAGTCACGGGCCCCAGGGTCTTGAGTTGGACGTCGAAGGATCGCGTGGCGGTGGCGGGGGGATTGGTCTCCTCGCGGAAGCTCAGGAAAAAATTGGTGCCCACCTGCACCGGCGAAAGACGGAACACCGTGTCCCGGTTGGTGGCCACGCCCGGAATGCCGCTGTCCTCCGGGGTCATCCGGGTCAGGACGTTGGTGCCGAGCAGGTAAACCACCCGTCCTTCGGTGGAATGGCGCATGCCCTCGGCGACCGTCAGCGGCCACTTGAGGAACTGGATCACCACGTTGCTGCCGCTCAGGCACAGGATGAAGCCCAGGAACACCGCCACCGCGCATTTGATCAGGGTCCAGCGGAGATCCTCCAGGTGTTCCAGGAAGGTCTTCACGGGGCCGCCACCCGCCTCGTCGGCATCGGCATGTTCCGAGTCGGAATGCCCCCGGTCGGGATCGGGAGGCACCGACGGAGTCAGGGTGTATTCGGGATCGTCAGCCATGCACGCTCACGGGATGGATCGAATCGGAAGCGAGTCCTCGAGAACAGCCAGAGTCTGGGCGAAGAGGTTCCGGTGCTTCACACAAAAGGTTCGGCCGGCACGCGGCCAGAGCGTTTCCTGGACAGAGCCTCACCCGGTGCGGGTCAGACCCATGGCCGCATCTCGGACCGCACCGCGGATCCCAGATCAGGCCTTGGGGCTGTGCGAGATGGTCTCGGACGGAGGACGCACCGCCGGGGTGGACGGCCGCTCGGGCTCATCCATCACGCGCTGGACTTCGTCCTGCACGTCCTTGGACGCCTTCTTGAACTCACGGATGCCGGTGCCCACGCCCTTCATCAGTTCGGGCACCTTCTTGGCACCGAAGAGCACCAGAACCACGATCGCGATCCACATGATCTCGGTGCCGCCCACAAATGCCAGTATCGAAGTCTGCATAGGATTTCCGTTCAATGGAGTGGAAGGCTAGGCCCTGCCTCCTGCAGGCACAAGTCCGCAAACATCACGTGCCGCAAACATCACAGCCACGGCTCGGGATCATTTGGCACCGGCACCAGAGACGACCGCGGGGATGGTCCGCAGCAGGATCTTGAGGTCGAGCCAGATCGTCCAGTTGTCGATGTAGTGCAGATCGAGGCGGACCCACTCCTTGAAGTCCGTCACGTTGTTGCGCCCGCTCACCTGCCACAGGCAGGTCAGGCCGGGCTTCACGCTCAAGCGACGGCGATGGGCCATATCGTCGAAGCGGGCGACCTCGTCGACCGGCAAGGGTCGCGGACCCACCAGGCTCATCTCGCCGCGGAAAACGTTCCAGAGCTGCGGCAGCTCGTCGATCGACCACTTCCGTAGGAAACGCCCGATGGGGGTGACCCGCGGGTCGTTGGTGACTTTGAAAACGGGGCCGCTCATCTCGTTGAGCTTGGCCAGCTCATGCTTCAGCTGCTCGGCATTGGTCACCATGGTCCGGAATTTGAGCATGGTGAACGGATGGCCGTTGAGGCCCGCCCGGCGCTGGCGGAAGAGCACCGGCCCCGGAGACGACAGACGAACGGCCAGTGCCGCTCCCAGGAACAGCGGGGATGTCGCCAGCAGCAGGGCCAGCGATCCCAAGAAATCGATCACCCCCTTGGCCATCGATTGCCACGTCTGGTCGGGACCGGTCCGGAAGACCAGCACCGGATGCCCGGCCAATTCGTCGACGGTGGTCTGCGACACGCGGGTCTGGAAGAAGTCGGCGTGCAGCCAGACCTCCACCCCCTCGAGCTCGCAGACCTGGATGATCTTCTCGATCTGGCCGAAGAGGAATTGCTTCGGGGCCACCAGCACGGCATTGGCCGCATGCGAGTGCAGCAGGTCGGTCAGGACCGCGATGGAGAACTGGCCGGGATCGAGCCGGGCGGCCACAGAGATCTCGCCCCGCGCATTCTGCTTCAGCGCCTCGTCGAGCCGGTTCATCTCGCGGTCGCCGCCGATCAGGATCACCCGGCGTCGGGCCTCTTGACCCGCCATGCGAGACCGGACCCACAGGCGGATCACCTCCTCCTTGAGGACCATCGCGCAGACCACCATGGGCAGGAACAGGGAGACCACGCCACGGGCCACCTCCTGCTTGGTGAAGAACATGGCAACGATGATGGCCAACGAGACCCAGGCCGACCCCCTGAGAATCTGCGCCAGGGACTGCCGACGCGAGGCCAGCACCGCCCGATGGTAGAATCCTTGGAGCTCGAGCAGCGGGGGGGTCAGCGGGACCACGACCAGCAGCAACCACTGGTACTTGTGGAATCCGCCGATGACCGCATCCGCGTCCAACTGGGGCAGCGACCGGACGAAATGGGCCATCCAGAACACGCCACCGAACAAGGCCGCATCGATGATCGCATGGACCTTGTTCAGGAGTTGGCGTTGACGCAGCAGCATACGGGGCGGTTACGGATAACCTTCAGAATCGTTTTTGTTAAGCCAATGTTGAGCGGCAATCGAGACCGGCCGGGAGGAATTCGGATTCACAGCCCATTCATTCCGTCAGGTCCGAGGTTCTCACAGCACTTTACTCCTTGGCAGGCCCGACCGAGTTCCTACGTTCGTGACTGCGATGATTGCCACCCCAGCGATTCTCTGGTCCCGCTTCCGACGTCATTACCTCGACTGCCCGGCCCTCGGGCTGGGACTCGACGTCAGCCGCGTGCCCTTCCCGGATGATTTCCACGCCAAAATGGAGCGCCCGATCCGGAAGGCGCTCGCCGATATGGCTGCGCTCGAGAAGGGGGCCATCGCCAACCCGGACGAACAGCGGATGGTGGGGCACTACTGGCTGCGCAACGCGGGCCTGGCCCCGAGCAAGGACATCACCAAAGTCATCGAAGGGACCCTGGAGTCCATCGGCGCGTTCGCGACCCGGATCCATCGAGGAGACCTCGCCGGTGCGGCGGGCCCTTTCCGCAATGTGCTGGTGATCGGGATCGGCGGATCGGCCCTCGGGCCGCAGTTCGTAGCCAAGGCCCTGGGGCATCCCCGATCGGACAAACTCACCCCGTACTTCTTCGACAACACCGACCCCGATGGCATGGACCAGGTCCTCGCCTTACTGGAGGGCAGGCTCGGGCAGACCCTCGCGGTGGTCATCTCAAAGTCGGGTGGCACCCCCGAGACCCGCAACGGCATGGTCGAGGCACGCGCCTCCTACGAGCGGGCCGGTCTGAATTTCGCCGCGCATGCGGTGGCCATCACCGGCGAGGGCAGCGCCCTGCACCAGACGGCCGTCGCCGATGGATGGCTGCAAACCTTCCCCATGTGGGACTGGGTTGGCGGACGCACCAGCGAATTGAGCGCCGTCGGCCTGTTGCCCGCGGCGTTGCAAGGGATCGACATCCACGGCCTGCTGGCCGGAGCCCGGGCCTGCGACGAGGCGACCCGCAACCCGGTGTCGCGGGAGAACCCAGCGGCACAACTCGCGTTGATGTGGTATTTCCTCGGTGAGGGTCGCGGCTCCAAAGACATGGTGGTGCTGCCCTACAAGGATCGGCTCGAACTGCTCTCCAAGTACCTCCAGCAACTGGTGATGGAATCGCTGGGCAAGGAACTCGACCTCGACGGCAAGGTCGTCCACCAGGGTCTGGCGGTCTACGGGAACAAAGGCTCCACCGACCAGCATGCCTACGTGCAACAGCTTCGGGACGGCGTGGCCAACTTCTTCGCCGTCTTCATCGAGGTCCTGAAGGACCGCGAGGGATCGAGCATCGAGGTGGAGGCGGGCGCGACCAGTGGCGACTTCCTCAGCGGTTTCTTCCTCGGAACGCGGTCGGCACTCTACGAGTCGGGCCGACCGAGCCTGACCCTCACCGTGCCCGACACCTCGGCGTTCACGATCGGGGTGCTGATCGCCCTGTTCGAACGGGCGGTGGGCCTCTACGCCTCCTTGATCCACATCAACGCGTACCATCAACCGGGGGTCGAGGCCGGCAAGAAGGCCGCAGCCGGGGTCCTGGGGTTGCAGCGGAAGATCGTGGCCCACCTGGCCGCCCAGCCCGGCACCGCCTACACCACAGAGGCCCTGGCCTCCGCGCTGGGGCAGCCCGACGCCGCGGAGACGGTCTTCAAGATCTGCACCCACCTGGCCGCCAACGGGCGGGGAGTGCGGACCGTCTCCGGATCGGGACTGAGCGCCACTTTCCAGGCACCCTGAGTCTTGGACGCCCTGAATCTCGCGCAACTCACCCCGGGCAATCCTGTCGCTCGAATCCACACCCGCAGAGGATCGGCGATCTGCGCTTGTCCGGGGCGGGCCCGGGTTCCAATCTCCGACTGAAACTTCCGATGAAACCCTTGCTGCTGATCGGGGCGTTGCTCTTCGCCCTCACCTTACCCGCCATGTCCGATACCGCCGCCTCGTCCAAGAACCACGGTCACCTCCGCCACGTCGTCGCCTTCAAATTCAAGGATTCCGCCAGCCCGGCGGATGTGAAGAAGGTGGAGACGGCCTTCCGCGCCCTGAAGTCCAAGATCCCCCAGATCGCGAGCCTCGAGGCCGGCACCAACAACAGCCCCGAGAACCTCAACAAGGGCTGCACCCACGGCTGGATCCTGACCTTCACCTCTGAAAAGGACCGGGACGCCTACCTCGTCCATCCCGACCATCAGGAATTCGGGAAGCTGGTGCGCCCGCTGGTCGCCGATGTCTTCGTGATCGACTTCTGGGCGAAGTGAGGCGCCCCGGGAGTTCCCGGGCCCTCGCAACCCTGTCGCCATGCGCTGTTTCGTCACCGGTGCCTCGGGCTTCGTCGGGGCCAACCTGGTCCACGCCTTGAATGCCCGCGGGTATTCGGTGCGGGTCCTCCTGCGACCCGGCGCCGATCTCCGGGGACTCGCGGGGGCCGAGTACGAAACGGTCCCGGGCGACCTCAACGACGATGCGGCCGCGCTGTCCCGGGCGATGTCGGGCTGCGACTGGTGTTTCCACGTTGCCGCCAGCTACTCGCTGTGGCTGCCCGACTACGCGCCGATGTTCCGGGTCAATGTCGACGGCACCCGGAACCTCCTGACCGCGGCCCACCGGGCCGGATGCTCCCGAATCGTCTACACCAGCACCGTCGGGTGCATCGGGCTCCCTCGATCCGGCCCCGGGGAGGTGATCATCCCCACCGACGAATCCACACCGGTGAGCGAGGCCCAGATGTCGAATCCCTACAAGCTCTCCAAATGGCGGGCGGAGTGCGTGGCCCGCGAATTGGCGGCGGCGGGCCTACCGGTGGTCATCGTCAATCCGAGCGCTCCGATCGGTCCGCGTGATGTGAAGCCGACCCCCACCGGGAAGGTGATCGTCGATTTCCTGCGCCGGGAGATGCCCGCCTACCTGGACACGGGCCTCAACTGGGTCCACGTGAGGGATGTCGCCGAGGGGCACATCCTCGCCGCGGAACGTGGGCGGGTGGGCGAGCGGTACATCCTGGGCCACGCCGAGGGCAATTGGACCATGAAGGAGGCGCTCGACACCCTCTCCGGATTGACGGGCCTGCCCGCCCCGCGCTTCCAGGTTCCCCATGCCGTGGCGCTGGGCGCGGCGCACGTAGATGAGTGGATCGCCCGATGGACCGGGAAGCCCCCGAAGGCACCATTGGCCGGGGTCCGCATGGCCGCCTACAAGATGTGGTTCAACCCGGCCAAGGCCATCCGAGAACTCGGGCTGCCCCAGACCCCTCCGCAACAGGCGCTGGCTGACGCGGTGGCCTGGTTCCGCTCGCACGGCCACGCGCCCTGAAGCGCGGAAACAATTCGAGATCCGCAGTGCGGAACCTACGGCTTCTTGGCCGGGGTGACCGGCGAGGTGGATCGAAGCGGCGGGACCGGGGCTATCGTCTTCAGGTGACCGGCATCGAGGCGATCACAGGCCCAGAGGATTCCGCGAGTCACCAGATCGAGGTAGCGATCGTCGCCCACGGTCTCGTTGAAATGCCCGAGCGAGGTGCTGAACACCCGGGTCGATCCGTAGCGATTGACCCAGGTCACGGCGCAATCGTCGTCACCCTGGGCACCTCGCTGGAGCACCGTGGCCGTGGGGAACACCTGGACGTTGTTGTAGAGTTCCTCGTTGCCCGTGAGCCATTCCCGCCAACCGAGCCCGCGGATGATCGGATGCCGGTCATCCACCGTGCGGATCTGGATGGGGGTGGCCTTTCCATGCTTCATCGAACGTAACCCCAGGTACTCCTGCCACAGATCACCGGGAGCGGCGCGATAACTGTGGACCGCGCAGTGCAGGTTGACCCCGGGAAGCCCCTTCTGGTGCGGCGCGAGAATGCGAGCAATCCAATTCGTGTCGGCCACCGCACCAAAGCACTCGTCATGAATCACCACGTCGTAGCCCTTGGCCCACTCGGGATTCTCGTAGAGATGAATCCGGCTCTCCTTCGAGGTGCCTCCCTGCTGGACCGTCTCGACCACGATGCGGGCCCGCGCCTCGATGCCCCGCTTGAGCAGGTCCTTCTGGATCGGGTAATCGTGGCAACACCCCCCGCAGACCAACAGTGCCCGCAGTGGTCGTGGGTCGGCTGCGAAGGCACCGGGCACGGGCCCCAGCATCCAACCGAGGATCAGGCAGTGGAACAGAGAGAGGATCTTCATGGCAGGGGAGCGCATCGGGTGTCTCGGGTTGGGAGGGAAACCTCAATCCAGTTTGCGTACCCAGATGTTGCGGTAACGCACCGGATTGCCATGGTCTTGGAGCACCAGCGGCCCCGTGGGGGTCGCTCCGGAGAACTTGGCGGCCACCGACGCATCGCCCTGGATCGGGATGTGGTCTTGGACCAGCACCCCATTGTGGAGGACCATGAAGGAACCGGGGACCACCTTGCCGTCCACGCCCGGCTTGGGCGGATGGAAGACGATGTCATACGACTGCCAGTCGCCCGGTTTTCGGGAGGCGTTCACCAGGGGTGCATTGTGACCGTAGAACGAGGCGGCCTGGCCATTGAAGTATGTCTTGTTCTGGTACGAATCGAGCACCTGGATCTCGTAGCGGCCCTGGAAGTACACCCCGCTGTTGCCCCTGCCCTGCCCCTCCCCCTTCACCTCGGCCGGAGTCGCCCATTCCAGATGGAGTTGGATGGCTCCGAACTCCTGGCGGGTCATGATGCTCTTCCCGCGGACCTCCATGTGTCCGCCTTCCACCTTCCACTTGGGGTCAGTGCCATCATCGCTCTTCCAGGCCGAGAGGTCCTTGCCATCGAAGAGCACGACGGCGTCCGAGGGAGGAGAACCGGCCGCTCCAGGCGTGACGACGGCGGGTTCGCGATCGGGTGCCGGCGCCGCTGCGAAGCTGAGGAGGACCGCCGATAAGGCGGCTGTCGTCGAAAGGATGGGGACGCGGAGATTCATTGCGGAAAAAGGAATAGGGGTGATGGGCCCGATCGTTGCGGGAAGGGGCCCGGGGTCAAGGCCGGGCGAGAGTTTTCACGCTCGGGATCCGTTTGGACTTTGTGCCCCGAGAGGTTCCTTTGCTACCACTGGCCCACCGTGAGTGTCGCCGCTCCCAGCCTGTTGCTGCTCATCCCCGCCTACAACGAGGAGGCGCGCATCGGCCCGGTCCTCGAGGCGTATGCCGATCATTTCGAGCGGCATCATCCGGGGCCGTTCCGACTGGTCGTCGTGCTCAATGGGTGCCGGGACAACACCCTCGGCGTGGTCCAGGCGGCCGAACAACGCCACGACTGCATCTCGCACAGCGTGTTTCCGGGGGCGATCGGCAAGGGAGGGGCTCTCATCGAGGGGCTGAAACTGGCGCCATTGGCGGACCTCATCGGGTATGTCGATGCCGACGGAGCCACCCCGCCTGGGGCTTTCCACGACCTGGTCCGGTCCATGGAGGAAGCCTCCGTCGACTGCGCCATCGCCTCACGCTGGTTGCCCGGGGCCGTGGTCCACCATTTCCAGCCCGAGAATCGCCGATTCGCGAGCCGCCTATTCCATCTCTTCGTCGAGATCTTCTTCCAGATGGGAATCCTCGACACGCAGTGCGGGGCCAAGGTGATGCGGCGGCGCGCGGTGGAGACCATCCACGACCGCCTCACGCTGGCCGACCTCGCTTTCGATGTGAACCTGCTGTACTCGCTCCGGAAGGCGGGCTTCCGGGTTCGGGAGATCCCCACCGAGTGGTCCGACAAGAGCGGCTCCAAGGTGGTGTTCAATCTGCGCACGAGCCTGAACATGCTGTTGTCACTGGTGCGCCTCAGGCTCATCTACTCTCCATTCTATCGCTGGTTAGCCCCCCTGCGTCCCCTCGAGATTTGGCTCTACACCCAATTGCGTGCGCCACAACCCGTCAGGCACGAGGACCGAACGGGTGGAGATGCATCGTCGGAAAAATAAATCAGCCACTGGAAGGGCCTCTGGAACTGCCTGAATAGGCTGTGCCGGCCAGACTGGGCGATCAGCCCTGATCGATGCGGGGCTGGACCGTCGCAGAATCTATCTTATGGACCTCCCGGCTGAGGAAGCGCTCGACGGCCTCAAATTTAGCCACGTTCTCCGGCTTGAGGGCCATCAATGCCCGGTGGGCGTCGAGGCAGCATCTGAGGATTTCGGGTTTCGAGGCGGATTCCACAGGAACTTCGGTCGTGGCCTGCGGAAGCAAAGGCAACAGATCCGACTTCAAAAGAGAAACCTGCTCGAGAACGCCATGGTCTTCGAGACCGTCGAGGATCCTCCGCGGGGCGCGATACAAAGCGAAGGATGCCGCACCCGAACCGACCAGACGCGACAGGGTGCCCGAAAAACCGCTGTCCATCAGGAGGGTCCCCGACAGGTCCAAGACCACACAACGCACTCCCTGGTCCGTCAATCGCCCGACAAGCCTCTCGAATGCGGGCGCGGACTCGGCAGCAGCCCTCCCCTCCAGACGTACCATTGCCTGAGGACCGTCCAAACCCACCGAGATGGAGCAACTGGGCAAAGCCACGCGCCGACTATCCGCGCCCCGAATGGGTGGTCAAGGTCGGCTGGGTTGCACTGATTACCACAGGGAGTGGTTCAACGAGGACTCGAGACCATGTCGGCGCCGATTCCCAGCGGGTTTCAAATTCCACGGAGTCTGATTGGCAATCGCAGAATCTCCAACTCGCGGTGGGAATGGAACCAAGGATAATCCCGCAGAACTTTTCTGAATACCTGATGGCGTCCTGCGAGGCATGCGGACAGGGCCGCCCTACCCCACCGTATCGACGCGAAGATCGCGCAGAGCCATGAGCCCAGGCAGAGGCACGGCCCGAATCGGTCGTGCTCCACTTCGCCGTCTGGGTCCGAAGCGGCCCCGGTATCGTTCGAACACCCCGTCCACGAATTCCCTCGAGCCCAGCACCACCCCATCGGTCAGGTGACGGATCCTCAAACGCAGCACCTCCCCCG
>CAIOKD010000250.1 GCA_903858835.1 uncultured Verrucomicrobiota bacterium
GCCGCAGGTACCCATGGTCAGATTCCATGCCAAGAACATCCCGTAGCGGATGACATGGAAAATCGATGGAGCGCCGACCCGCGAATTCGGCGTGGTCGGAGCTGAGGCGAAAAACGGTTGCGGCGAGATCGGCCTCGTGGGACGTGGACATGAAGATGGGTTGGATATTCTGGGAGCCTTGGCGTTGGTGGGGAGTGCCCCAACGGGGCACCGCATACCAGCCCGGGGTGAAACCCCGGGTTTGCCGACAGGCGCGCAGCGCGTTCTGAAGGAACGCCGCATCGACCGGGGATATCCATCGGCGGGCCCGGACTGCGGCGTTCCTTCAGAACGCATCCGATTCATCGACCCTCCCACCAGGGTTGCACCCTGGGCTGGTATGCACCGCCCCGGTGGGGCGGAACCGACACCAAGCCAGGCCCGGTGGGCGCCACGGGGTCAGAAAGGCAAAGCCCAAATCCTCGCGTAAGGAATCGGGTCTTCAGGAGATGACCGCAGGCCCATGGCCAAAAAACCGCTGGAACGTCGACCCTCGGTTTCCCGGCGGATTTGGCGCGGTCGGAGCTGGGGCAAAAACGGTTACGCGGGGATCAGGGTGCGGAGCGGCCTCTTGACCCGGAACGGCGGGACGGTGAGCGTCGGCCGGAAGTCCCTCCGCTGATCGTGCCGTTTCGCTTCCAGTCCTGGTCACCCCGCTGCATCGCGGCCGTTCTTGCCATCGCCCTCGTGATGGCGGGCGTCTCCGTGTCTCTGGCCGAACAGGCGACCGCGACGCCCACAGCGCGTGCAGGACTCTCGGCCCGTGCCTTGAGCCTCGGCCCCAGTGCGAGCGTGGGATTCACGAGGATGGATGCCGGGCAGACCGGGCTCCGGTTCACCAATCGACTCGAGGGCGACGCCTTCCTCACCAATGCGGTGGCCCACAACGGATCCGGCGTGGCCGTCGGTGATGTGGATGGTGACGGTCGTCCGGATATCTATCTGTGCGCCCTGCAGGGGCCCAACCGACTGTTCATGAACCGCGGCGGTCTTCGATTCGAGGAGCAACCGATCGGCGCCGCGGCCTGTCCGGATCAGCTCTCCACGGGGGCCGTGCTGGCCGATGTGGACGGCGATGGCGATGCGGACCTGCTGGTCAACGGCATCGCCTCGGGAACGCGGTTGTTCCTGAACTCCGGCACCGGCGTGTTTTCGGAGGTCGCCGATTCCGGGTTGTCCCGTTCGGCCACGCCCATGTCGATGGCTCTGGCCGACATCGACGGCGACGGCGACCTCGACCTCTATTGCGCCCATTACAGCGATGTAGTGGCCCTGGCCGATCCCACGGTGCAGGTGGCTGTTTCGCAGGAGGGGGGCGTTCCGCGCATCTCGCAGGTCAATGGGCAGCCGGCGACGCACCCCCGCTGGATGGGGCGGTTCACCGTGGGGCCGGATGGCGGCGTGGTGGAATTGCCGGAATCCGACGGACTCTATCGCAATGACGGGGGTGGTCGGTTCACGCTGCTGACCTCCACCCCGGGCACGTTTCTTGATGAACGGGGCGGGCCCATGGAGCCGCCGCGGGACTGGGGGCTCGGGGTCCAATTCCGGGACCTCGATGGGGACCGCTTTCCGGACCTCATCGTCTCGAACGACAACGGTTCCCCCGACCGGGTCTGGATCAACGATGGCAAGGGTGCCTTCCGAGCGATCGCCGGCGATGCGATGAGGCATGGCAGTCGATCCTCGATGGGTCTCGACGTGGCCGACATCGATCGCGACGGTCAGGACGATATCTTCATCGTCGACATGCTGGCCCGAGAGCACGCCGACCGGATGAGGCACGCCGGGCGCGGTGGCCCGGGCTCCACCCCGCCGGAGCCCCTGGAGGTGCGTCCCGTCTTCAACCGGAACTCCCTGTTTCTCGGGCGGGGTCCCGCGGGGTATGTCGAGACGGCCCTCATGGCCGGGATCGCGGCCACCGATTGGTCCTGGTGCCCGGCCTTCATCGACGTGGACCTCGACGGATTCGAGGACCTCCTCATCACCAATGGCTTCGACCAGGACGTGCTCGATCAGGATGCCCCCGAGGCGTTCCGCCGGCGCAAGTGGACGCCCGATCAGGTGCGCCGGCATCGGCAGTTCTATCCGCAGTGGCGCACACCGAATGCGGCGTTCCGCAACCTTGGATCCGGAAGGTTCGAATCCATGGCCGAGGCCTGGAAGTTCGCGGCCACCGATGTGTCGCACGGCATGGCGTTGGCCGACCTCGATGGCGACGGCGACCTCGACGTGGTGGTCAACGGATTCAACGCTCCCGCGCAGGTGTATCGCAACGACGCCTCGGCGCCCCGGGTGATCGTCCGCCTGAAGGGGCGCGGGGCCAATCGGGACGGCATCGGCTCGCGCCTCCTGTGGACCAGCGGGGACCTGACCCAGTCCCAGGAGATCCTCGCGGGTGGCCGTTACCTGTCCGGAGAGCCGCCCGAGCGGGTCTTCGCGGCCCCGGGTCCCGCGACGGGCACCCATGCGCTGGAGGTTCGGTGGCGGAGCGGGGCGGTCAGCCGATTCCAGGGTCTCCCGGCCAACCACCGCTACGTGGTCGAGGAACCGGTGGGTCCGTTCGCGGCGAAGGAAGCGCCTTCGAAACCGACCACACCCCAGTTCAGCGATTGGCCCGGATGGGTGGCTCCGGTGCATGCCGAGGCCCCCTTCGACGACTTCAGTCGGCAGCCGGGACTGCCCTACCGAGTGAGCCGGAATGGACCGGTGGTGGCCGCCTATGACTTCAACGCCGACGGATGGGAAGACCTGCTGGTCGGGGCGGGTCGTGGGGGGCGCCTCAGCGTGTTCGCCAACCAGCAGGGTCGATCATTGCTCCGCCTCGAAGGAGCGGGTGCGGCCATGGGCGACCACTCCGCGCTGGTCGGTTGGGACAACGGCCTGGGCAATCACCAGTTCCTGGTCGGGATCTCCAACGAGGAATCGTCCGGGCAGGAAACGGGATCCATCCAGGTCTTCTCGCCGACCGCCGCGCCCATCCTGATTCCGACCGGCCGCGCAAGCCTTGGGCCCATGGCCGTGGCCGACATCGACCGGGATGGTGACCTGGACGCGTTCGTGGCCGGTCGCGGGATTCCCGGGCGTTTTCCCGAGCCTTCGTCATCGCTTTGTCTCAGGAACGACCGCGGAACCTGGGCCATGGCCGACGACTGGAGCGCGCCCTTCCGCGATCTGGGCCGGGTCAGCGGCGCGCTGTTCTTCGACGCCGACAACGATGGCGACAACGATCTGGCACTTTCCTTGGAATGGGGATCGCTCCGGTGTTTTCTCAACCAAGGCGGTCGCTTCGAGGACGTCTCGGAATCCTGGGGCCTGAAGTCGCACACCGGGATCTGGAACTGCCTCGCCGCGGGCGACTTCGATGGCGACGGCCGGATGGATCTGGTGGCAGGGAACGTTGGTCGCAACACCGAATACGAACTCGTGCAACCCGCCCGCATGGGGTTGGCGTTCGGCGAGTGGTTGGGCGAGGGGGCCCTTCAGGTGATGGAGGTCTGGGAGCGCGGGGGCATCTGGCGCCCCTTCCGCGACCGGAATTGGCTGGCAACGGTGTTGCCCGACCTGCCGCAGCGGTTCGCAACCCACCGGGCCTTCGGTGGCGCGACCGAGGCGTCCCTCCTCGACGGGCGCCCGGGTCGGACCCGACGGCTCGAGGTTTCGGAGTTGGAATCGGCGGTGTTTCTCAACCGGGGCGGGCGATTCGAGCGCCGGGTGCTGCCGCGCGAGGCCCAGGAATCTCCGGTCTTCGCCATCGGCGTGGCCGACCTCGACGGCGATGGCCACGAAGACCTGGTGTTGGCCCAGAACCGCACCGAGCGGATCAGCCCCTTCAGTCGCGATGACAGTGGCCGAGGCCTGTGGTTGCGCGGGGTGGGAGACGGCGGCTTCCGTGCGGTGCCGTCGGCGGAGTCCGGAATCCAGAGCGACGGCGACCAACGGTGCGTGGCGATCGCCGATCTCGACCAGGACGGCCGGCTGGACCTGGCGATCACGCAGAACCAGGGGCCGACCCGGTTGTACCAGAATCGCGGCGCGAGGCCCGGTCTTCGGGTGCGGTTGCAGGGACCCGCGGGCAATCCCGCGGGCATCGGTGCCCAACTGCGACTGCGCTTCGGCGAAGGGCCGGACGGGCCGGTCAAGACGGTGATGGCCGGTTCGGGTTCCGGGGGCCAGGACGGGTGGAGCCCGGTACTGGCGATGCC
>CAIOKD010000251.1 GCA_903858835.1 uncultured Verrucomicrobiota bacterium
CCCAGCCCCGTCGGGCATGAGACCCGCGGTCTGCGCGCCTGGCTCGACTACGCGGGCCAGTTCGCCGACGAGACCTTCTCCGACGCCTACGGCAACTGCGTCGCCGTACTGAACAAGGGCGGCGGCCCCCGCCTGATGCTCGCCGCGCACGCCGACGAGATCGCCATGTCGGTGAACTTCATCACGGCCGAGGGGTTCATCCACGTGCGCAAGACCGGCGGCATCGACCCGGCCATCACCAAGGCCCAGCGGGTGACGATCCACACCCGGCAGGGTCCGGTGCTCGGCGTGGTCGGGAACGTCGCGCCCCACCTCACCCGCGGTGATGGCGAGGCCAAGGCCCCCAAGATCCACGAACTCTTCATCGACATCGGCGTCGCTTCCAAGGAAGACGCCATGAAGCGGGTCCGCATCGGCGACCCCATCACGCTGAACGACCGCTTCGAGATGCTGCATGGCGACCTCGCCATCGCCCGGGCCTTCGACAACCGCATCGGCACCTTCGCCGTGGCCGAGACCCTTCGCCTGCTCAAGCCGGTGGCCAAGAAGCTCCACGTCGAGATCTGTGCCGTGGCCAATGTGCAAGAGGAGGTCGGCCTGCTCGGCGCCCGCCAGATCGCCTATTCGCTGAACCCGGCGACCGCCCTGGTGGTGGACGTCACGCACGCGACCGACTACCCGACCGTGGACCAGCGAGCCCACGGCGACATCCGGCTCGGGGCCGGCCCGGCGTTGACCCACGGCGGCTGCAACCATCCGGCCGTCGTTCAGCGCCTCGAGGAGGTCGCCGCCAAGAAGAAGATCCCCCTGCAGCACGAGGCGATGAGCGCCACCAGCGGCACCGACACCGACGTGATCTTCTGGACCCGCGGAGGCATCCCCAGCGGGCTCATCAGCCTTCCCAACCGCTACATGCACTCCCCCGTGGAGATGGTGAACCTCAAGGACCTGGAATTCATCCCCGAGCTGATGGCCGGCTTCGCACTGTCCATCACCAAGGGGGAGAAGTTCAGGGTGGTCATCTGATCCAACCCGGGGCCGGGATCACTCGACCGAGGCCGCCTCCAACTCCGCGAGCTTGGTGGCTGCGGCCTCCCAATCGGTAGTGGCCTTGTGTAGGTCGTGCGCCACGGCGCGCACCTGCTGTTGCAACTCCAGGGACCGCCCCGGCTTGGTGTAGGTCTCCGGCTTCTCCATCTCGGCCGTCAACTGGGCCTGCTTGGATTCCAACGTGGCGATGCGCGCCTCCAGCGTGGCCACGTGCTTCTTCTGGAAGCCCATGGCCTTGCGCGCCTCTGCGGCCTGTTGGCGGCGTTCCTTCGAGGAGGTGGTGATCACCGGCTTCGAGGACGCCACGGGCCCGCCGGTGGCGGGTCGGGCATTCGTCAGACCGCTGCCGTTGGAGGCCTGGGTCAACGCCACGCGCGCCGACGTCGCCTTGATCTTCTCCAGGTAGTAGTCGTAGTCGCCGGCGTAGGGCGTCAGCACACCACCACTGATGTGCAGGACCCGCGTGGCGATGGCGCGGATGAAGTACACGTCGTGGCTGATGAAGACGAGGGTCCCGATGAACTCGCTGAGGGCGGCGACCAAGGCATCGATACTGGCGATGTCGAGGTGGGTCGTGGGCTCGTCCATCAGCAGCAGGTTCGGCGGATCGAGCAGCAGCTTGACCAAAGCCAACCGGGTCTTCTCGCCGCCGCTCAACACGGCGACTTTCTTGAAGACATCGTCGTCGCGGAACAGGAAGCACCCGAGCAGCGAGCGGATGTAGAGCTCGGTCACCCGGGCCGGCGTGTCGCTGGCCTCCTCCAGGACCGTGCGCTCGGGCTGCAGCATCTCGGAGCGATATTGGGAGAAATACCCCACATTCACGCGCAACCCCAGGTCGCGCTCGCCGGATTGCGGGGTCAGGTTCCCAGCCAGGAGCTTGAGCAGCGTGGACTTGCCCGCTCCGTTAGGCCCGACCAGCACCGTGCGGTCGCCCCGCTGGGCCTCGAACTCCAGCCCCGTGTAGATCACGTTCTCGCCGTAGGCGAAATCGATCCCCTTCAGGGTGATCACCCGCTGCCCGCTCTTCTCGGGCTGAGGGAAGGCGAAATCGACGGTCGCGGCCGCCTGTTCGGGCGCGTTGATCTTCTCCATCCGGTCGATCTGCTTGAGCTTGGCCTGGGCCCGTGTCGCGGTCGTGTTCTTGGCCCGGAACCGGTTCACGAAGTCCATCAACCGGCCGATCTCGCGCTGCTGGTTCTTGAAGGCGGCCAACTGCTGCTCCTGCTGCGCCTCGCGCTGGTCGAGGAACGCATCGTAGTTGCCGGAATAGCGGTAGAGCCGCTCGTTGCGGATCTCGACGATGCCGGTCACCAACTGGTTGAGAAACTCCCGGTCGTGCGAGATGACGAGGATGGCCCCCGGGTAGTTCTTCAGGTAGCCCTGGAACCAGATCAACGTCTCGAGGTCGAGGTGGTTGGTGGGCTCGTCGAGCATGAGGATGTCTGGCTCCTGCACCAGCAGGCGCGCCAGGTGGGCCCGCATCACCCAACCGCCGGACAATTCCCGAGCCGGCCGGTCGAAGTCGGTGTCGCGGAAGGCCAACCCCTTGAGCAGTCGCTTGGCCTTGGCGATGGCGGGACCGTCGGCATAGAAGTGGTAGTCGTCCTCCGGTTCGGAACCGGGGGCATGCTGGCTGGTGGCGATCTCCAGAACAGTCTGTTCGCCCACCGGCGCACTCTCCTGCGGCAGGAAACCGACCGTCGTACCCCGCTGGAAGGTCACCAACCCCTCGTCCGGCTCCTCCTGCTGGAGGATCAGCTTGAAGAGCGTGGACTTGCCGGCGCCATTCGGGCCGACCAGGCCCAGCCGGTCTTGACGGTTGAACTGCAGGGAGAGGTCCGAGAAGAGGGTCTTCCCGCCGTAGCCCTTTGAGACATTCGAAACGGTCAGCATCGCTGCAAGGGACGATAGGGATTCCGCCGTCGGGGCGGGACTGGTATTTTGATTTGGCCGGTTTTCCCCGCGGCGTGTTGACAATGCCGCCGGGGTTCCCCATAACAACGGCCGGTTTTGGCGCCTCGGTAGCTCAATGGCAGAGCAGCTGACTCTTAATCAGTTGGTTCTAGGTTCAAGTCCTAGCCGGGGCACCACTCCCCCCTTCCCGCCTTCCCAATCCTTTCACTGAGAGCCGCTCCGCCGTCGGAGCACCATCGTCGATGACACGGTCGCCACTTGGTCTGGTCCGGATCCTCCTCGTTTCCCTGCTGGTTTCCCTGTCCGCGCGGACGTCGGAGATCGTCTTCGAGAACATGGCCGGGATCACCACCAACTACTACATGTTCGGGCGCCAATACGGCGACGACATCAACCTCGCCGGAACCGGCCGTATCGTCACCCAGTTCTCCTTCCTCTACTTCGCCAACCTCCCCACCAACGAGGTTTCCACGGGCCTGTGGAGGATCCGCTTCTACAAGAACGACGGGGACCTTCAGTACCCAACCGTTCCCAATACCCAGAAGCCCAACACCCTCCTCTGGGACAGCGGTACCTATCCCGTGCTCCAGGGCTACCAGAAGAGCACGCTGGAGGTGCCGAACGTGACCGTACCCGACCGGTTCACCTGGACGGTCGAGTTCTACAACCTGCCACAGGACCCGGACAACGGAGCCGGACTCGTACTGGCCTATCCACCGACCATCGGTGCCGCGCTGCCCGCCAAGAACACCACGATCATCGGCAGCTACACCGACTTCTGGATGCTTGAGGAGGCCGACATCCTCGATTCCTGGGCGCTCCAGATCTTCAGCTCCAACCCGAATGAGGGGCCGCAGGGCAATTTCTTCGCGCAGGTGATCACGGCATCCAACCCGAATCAGGCACCCGTGTGGTCCTCGACCCCCCTGAGCCGCCGGGTCACCGAGGGCCAGCCGATCACCTTCCAACTGAAGGCCACGGACGCCGACCTGCCACCCCAGCCGCTCACCTACCGGCTGATCAGCGGCCCGGCGGGCCTCACCGTCGCCACCAACGGCCTGCTCTCCTGGCGTCCCACCGAGGAGCAGGGACCCAGCACCAACCGGGTACGGGTCGAGGTCACGGATGGCATCGAGGGAGCCTCTCAGGAGTTCACCATCATCGTGCAGGAGCAGAACACGCCGCCCACGTGGACGGCGGCCGGCAAGCCCTCTGTCAACGCCGGCCAGCAGCTCTCGTTGCAGCTCCAGGCCGTCGATGCCGATCTGCCACCCCAACCCCTGGTCTACCGTTTGGTTTCGGGCCCCGCCGGCCTGACGGTCGCCACCAACGGCCTGCTCGGCTGGAAGCCCACGATCCAGCAGGCGACAGGCATCCAACGAGTGAAGGTCGGAGTCAGCGACGGGCTGGCCACCACGACCCAAGACTTCGACATCCTCGTCCTCGATCCCCTGCCAGAGGTTGCCGAGGCGGCACTAGAGATCACGCCTGGAACAGGTCGGGGATGGAACCTCCATGTCCGGGGTACCTCGGGCGTCGCCTTCCGGATCGAACACAACACTCGGCTGGGCACTGAAGGCTGGGTGACGGTGCCGGGACTGGGTCCGGTCACCGGCCGAGGACCGGCCGAGAAGGTGGTGGTACCGCTGCCCGAGGACGCGTCCACCAGCCGATTCTACCGGGCCAGAAAGCCTTGAGTCGCCCATGACCGATGCCCGGTGGGGCTCCTCCGGACCGGATGCGACGCCCCCTCCACGACCCTCGGCCGAGATGACACCCCCCGTGGATCGCCCCCTGCTCCGAGCGCTCATCGTCGAGGATTCCGAGTTCGACGCGCTCATCCTGGTCAACCACCTCCGGCAGGGCGGATGGCGGGTGGAATCCAAGCGGGTGGCCAGCGGCGAGGCCTTCGGGCGGGAGCTCCGGGAGGGCCGGTGGGACCTCGTGCTGTGCGACCATTTCATGCCGGGGTTCAGCGCGCCGGAGGCGCTGGTGCTCTACAAACAGTCCGGTCGCGACATGCCCTTCATCATCGTGTCGGGCGGCATCGAGGAGGGGGTGGCCATCGAGGCCATGAAGTCGGGAGCCCACGACTTCATGACCAAGGGTTCCCCCGGAAGGCTGGTGCCCGCCATCCAGCGTGAACTGCGTGAAGCCACCGTGAGGGCGGCCAGACGCCATGCCGAGACCGCCCTGCGCGAGAGCGAATTGCGCTACCGTTCGGTCTGGGAGAACTCGACCGACGGCGTCCTGCTCATCGACCTCGATGGCGTGATCCGATTCTGCAACCCGGCCGTGAAGACCATCTTCGGCTGGGAGACCGGAGAGGTCTGCGGGAAGACCCTCGATTTTCTTCAGACGACCACCACGCCCCCGGGAACCTGGAAGGCGGCCGCCGAGGCTGAGGAGCGTCGGGTGTTCGAGGCCGACGCCCGCCGCGCCGACGGATCCGAGGTCGAGGTCGAGATCGGCTTCACACGGATGCGCATGGGTCAGCAGCAATGGCTGGTGGCTTTCATCCGCGACATCACCGAGCGCCGGCGTCACGAGGCGGAGATCCGCAAGACCCGTCAGGAGTTCGCCGCGGCCCGGGAGATCCAGTCCCGCCTCTTCCCCACGTCGGCTCCGCGGGTGCCCGGGTTCGACATCGCCGGCGTCTCGCACGCCGCCGAGGCCACCGGAGGCGACTCCTTCGACTACCTGCCCCTGCCGGACGGATCCTGGGGCATCCTGGTGGCCGACGTGGCCGGACACGGCATGGGGCCGGCCCTGTTGATGGCCGAGACCCGGTTCTGCCTCCGCATGACGGCGCGCTCGGCCACCGGCCCGGCCGAGATCCTGACCCAGGCCAACCGCCTGCTGGCCGAGGATCTGGGCGGCGATCGGTACGTCACCGTCTCGCTGGCGGCGATCCATCCGGAGAGCCGCGTGCTGCGCCATGCGAGCGCTGGCCACCCCGCCACCTGGATTCTCGACGCGAGTGGCACGATCAAGGCCAGCCTGCGACGGACCGGAAAACCCCTCGGCCGCCAGGGAAACGCCGCCTACGGCGAGAATCCCACGATCACACTGGCCCCCGGAGACGTCGTGCTGCAGCTCACCGACGGCATCGACGAGGCGATGCGGGCCGACGGCAGCCTCTTCACCGTGGAGCGGGTCCTGGACCTCATCCGCAAGCACCCCGGGATGGCATCGCTCGACCTGGCCGAACTCATCTGCAGCGAAGCCCGGGCCTTCACCCAACCCGAGCCGCAGACCGATGATTTCACGGTGGTGCTCGCACGGGTGCTCTGAGCCGATACCATGAAGACACTCTTCACCGGTCCCTGGATCAAGTGCGACCTGCTCCAGACCTGGCTCGAGAAGCACGGCATCCCTTCGACGGTCGAGCCCGTCGAGCCCGGGAACACCCCCACCCCCGATGCCGACGGCGTGGAAGACCTGGACCGCGAGATGCGCGTGCGGGTGCCCGAGGCCGACCACCCGAGGGCACACGACCTGTTTTTCACCGAACGCGAAGGAGAACTCTGATGACGCCCGAATCCCTGAACAGCAGGCTCGAACAAGCCGAGGCCGCACTGGCCCATCTCGAGCGCAACTTCGACGAACTCAACTCCGTGGTGATCGCCCAAGGCAAGACGATCGCCCGCTTGCAGCGACAACTGGAGACCCTCGGAGAAACCCTGCGCGGCCAGGACCTGGACCGCATTGCGCCCCACAACCAGAAGCCGCCCCATTACGCACCCTGAGGCTGAATCCGTGTTTCCGCCCCGATCCCGGGCCGACGGTCCCGGCGCCCTACCCTTGGACCGTGACCACCGCGTAGTTGCGGCGACCCTTGCGCAGCAGTAGGTGCTTGCCGAAGAGCAGGTCGGCGGCGGTGACCGCCCGCTGGACCTCGGCCACGCGCACGTTGTTGAGCGAGGCGCCGCCGCCCTGGATGTCGGTGCGCGCCTGTCCCTTGCTGGCCGACAGACCCGCATGCACCAGCAGTTCGGTCATCGGCATCCCGGCCCCGGACAACCGGGAGGGCTCCAGGGTCTTGGTGGGAACCTCTCCCAGCAATTCGTTGAAGGTGCCTTCACCCACCCCGGCCAAGTCGCCGCCGAAGAGGATCTCGCTGGCCCGGACCGCCTCCTGCGCCGCCGATTCCCCGTGCACCAGGGTCGTCACCTCGCGGGCCAGCGCCTTGTGCGGCGCACGGGCCCCGGGGTTGGCCGCCAGGTCCTGCTCCAAGCCAGCGATCTGCTCGGCGGAGAGGAAGGTCAACACCTTGAGCAGCTTGATCACGTCGCGGTCGTCGCTTTGGATGAAGAACTGATAGAAGCGGTACGGGCTGGTGCGGCGGGCATCGAGCCACACCGCCCCCGAGGCGCTCTTGCCATACTTGGTGCCATCGGCCTTGGTGAGCAGCGGCAGGGTCAATCCCCAGACCGGCACGCCCAGTTTTTTACGGCACAACTCGGTGCCCGCGGTGATGTTGCCCCACTGGTCGGTGGCGCCGATCTGGAGTTCGCAGTGGGTGTGGCTGCGCAGGTGGTAGAAATCGTAGGCCTGCAGCAGCATGTAGCTGAACTCGGTGTAGCTGATGCCGTTGTCGCGGTCCTCCATGCGGGCGCGGACCGATTCCTTGGCCACCATCGCGTTGACCGTGAAGTGCTTGCCCACGTCGCGCAGGAACTCGAGGTACGAAATCGGACCGAACCAGTCGAAGTTGTCCACCAGACGCGCCGCGTTGCCCGGGGCGTCGAAGTCGAGGAAGCAGGCCAACTGCCCCTTGATCGACGCGATGTTGTGCCGCAGCACGTCGGGAGTCAGCAGGTTGCGCTCCGACGAACGCCCGCTGGGGTCGCCAATCATGCCGGTGGCCCCACCGGCCAATGCGATGGGCACATGCCCGGCCTGCTGGAAGCGCCTCAGACACAGCAGCGGCACCAGGTTGCCCACATGCAGCGAGTCGGCCGTGGGATCGAAGCCGCAGTAGAGGGTCGTCGGCCCCGAGGCGAGCCGGGCGGACAGGGCTTCCAAGTCGGTGCAGTCGGCGTAGAGGCCCCGCCAGCGCAGTTCGTCGAGAATGTTCATCGGCGGGACGATTCAACCACAGAGCCGCACCGGCGGGAACCCGGCATCGTTCGCCGCGATCTCACCGCCCATCCCCAGCGGGACGCTGGCCATCCTGGACACAGCGGAATCCAACATGGGAACTGCCGGTGTCCACCGCGCCCTTGCCCCGGGTGCCGATGAGGAACCGGGCGCAGTACTGGTCGCTGCACAGGAAGGACCCACCCCGGTGGACCCGCTTCGGAATCCCGGGTTCGTCGGGATCGAGACTGTCGGATGGCCCCCGCGGGTTGCGGACCACCCCCGCCACGGCCGCACGCATCCGGTAGGTATCGGGACGATACCAGTCGCTGCACCATTCCCACACGTTTCCGGCGACATCGTGGAGTCCGTAGCCGTTGGGCGGATACTGGCGCACCGGGGCGATGCCCCGGAATCCGTCGAGCGCGGCATCCGCATCCGGGAACCGGCCCTGGAAGGCGTTGCACAACCATCGCCCCGAGGCGTCGAGCCGCTCGTCGCCCCAGGCATAGGCCTTGCGGTCCAAGCCGCCGCGCGCGGCGAACTCCCACTCGGCCTCGGTGGGCAAACGCTTGCCGGCCCACCGGGCGTAGGCCTCGGCATCGGCATAGGCCACGTTCACCACAGGATGGTTTCCGCGGCCCGCAATGGAACTGGCCGGCCCCTCCGGATGCCGCCAATCGGCGCCAGGGACGTACCGCCACCACTGGAGCGGATCCTCCAGGGTCACCGGTCCCTCGGGCCGCACGAAGACCGCGGCCCCCGGGACCAGCAGCGCCGGATCGGCCCCGGGGAAATCCTCGGCCCTCGGCGCGCTCTCGGCGACCGTGCGGTATCCCGTCGCGGCCACGAAGCGCGCGAACTGGTCGTTGGTGACCTCGGTCTCATCCATCCAGAACCCATCCACCGCCACCCGGTGAACCGGTTCGGCATCGGTGAAGCCGTCGCGCAGGCCCGTGCACATCGGCTCGCCCGCCCCCAGCCCGGAACGGAGCGCGGTGGTCGCCGCGGTTCCGGGTCCCCCCATCCAGAATTCGCCGCCGGGGATCCACACCATCCCGGGAGGAGCGCCCTTCACCATCCCACCCACCCCGGTTCCGGGATCGCGGGACGGTTCAGTCGAAACCGGGGACACCGGAGCCGATGCCGAGGATTCAGCAGGGCCGGGCCGACCACAGCCCAACCCCATGAAGAGCGCTCCCACTGTCAGGAGTGTCGCGCCAACCCGGGCCGCCCGGACTGGGAAGATGGGCCGGGGCACCGTCATAACAAGGTTCCCTGGCCCGAGGCCTCCCAAGGCAGCCCTAGTTCGGAGAGCAGGCTGCGGAATCCCCACCGCCGGTACATCTCGCCGAGGCGTTCGCGGCGGGTGGCGTCCAGGGGCTCGATCCGGAGGGCGTCCAGATCGGGCCCCCCGGACAAGTTGGTGCGGAGGGAGATCAACCGCCGATTGCGCTGCAGCGAATCCACGGCGGCCATCAGGTTCGACCGCTGCGACTCCGACTTCACCTCTGAGAGACGGGCCAGGAGCGCCTCGATGCTCCCATATTTCTGCAGCAACTGGGTGGCGGTCTTGGGCCCCACCCCCTGGACCCCGGGGATGTTGTCCACGGCATCGCCGATCAGGCTCAGCCAGTCCACCACCTGGTCCGGCCGGACTCCCGTCTTGGCCTCGACCTCCGCATTCGTCCACACCTTCTCGGACTTGTCGTTGGGATTGAAGAGACCCACCCGGTCGCCGACCAACTGCATGAAATCCTTGTCGGAGCTGGCCACGATGGCCTTCCAACCGCGGGCCTCGGCCCGTCGGGCGTAGGTCCCGATCCAGTCGTCGGCCTCGGTCTGCACCTGGCTCCACGCCGCCACCCCGGCGGCCTCCAGCCAACCCTCGATCTCCGGGAACTGCCGCTCGAGATCCTCCGGCGTCGGCGCCCGCTGCTGCTTGTAGTCGGGCAGATCGGCCATGCGCTCGGCGGCCAGGCCCCGGTCCCATAGCACCAGGCGGTGGGTGGGGCGCAGGATCGTCTCCATCTTCTGGAGCATCTTCACGAACCCGTAGATGGCGTTGGTCGGGGCGCCGTCCGGTGAATTCAGCGAGCGGATCGCGTAGAAGGCACGGTAGGCGTAGGCGTGGCCATCCACGAGCAGCAGGGTGGGCGATGGATCCGTCGACGACATGTTCCCGAAAGGTGCGGACACCCCACGGGACAGACAAGGACACCTTTGGGGCGCCGAACGCCGAGGCTCGAATCCCCTCTTCCCCGACGGTCCCGGACCGCGCATCGACGGTCCCTTCCGATGGAAAAACGCCCTGAAATCGCCCATTCCCCACACGGCCGGGCGACAAAACGGCCGTTTTTCCTCGGATTTCGACAATTTTTCCCGCGTTGACGCTTGCCCGTTCCCAGATACCCTGCCGGTTCTGCTTCGACGCGGATTCCCGCGTTCTCATCCAAAGACATCACTAGCGATTATGGCGAAAGCTCCGAAATACGTTTACACCTGGGGTAACAAGAAGGCCGATGGCGACGGCTCCATGAAGGCCCTCCTGGGCGGCAAGGGCGCCAACCTGGCCGAGATGACCCGCATTGGTCTCCCGGTGCCTCCGGGATTCACCATCACCACCGAGGTGTGCACCTACTTCTACGCCCACAAGAAGACCTACCCGAAGGAACTCCAGTCCCAGATGGAGGCCGGTGTGGCCAACATGGAGAAGATCATGGGCACCAAGTTCGGTGCCACCTCCGGCATGCCGCTGCTCGTGGCCGTCCGCTCGGGTGCCCGCGACTCGATGCCCGGCATGATGGACACCATCCTGAACCTGGGTCTCAACGACCAGACGGTGCTGGCCCTCGAGGCCGCCACCAAGAATCCCCGCTTCGCCTGGGACTGCTACCGCCGCTTCATCCAGATGTACGGCGACGTCGTCCTCGGGGTCCAGAAGCGCGAGGGTGAGGATCACGAACCGTTCGAGACGGTCATCCACGAATTCAAGCACGAGAAATACCACGCCGACATCGAGGACTCCAAGCTGACCGCCGAGGACCAGCAGGAGCTCGTCAAGCGCTTCAAGGCG
>CAIOKD010000252.1 GCA_903858835.1 uncultured Verrucomicrobiota bacterium
CCAAAACCGAGCGGAGCAGGATCGGTCCGAAGCCCGCTCTAGAAGCGATCAACAATCATCCCCCTCGCGCACAGCGCGAAAGCCCCTCCTTCCCCGAGCTTCTCTGCGGGCAGAGGATTGATCCATCGGAGCCTGCGGGCGGAGGACTGATCCTGCGGAGCCCAACTAAACCCCTGAAAACCCATCTACCAGGGCACATCCATGCAGTATGGAGTGACCCCTTTTTGTAAATATGCGAGACCGACCCCCTCGGAGCCAAAACCGAGCGGAGCAGGATCGGTCCGAAGCCCGCTCTAGAAGCGATCAACAATCATCCCCCTCGCGCACAGCGCGAAAGCCTCATCCTCGCTCGAGCTTCTCTGCGGGCGGAGGACTGGTCCTGCGGAGCCTGCGGGCGGAGGATTGATCCTGCGGAGCCTGCTGATAGGAATGGCCCCCCAACGCTCCCAGGATCAGCATTCCCCCCGAATGAACCGACTCCTCGGCATGCTCTGCCTGCTATCACTGGCCTGGACAGTCCCCGGTGCGGAGCCGGACCGGTTCGTCCAAGACCGTTTCGCCATCGGCCTTTGGGTACCCCCCAGGACCACTCAGGACCTGCCCGGCCGATACCGCGAGATCCGAGACGCACACTTCAACCTCGTCATCGGAACGGCCGGCTTCAGCACCGAGGTACAGATCCGCGTTTGCGAACCCCTCGGACTCAAGGTGCTGGTCGAGGCCTCCGATCCCGGCAAACCCGTGCCTGAAGGCCCGGCCTGCTGGGGCTACAGCCTTGCCGACGAACCCGCCACCTCGGCCTTTCCAGCACTGGCCGCTCGGGTCGCCTCCCTCCGCCAACAACGCCCCGGCCGACTGGGCTACATCAACCTATTCCCCAATTACGCGGGCCCCGCGCAGATGGGAGCCACGGATTATGACGAATACGTCCAAGAATTCCTCAAGACCGTGAAGCCCGACGTCCTGTCGATGGACCACTACCCGCTGATGCGACCGGGGGACGATTCCCGCAACGAATACCTCAAGAACCTCGAAACGATGCGCCGCCACTCGGTCAAGGCCGGCATCCCGTTCTGGAACTTCTTCCACTCCATGCCCTTCGCCGACCGGATGGACCCCACCGAGGCCCAGATCCGGTGGATGATCCACGCCTCCATCGCCCATGGTTCCAAGGGCATCCTGTACTTCTGCTACTGGACCCCGGGCCAGGGCAATGGTGGCAGGGGCGAATTCCCCAAGGGAGGAGCCCTCCTCACCGCCGAAGGATTCAAGACGCGCCACTATGAAGAGGCCCGACGCATCAATGCCGGCGTGGAGCGCTGGGGCCCCGCGCTCATGCGGCTCACCGGCCAGGGGGTGGTCCGCTACACCACGGGCAACAATGACGCGCCACTGGCCCGCACGGGCATCCGCTCGCTGACCCGCGTCGGTTCCGACCCCGACGCCTCGTTCCTGATCGGCGCCCTGACCCATGCCGACGGCCGACGCGCCGTGGTACTCGTCAACCACAACACCGCCTACACGGCTTGGCCGACGGTGGTGTTCGACACCGACGGGGATGTCCGGGAAGTCGACCGGGACGACGGGCTCGAGCACCCGCTCCGCGACGACAGCCCCGAACTGCCCGGGATCCAACTCTCGCTCGGGGCCGGGGACGCCCGCCTCCTGTTGCTGCCGCCGGCCCGGAAGTGACCCCGCGTCAACGACCGGGGCGCTCGCGGTTTTCCGGGGGAGCCAGCAGGGCCCGCTCGTTGGCGTGGGTCAGCAGCGCCAAGGCCTCCTCGGCGGTCACCCAACGCAGGTCGGCCACCTCCCGGGTATCCTGGACCGGCCCCTGCTCCAACAACTCCATGTGCCAATAAAGCACCACCTTGGGAGCCCCATTCACGGCGTAGACGCTGCCACCGGCGAACCGATCCACCCGCGCGCGACACCCGGTCTCCTCCTCCACCTCGCGCAGCGCGGCCTGAAGCCATCTCTCGCCCGGGTCGAGCTTCCCCTTGGGCAGGGCCCATTCGGGACCGTAGCGGGTGCGATGGATGAGGATCAGTTCGCGGCCCCGGGGAGAGGATCGCCACACCAGACCGCCGGCGGCCTGGATCACTTCGCTGGCAAGGGCATCGTTCAAGCGCCGCCAAGGGAAACCGACCAACCGCCGGAGGGCAACCCACGGCTGCCGGAAAAACGGTAGCAAAATCCCTCGTAGAGCTCGATTTCAGGCCATGTCCCCGAGGGAGGGCGGACTCCCGGGCGCCTCAGATCCAGCCGCGCCACCAGTACCAGACGCCACCCAATTCCTCGTGGAGCCAGTGCTCGAAGCGGACCAGTCCCTCGCTGCGGGGTACCACCCACCAGCGCACGGGACGATCCAAGGCATCCATGCCCTGGAAATCGCAACCCACCGGCATCACCTCGACCCCCTGCTTGCGGCAGGCCGCGGCTCCCCGGGCCAGGTGCGAGGCCGAACTGACCAGGATCACCCGCTTCCACCCCCGCTTCCTCACCAGGTCGGCAATGGCGAGGGCTTCGTCATGGGTGTCGTTGCAGGCAGGCAACCGCAGCAATTCCCCCGACGGCAGGCGCCACGCCCGGATCCAGGAAACCAGCAGATCGCCCTCCGAACGTGGGCTCCCCAGCCATTGGAACGGGGCACCGCTGACGACCAGGGCGCGGGCCTTCCCCTGGCGCATCACTTCCAGGCCCGTGAGGGTCCGCTCGAACGCGGATCCGGTGCTGAACCACAGCAACTCGCGCCCCGAGAACTCGATGTCGCCCGCCAGGACCACCACGGCGTCGGCCGCGGGGAGGTTCACCGGATGGATGCGATCGTAGGGGCGTTCCAGACGGGACAGCAGCAGCGCCGGAAACGGAGTGCCACCCACCAACCACAGCCCGGCGGCCAGGCACAGCGAGGTGAATCCGGCCAACCAAGCCCGGCGACGGAACGCCAGACCGCCGACCAGCAATGCCCCCGCCCAGGCCGCTCCGAGCGGCTGAACCAGTGCTTCGAAAGGACCCATTTCCCGGGGACCCTATCCGTTCCCCCGGCCTCGAGGCCAGCCCCGCCGGCGAGACTCATTGGGGCAGCACCAGGAATCCGCTCCGGGAATCCCCGAGAATCTGGCTTTGCCCGCCCTGATGGCGCCAGTGGTGCAGGGCGATCAGGGAGCAGAAGAACGCATCGAGCCGGTCCTCGGCCTCCTTGGACGGCTCGGCCTCCAGGAGCCCGACACCGACCGGCCCCGGATCGACCTCGGGAAAGCGCACCTCAAGGGTGCTGCGGAGGAGCGACTGGTACCGGCGGAATTCCTGGCGGCGTTCCGCCACCGTGCCCCGCTTGTACTTGAGGATGCGCGGCAGATCGAACCAACGGACCATGGCCGGGTGCGGATAGACCTCCATGGCGAGGCGCGGGACCGCCGTGTCCCACCCGAGCGCGAAGCCTCGGGAGCGGAGTTCGCGGGCAATCCTCAGTGGCCGAGCGCAGAGCCGGGCATTCGACGGATGACATCCGGCGTGTTGCCGACCGAAGAGGCGGTGGGTCAATCGGTCCACCGGACGGGATCCCTCGCGATTGGGGCAGACCAACGGTGCGTCCACGGCGACGAGGCACGGGGCATCGGTCGCGCTGGCCTCCAGCCAGTCGACGAGCGATCGATCACCGAGGGTCCAACGGGACTCCACAACCGACGCCGGGCCGGACGAACCTGCCGCCTCGATGAGGCAGACCCCATCGCGGTTGCGTTCGCCCCAGGCCAGATCGACGCCCACCAGCAGCATTCCACAACCTCGCAGGGGAACGGGCCCGCGCAAGCGACGGTCCAGTGAACAAAACCAAGAGGCCTCTTCCCTTTTTGACGGACGAATCTAGGTTGTCGCAGCGCTCCCCCGCGCCGGAATCGCCGAGATGAACTCACGACTGATCTACCCCCTCTTTATCGCCGCCCTCGTGGCCTATGTCGGCCTCGGGGCCCGGCTCTTCCAACTCAGCGCCGCCGATGAACGAGACGATCCCTACCAGCAGCTTGAACTCTTCACCCGGGTGCTGGAGCGCGTCCGCAAAGACTACGTCGATGGCGAGAACCTCACCTACAAGGACCTCATCCAGGGGGCCATGAAGGGGATGCTCTCCACCCTCGATCCGCACAGCGAATTCATGACGGTGTCCAAGTTCAACGAACTCAAGGAGGACACCGAGGGGACCTACGGCGGGGTCGGTCTTCAGGTCCACGTGAAGGACGGGGTGCTCACGGTAATCGCCCCGATGGAGGACACTCCCGCGTTCGAGGCGGGCATCCTGCCGGGCGATCAGATCCTGAAGATCAACGGCAAGTCCACCGAGCGCCTCGTGATGGGCGACGCCGTGAAGCTCCTGCGGGGTGAGCCGCGCTCCAAGGTCACCTTGTCGGTGATCCGACCCTCGCTCACCGAGCCCAAGGACATCACGCTGATGCGCGAAGACATCCGGGTCTATTCGGTGAAGGACAAGGACAACCGCCGGGAATTCCCCATGGGCCCAGACCACCTGGGATACGTGCGGATCACCCAGTTCGCCGAGAAGACCGACGAGGAACTCGAATCGGCGCTGGCGAAGCTCGAGAAGCAGGGCCTCGAAGGACTCGTCATCGATCTGCGCGGCAATCCCGGAGGGCTGCTCGACCAGGCCGTGACGGTCTGCGAGAAGTTCCTGCCCAAGGGCAAACCGATCGTCTCGACCGAGGGTCGAAACCGGGCGGCCGACCAGCAGCGCAAGGCCTCCGGCAAGGGCAAGGTCCGCACCTACCCCCTGGTGGTGCTCATCAACGGCGGCAGCGCCAGCGCCTCCGAGATCGTGGCCGGATGCCTCCAAGACCTCGAACGGGCCGTGGTCATCGGGGAGCAATCCTTCGGCAAGGGGTCGGTCCAGAACATCCTGCCCCTCAATGACGGGTCGGCCCTGCGCCTCACCACGGCCAAGTACTACACCCCGAGCCACAAGGTGATCCACGAGCGGGGCATCGCGCCCAACATCGTGGTGCCCATCACCGACGAAGACGAGGCGGCGATCCAACTGCGTCGCATGCCCGGGGGCACCAACAGCCTCGAGGATACGCTTCGGCTCTACCCGGTGGCCCAGCAGGCCCGACTGCGCGAACTGGTCCTCGCCGACGGCGATCCCCAACTGGAGCGAGCCATGGACCTGCTCAAGGGAGTGCGGCTCCTATCCAAGCGACCCGGGGGGAAGGCGGTTCGGGCCGAGGCGACCACTCAAGAATCCAAACCCGCCGCCCCGGCCACCTCGACTGCCCAGTAACCCGGCGTCCCGGGCCTCTCCCCTGCCCCCGCTCCCGGGGACGCCCCGCTCGCATCCCCCATGGTCCTCGCCCTCGAATCCTCCTGTGACGAAACCAGCGCCGCCGTGGTCCACCGCGGTGAGGTGCTTTCCAACATCGTGGCATCGCAGGTGCGGCTGCATGCCGAGTACGGGGGCGTGGTGCCGGAACTGGCGACTCGTGAGCACTTGCGCAACCTGATCCCGGTGGTCCGTCAGTCCCTGCAGGCGGCCGGCGTCTCGATGGAGGCCCTGACGGCCGTGGCCGCGACGCGCGGACCCGGTCTTCCTGCGGCCCTGATGGCCGGCTGGACGGCCGCCCAGTCGCTGGCCGCGGCCCGCGGGTTGCCGCTGATCGGCATCCATCACCACGAGGCCCATCTGTACTCCCCGTGGATCTCGGGCCAGCCCCCGCGCTTCCACAAAGCGACCATCCCGCCGCACGTCTCCCTGATCGCCTCCGGGGGGCACACCCTGCTGGTTCATGTCCGGTCCGAACTCGATCCGGTGATCCTCGGAGGCACGCTCGACGACGCCGCCGGCGAATGCTTCGACAAGGCGGCCAAGCTGCTGGGATTGCCCTACCCGGGGGGACCGGTCTTGGACCGTCTCGCAGAGGAGGGGCACGCCGACCGATTCGAGTTTCCGAGGCCCCTGCGCGACGAACCCAACCATCTCTTCAGTTTCAGCGGCCTGAAGACGAGCGTCCGGGTCTTCCTCGAGAAACACCCCGGACTGGCCGATGACCCGCAGGACCTGCGCGACCTGTGCGCCGGGATCCGGGCCGCCATCGTGGATACCCTGGCCACCAAGCTCGTCGCCGCCGCCCGCAAGACGGGCGTCGGTTGCATCACGGCCAGCGGCGGGGTGGCCTGCAACCGGGGGCTGCGCCGCGAACTCCAGGCGGCCGCCAAGAAACGCCGGCTCGACCTGCGGATCGCCGACCCCGCCTTCTGCACCGACAACGCCGCCATGATTGGGCTCCTGGCCGAACGGCGCCTGGCCCGGGGTGAATCGACCGCACTCGACACCGAGACGGCTCCGGGATGGGAATTGGAGACCCTGGCGGCCACCGGCATGACCATCCCCTCCCCCGCATTGCCACCCGTGGCTCCCGCCGCATCGCGACGCCCATGACGGTTTCCATCATCCTGCCGGCGTACAACGAGGAGCGCCTCCTGCCCGGAACCCTCCGGGCCGTGGATGCGGCACGGAAGGCCTTCGACCCGGTGGGATGGGCCTCCGAGGTCATCGTCTGCGACAACAACTCCACCGACGGCACGGCACGGATCGCGGGGGAACACGGCGCACGCGTGGTGTTCGAGCCGGTGAACATGATCGGCCGGGCCCGGAACGCCGGGGCGGCGGCGGCCACCGGCGACTGGCTGGTGTTCATCGATGCCGATTCCCAGCCCTCCCTCGAACTCTTCGGGGCCATGATCGAGGCGATCCGGTCCGGCCGCGTGCTTGCGGGCGGCGCCACCGTCCGCATGGACAGCAACGACCCGCGGATCCGGCTCGGCGCCGCGTTCTGGAACACCGTCAGCCGACTCCGCCGCCTCATGGCCGGTTCCTTCATCTTCGTCGAAACGGCGGCTTTCCGGCAGATCGGCGGGTTCAGCGCCCAGTTCTACGCGGCCGAGGAGATCGACCTCACCCACCGCCTGCGCCCCCTGGCTCGGGCCTCGAACCGACGCATCGTCATCCTCTCGCGGACGCCGCTACTCACCTCCGCCCGAAAGGTCCGTCTCTACACCCCGCTGGAGATCGGCCGACTCATCCTCTCGGCCGCCCTCCGACCGAAGGCCACCCTGACCGACAAGCAGGCCTGTCACCTCTGGTACGACGGCCGTCGTTGACCCGCCCGCGGTCGGGCCGCCCCCGGGAATTCCATACGCACTGGACGAGGCCCCCTTCCCTTGCCAAGTTCCGACATCACCGCACATCTCCACCCCACGACGATCCATCCGGATCGAGGAATGGTTCCCGATGCCGTCGGATGGGGTCCGAGGGTCGGATTCATGCCGCCCCAATCCCCCCTGCACCCCCGCATCGTGAATCCCCGAATCCCTCATGCCACCCGGCTCCGTCGGGTCTTGGGCGCAACGCTCTGGATGGCAGCCCTGGCCACCTCGTTCCTCGCGGGTATTGCTGGAAACACCATCGCACGACCTGCGCTGGTCGGCCCTTTCCTGGACGAACCGCGCGGTTGGACGCCGCTCCCCGGCGGGGATTTCGAGGACGGCCCCACCGATCTGCCGATCAATGCCACCTATGGTCCGTTGGTCGGGGACATGGAGTTGTTCGTGAGCAAGGGAGCCGAGGGCACGGCGCAGAGATCCACGCAGGCCGCCTTCAAGGGCAAGTCGGGCGTTCACATCCGGCCGGGCCGATTCGAGGGACCCGGGATCGCCCTGACCTACTACAAGACCTTGAAACTCGCTCAAGGCCAGAGCGTCGTCTTGAGCGCCTTCGTCAAGAGGCTCCATCCGGCCGGATCCCAGGCGTCGGTGGCCCTCGACTTCTGGGGCGCACCGGGAACGACCTCCATCCCGGTGCCGGCCACGACCTCGGAGTGGCAATTCATCCACGGGGTCTTCTCGCCATCGGCCGATTGGGGGCAGGTCACGGTGGGGGCCCGGTTGACCATCGACGGGACCGTCGCTCCGACCGATGAGGTCTATGTGGACGAATTGTCGCTGACGCCGCTGAACCAATTTTCCCCTCCGCAGCCGGTATCGTCACCCCAGACGTTCGGAGCCGAGGGATCGGCGATCTTGGCCAACGGCTTCGTGGTGGGAATCCAGCTGTCCTCGGGTGGCTCCGGATACACCAAGGTGCCGAATGTCCTGATTCTGGGTGGCGGCGGAACCGGCGCGACGGCGGTGGCCACCGTGTCGAATGGCTTTGTCACCGGAATCCGGATGACCAGCGCCGGGATGGGATATACCAATTCCCCACTGGTCCGCATCGATCCCCCGGTCCTCGTTCCCGCGCCCCCGTTCTCGATCTCCATGGAGGTCAAGACGGTCACGGTGACCCTCACGGTCAGCATCGGACGGATCTATCTCCTCGAGTCATCCGGCGATCTCAAGGTCTGGACCGCCGTGGGCGACCCGTTCGAGGCTTCCTCGACTTCGGTGAAGCAGGACTTCGACGTGGCCGGGCGCCCCGCCTTCTTCCGGTTGCGCGACGTCACCTACGGACAGTGAGTCCCCGACGTATCCCGACCCGATGGATGGGTTCCTCCCGAGCCGCCGGGAGGCGCACCAGTGCCGCAGGAGCAGTACGGAGGACCCGTGGCATCCCCTTCTTCCGGCTACTGATCTTCTTGTCTCGCCGCGAAATATGCCCATGATCGGCACTTCGATCTCGTATTTATGGCTAAAGTGTACACCGACAAGGACGCCGACCTGAGCGTCTTCAAAGGCAAAACCCTCGCTGTGCTCGGCTTCGGCTCCCAAGGCCACGCCCACGCGCTGAACCTCAAGGAGTCCGGATGCAACGTCATCATCGGCCTCTACGAGGGATCCAAGTCGATCAAGGTAGCCCGTGAGAAGGGCTTCGAGGTGGTCGCCAGCGCCGAGGCCGTCAAGCGCGCCGACGTCATCATGATCGCGCTGCCCGACACCAAGCAGGCCGCCGCCTACGAGAAGGACATCGCGCCGAACCTGACCGCCGGCAAGACGCTGCTCTTCAGCCACGGCTTCGCGATCCACTTCAAGACCATCGTCCCGCCGAAGGATGTGAACGTGATCCTCGTCGCCCCGAAGGGCCCGGGCCACATCGTCCGCCGGCAGTACACCGAGGGCAAGGGCGTGCCGAGCCTGATCGCCATCTACCAGAACCCGGGCCGCAACGCGAAGAAGATCGCCCTGGCCTGGGCCAAGGGCATCGGCGGCACCCGCGCCGGCGTCATCGAGACCACCTTCAAGGAAGAGACCGAGACCGACCTGTTCGGCGAGCAGACCGTCCTCTGCGGCGGCGCCAGCGCCCTGGTGCAGGCCGGCTTCGAGGTGCTCGTCGAGGCGGGTTATTCCCCCGAGATGGCCTACTTCGAGTGCCTCCACGAGCTCAAGCTCATCGTCGATCTGATGAACGAGGCCGGCATCGCCGGCATGCGCTTCTCGATCTCCGAGACGGCCAAGTGGGGCGACGTGACCGTCGGCCCGAAGATCATCGACGCCTCGGTCAAGAAGCGCATGAAGGCCGCGCTGAAGGACATCCAGACCGGCAAGTTCGCCAAGGACTGGGTGGCCGAGTACAAGGGCGGCTACAAGAAGTACAACGCCCTGCTCGCCGCCGGTGAGAAGCACCCGATCGAGAAGACCGGCGCCAAGCTCCGCGCGATGATGCCCTGGATGCAGAAGCGCCAGATCAAGGGCGCCCAGGCGGCCTACTGATCCGCGCTCCGCGCAAGACACACCGCCGGCCCGTCCGCACCGGATGGCCGGCGGTTTTCTTTTTCCTCCCCGGCCCCACCCGAACGTCGCCGCCCATGGCCCGCAGCGTGATCCTCGCAGGAACGATCCGGTGCGACGGGTGCTGCCTGCCTCCCCGCTGGTGCCTCTGCGAAGCGCTGCAACCGATCTCCAGCCCGGTGGCGATCGATGTGCTGATCCATCGACGGGAGCACTGGCGGCCCACCAGCACCGGGAAGCTGGTGGCCCGTACCCTCGTGGGAGCCCGGACCCATGTCTACCAGCGGGTCGATCCGCCCACGCGCGAATCGATCGTCCGGCCCGACCGGGAACTCTGGATCCTCCACCCGCAGGGCGAACCGGTGGAAA
>CAIOKD010000253.1 GCA_903858835.1 uncultured Verrucomicrobiota bacterium
ATTGAGCGTGAAGGGTCACGTACCGGAAAAGGACGGCATCCTCGCCTGCCTGCTCATGGCCGAGTTGGTCGCCACCGAGAAGAAGCCGCTGATGAGGATTCTGGCCGATCTCGAGAAGAAGACCGGGGAATTCCACACCACGCGCATCAACGTGGCCATCCCGCCCGACAAGAAGGAGGCGCTGCTCCGGCGACTGGCCGCGGGCCTGGACCGCGTGGGCACGGCCAAGGTCGAACAGTTCATCACCACCGATGGATTCAAATTCGTGCTGCCGAATCGCGAGTGGGTCGCCTTCCGCGCCAGTGGCACCGAGCCCCTCATCCGCTGCTACATCGAGGCCAAGTCGGCCGCGCAGCTCAAGAAGCTCGAGAAGGCCTGCAGGGCCTTGCTGCTCGCCTGAGGGCCCATCGAGGCGCCATCCAACCCGCTCCGGATGGCTCAGGCCAGCACGGCCTGAACCACCTCGCCGTGGACGTCGGTCAACCGGCGCTCCAGACCGTTGTGGTAATAGGTGAGCCGCTCGTGGTCGAGCCCGAGCAGGTGCAGGATGGTGGCGTGGAAATCGTGCACGGTGACCACGTTTTCTATGGATTTGTAACCGAACTCGTCGGTGGCGCCGTGGCTGAAGCCCTTCTTCACGCCCGCGCCGGCCATCCAACAGGTGAATCCCGCCGGGTTGTGGTCGCGCCCCTTGGCTCCCTTCTGGAAGGTCGGCATCCGCCCGAATTCCGTGCACCAGACCACTAGCGTGTCATCGAGCAGGCCCCGCTGACGCAGGTCGATGAGCAGGCCCGCCGTGGGCTTGTCGAGCACCGGGCCGTGCACGGCATATTGGTTGGCGATGTCCTTGTGGCCATCCCAGTTGCTGACCCCTTCTCCGCCGGTCTGGTAGGCGCCGTTGAAGAGTTGGACGAAGCGGACCCCCTTCTCGATCAGGCGCCGAGCCAGGATGCAGTTGCGGGCATAGGCGGCCCGGGTGTCCTTGATCTTGGTGCCGCCCTCATCGGCACCGTAGAGCCGCAGGATGTGCGCGGGCTCGCTCGACAGGTCGGCGACCTCGGGCACGGCCAGCTGCATCCGGGCGGCCAGTTCATAGCTGGCGATGCGCGCGGCCAGTTCACTGTCGCCCGGGAACCGTTCGGCATGTCGCTCGTTCAGGCGCTGGAGAAATCCACGGGTGGCACCATCGCTGGCGGCGGCGATGCCCCCGGGACGGGCCAGATTGCGGATGGGGTTCGTGGCGTTGAACTCCGTGCCCTGGAAGGCCGCCGGCAAGAATCCCGGGGCCCAGTTGTTCACGCTGTTCTGGGGCTTGCCGCGCGGATCGGGGATCGCCACGTAGGCGGGCAGGCTCTGGTCATCGGTGCCCAGGGCATAGGTCATCCAGGCCCCCAGGCTGGGAAAACCGTCCAACGTGTAGCCGGTGGACATGTAGTTCTCGCCGGGCCCGTGGGTGTTGGTCTTCCCCTGCATCGAGTGGATGAAGCACATCTCGTCGGCCAGGTCTCCCAGGTGCGGCAGGAGGTCGGAGATCATCTTGCCGCTCTGCCCGCGCGGGCGGAACTCCCACGGACTCTTGTTCAGCGCCCCCTGCTCCCCCTGGAAGGTGATGAGCTTGTCGGTGCCCGGCATGGGCTGACCGTGGCGGCGGATCAACTCCGGCTTGTAGTCGAAAGTGTCGAGCTGGCTGCAGGCCCCGCTGCAGAAGATCACCAGCACGTTCTTGGCACGCGGCTGGAAGTGCGCCTGGCGCGCGCCGTAAGGGCGGCCGGGATCGATCGAGGG
>CAIOKD010000254.1 GCA_903858835.1 uncultured Verrucomicrobiota bacterium
GGGGGGCGTTTTCATGGTTTCCGCCGATGCCCGGCCGGCGTTGAATCTTCTGAATGACTTCCGAGGGCATGGATCGGCGCGGCTTCGTGGGCGGAGCCGTGGGGGCGGTGGGAACGCTGGGCACCGGTCTGGCGTCGCTGACCGGGGCGACCGACACGGCCCGGGCCGAGGCGTCGGCTCCGGCGAAGCTCCAGGGGCGGATCCAGCAGAGTCTCTGCTCGTGGAATTTCGCCCCGTTGACGCCCGAGGAATTGGCCCGCGAGGCGGTGCTCCTCGGCCTCAAGGCCCTGGAATTGCTGGGGCCCGAGCACTTTCCCATGCTCGCCCGACATGGGTTGACCAGCGCGATCTTCGGCCGGCACGGCTTCAGCAAGGGGTTCGCCCATCGCGAGGAACACGCCGAGTGCACGGCCGCCTGCCTGAAGGCCATCGACGAGGCCTCGGCCTTCGGGTCGCCCAACATCATCACCTTCTCCGGTTTTGCGCGGGGCATCCGTCGCGAGGACGGGGTCCGCAACATGATCGAGGGGCTCAAGGGCCTGGCCGCCCACGCCGAGAAGCGTGGGGTGACGGTGTGCCTCGAGATGCTGAACTCACGGGTGGATGTGCCGATGAAAGGGCATCCGGACTATTTCTGCGACGACATCGACCTGAGTGTCGACATCGTGAAGGCGGTGTCCTCGGAGCGGGTCAAGGTGCTCTTCGACATCTATCACGTGCAGATCATGCATGGCGATGTGATCCGTCGGATCCGGAAGCACGCCGCGTGGATCGGCCATGTGCATACCGCGGGCAACCCGGGCCGATGCGACTTGGATGCGGCCGACCAGGAACTGAATTACCCGGCCATCATGAAGGCGCTGCTGGAGGTGGGCTATCGCGGGTTCGTGGGCCAGGAGTTCATCCCGCGGGCGGCCGACAAGGCGGGCAATCTCCAGGCGATCCGGTCGGCGGTGAGGTTGTGCGATGTCTGAGGCGATTCCAGGGCCCGTGTGGGTCACCGGTGCCGGAGGATTGATCGGCAACGCCTGCGTCGAGGTGGCCGCTGCCTCGGGAAGCATCCGTCGGGTCCGGCCGCTCACGCGCGCCGTGGTCGACCTGACGGACTTCCGGGCGGTGGAGCGCTTGTTCGAGCGTGAGCGACCGGCCGGGGTGATCCACTGCGCGGCACGCAGCCGCAGTCCGGCCTGCCAGGCCGATCCGGCCGGTGCCCGGCTCCAGAACGTGGAGGTGACGCGACGCTTGGCCGAGTGGGCGGTGGAGATTCCGATGGTCTTCCTGTCGACGGACCTCGCGTTCGACGGACGTCGTGACGGATCCGCGGGCGGGTATCGCGAGGACGATGCCGTGAATCCCTTGAGCGTCTATGCCGAGACGAAGGTGGAGGCCGAGATCTGGGTGCGGCGCAATCCGCGCCATGCGATCGTGCGGACCTCGCTGAATTTCGGGCGTTCCCCGGCAGGGCCCGGTGCGTTCAACGAGGAGTTGGCGGCCGCCTGGCGCGCAGGGCGCACGGTGGACCTGTTCGTGGACGAGTTCCGTTGCCCGATCGCGGCGGTGGAGACGGCACGGCGGTTGTGGGCCCTGCTCGATTCGGGGCGGGGTGGGATCTTCCACCTGGCGGGGGCGGAGCGCTTGTCGCGGCACGAGATCGGTCGGCTCGTGGCCGAGGATCTGCGACGTTCGGAGCCCGATCTGCCCATGCCGATGCGGGCCGGTTCGCTCACGGGATACTCCGGGGCGCCCCGTGCTCCCGACACCACGCTCGATTGCTCCAAGTTGGCCACGCTTTTGGGCGAACCCATGCCCGCCTTCTCGTCGTGGCTGAAAGGCCGCCCGAGGGGTTCAGGGCTTGGCTGAAGGCTTGGCCGGGGGCGGCGGAGGCAGCACGCCCGATGGCTGCATGCAAAACCGTTTTGCAGGTAAAGATCCAGTGGGCAACACCGAGTCGCCCTGCCTTGAACGTGGTTTTCACTCGAATCTATCGGCGGGAGGTTTGGCGGTGCCAATGCTGGGACTGGCCAAGCGGCCTGATCTTTGCCATCCTGAACAGGTGCCGAAGGTTTTGGAAAAAGACGGTTTTGTGTTCTTTTTCTACAGCAATGAGCACGCCCCGATTCGTGTCCATGTTCGCCGCGGAGGAGGCGAAGCGGTATTCGATTTGGATGAAGGGGTTGAGTTGCGTGAGTCTCAAGGCATCAAGTTGAGCGATTTGGCAAAAGCGGAGGCGATTGCAACCGATTTCAGGCAGATGATCATCAACCATTGGCATGAACACCTTGATCGATAGTGCGTTATCCGCAGTTCATCTCGACGGGATGATTGTTCTGACGATGAGCAGCGGTTCAGAGGTTCGATTTCCCGTGGCCATCAACCCCCGATTGGCTCGAGGAACTCCCCAAGAATTGGGTCACATCGAGATCTCTCCATTCGGCCTCCACTGGCCTGATTTGGATGAGGATCTTTCGATCCGGGGGATTCTGGCCGGAGATTATGGCCAGGGTTTGAAGGCCTGAACCAGGGCAGGACGATCATTCGAGCTCCGGGCCTCGCTGTCCCAAGCGCCTCCGCCTTGACGCCACAATCATCGATCAGGGCGCTTGGATAACCTGCGAGGGGTTCAGGGCTTGGCTGAAGGCTTGGCCGGGGGTGACATCGGCGGTGTGGCCGGGGCGGCGGGGGCGTTGGTGGCGGCGGGACGGCCGAAGTCGGCGGGGAGGTTCAGGCGGGTGCGCAGGGCGTCCTGGAACTGCGGATTCACGTCGTCGGCAGGGGCCAGCATGTCGCGCAGGACCTCGAGCTTGTAGTCGTTGATGGGCGCGACCGACAACCGCTGACGCATGCTCTTGTTCGGGGTCCGTGCCTCGAAGTTGGCGTGGACCTTGGTGGCCAGCCGCAGCAGCGCCTCGCCCCGGTCGTCGTCGCCATTGCCGAGGCTGAAGAAGGCCTGTCCGAGAAGTCCGGTGACGATGGCCTTGATCCGATCGGCGGAGGTTTCGTTGCCGTCTTCGGACACCTTGGCGATGGCGAAGGTCTCGAGGCTCATGCCCGCCTGGTCGCCGAGTTGGTCGGCGTACTTCTTCTGGCAGTAGGCCCACCACTGGGCGGCCTCTTTCTCCCGGTTGGCGGTGTACAGGAAGTACACGGCGTCGCGCAGGAAGTTCTTGTGACCCTTGGCGAAGTGGTCGGCCATCTTCTCGTCGCCGGCCATCATGTCCTCGTAGGCCTTGCTGGTCTTGGCCACGATGTTGAGGTTCGGTCCCAGCTCGATGGAACGCGTGGCGATGTTGGTGTAGATGCGGCCCCGCTGGAAGGCCGTGAGCATCGACTGGAACACCACGCGCCGGAGGGGGGCCCGGTCGGCCTCCTTCTTGGACTCTCCGAGGCCGCGGTACCCCCAGTACACGGCGTGTGCTTCCGGCAGCCGCCACTCCAGCGGGCCGTACTGGTCGTCGACCTCCTTCATGATGGAGGGCACGAGCTTGAACTTGTTGACCATCACCGCCACCCGGTTGCTCGCGGCGGCAGAGGTCGGCTGGAGCAGGGTGGCGTAGTCGGGACGGCCACCCGGGATCAGGTCCTCGATCTGGCGCGCCCAGCGGGCCTTGTAGGTCATGTGGGCGTCGTCAAGATACGCACCCATCTTGTGCTGGTAGATCCAGCCGAGCTCCCGGTACATCAGGGCCTCGTGGGGATTGTAGCGCATGCCTTCATCGCGCATCAGCTCGATGGCCCGCTGGACCCAGAGCCAGCGATCCTCGGGGTTGGGGAACTTCACCGAGATGTTGTAGGCCATGTTCCACGCCTGATGGACCCAGACGCTGGTGAAGTGGGGCTGCAGTTTGGTGATCCAATCGGCCAACTGCACGGCCTCGAAGTATTTGCCGTCCTCCTGCAGTTCGGTGGTCCGGATCCACAGGGCGTTGGCGATGAGTCCCCGGAAGCCGCCCAGTGCCACCGTGGTGAAGGCCAGGATCGGCGGAGCGTTGCTGATGATGGCCGTCCGCGTCAGGCCGAAGGTCTCGCGGTCGCGGTTGAGGGTCCCCTGGATGAAGTGGGAGGCGAAGAACGCCGCGATGATGACGACGGAGAGGATGGCCTTTCGGAGAGTCATCAGAACTTGGTGGGGGCTGCGAGTTCCCGGCGGGTCAGCACCACGATGCCGACGACGGAGATGCCTCCGCCGACGAGCACGTTGATCACCGCGAAGGCGCGGAGCAACTCGAGCCAGGTGATGCTCCGGCCGGTGCTGAGGTTGGAGATCGGCGAATAGCCGCTGACCTGGTCGATGAGCTGCTTGGCCGACCCGTAGATCGCCACGCTGAGCTGGTTGACCAGGGTGCTTTCGGTAACCGTGCCGCTCTCGCTGTTGATGCCCATGATGCCGCCCTGGTCGACCACCTGCTTCAGGGTGTTGCCGGACAGTCCAAGCACGAGCAGCGCAATGGAGCAGAAGGACGCCACCGGGAACGACAGGAAGCTCGAGCAGGCCAAGCCCACGGCCGTCATCAGACCCAGCCAGAAGGCGATGATCATGAGCCCCCGGGCGTAGTTGAGGGCGAAGCCGCCCTCGTGGAAGAGCACCTCCATGCCCTCATCGAGGGGGAAGAGCAGGGGTTGCTGGGTCCAGTTCTGAAAGTCCACCGCCAGCACGCCCTGGGCGTTGATGAGTTCCGCGGTGGCCCTCGGATCGAGCCCGAACTCGACGAACGATTCGGCCGGCAGGGAGTTTTCGAGCCGCAGCCGACGGCCGTCCGGCGGCCCGACCTCCCAATAGGCGGGGTACAGTGTGCCCTCGGAGTTGTACTGGGTGGTGAAGAACTTCACGCGGATGAAGAGCGGTCGCCCGGCCAGGCGCTGCTTGGCATCGGCGCCGAGGGGGATCTCCCAGCGACGGAGCATCCCGGGAGGCACGACCTGCTGCCGGGCCTTGACCATCTCCTCGACCTGCTTGCGGACGAAGTTCGGATCCTGGGCCGCCGCGGCGGGGTCCTTGAGGCGTTCCTTGAGCAGGGCCTGGATGTCGCGTGTCAGGTCCACCGCGGTCTCCTTGGCACCGGCGCGTGCGACCAGCACCTCGTTGCGCAGCTTCACCTGTTGCTCGGCGGAAAGCTCGCCGGTCCGCAACTGGAGCAGCCCGTAGGCGACCGAGCCCGAGATGGCCAGCATGCCGAGGTTCACCGCCATGATGCCCATCCATTTGCCCAGCCAGACCTGCCAGCGGGGGATGGGCTTGGAGGCGATGAGGAAGAGCTGCATCTCCTCGATGTCACGGGCCAGGGTGCCGCAGGCGATCCAAAGCGTGGTGAACCCGAGCAGGGCGGTGATCGCGCTGAGGGTGTAGGTGATGAGAATCTGGGTGAATCCCTGGGCCGAGCCGTCGTGCTTGATGGCGCTGGGCAGCACGAACACCAGGGCGATGAGGAGCCCCAGCAGCGTGACCACGAGTCGATAGCGGAAGGCCGCCCGGATGGTCAGCAGCGCCACGGCGAGGAGCGGACGCACGGACCGCGGTGCCAGGTCGGGAACGCCGGTGAGGTGGCGAGGTTTCCATTCCGGCCGGGGTTCGCCGCCCAGTTGGACCAGCTTCGCCACGGCATCGGCCGCGTTGTGGGCGGGCACCGTGCAGAGGTAGGCGTAACCCCGACGTTCGGCGGACATCTCGCGGAATCGCCGGGCCGAGAACCCGATGGCGATGCCTTGGATGACCTGGCTGACGAGGTAGGATTTCCAACCGGCCCGGTTGGCGTAGAGCACCGCCCCACTGATCAGGTTGATCAGCAGGAAGACGATGCCCAGCACGGGCAGCCGCAGCCAGAAGGCCCAGATCCAGTCGAGGGCCCCTGCCGTCCAGGAGAAGCCCAGGGGGATGGCCAGCCACTGCCGGTCGGCGTTGCGGTAGACCTCAAAGCGACGCGTCATTGTGGGATCACTTCTTGCCGCCCTTGCCGCCGAGCAGGCCGGAGAGCGCATCGTTGGCTTTGGAGAGGTCGACCGGCTTGTCGGCCGTAGCCTCCGCCGCGGATGCCGGCGTTGCCGGCGTTGGGGCCGCCGTCGGGGGCGGGGCCTGCGGACGCACCAGAGACTCGAGCACGCCCTCGGTCGGGGCAGGGGGCTGTGCCGCGGGGACCTCGGCCTCGGCTCCGGGTGTGGTCGGCCGCGACAGGCGTTCCAGCACCGATTCCGCCTGATGAGAGGGTTGTTCCCCGGCGCCCCTCAGGTACTCGGCCACCCGGTTGCCGCTGGTCGCGCCGCTGGTCTCGGCCTGGCGCCGGGCCGCCTCGACCACGCCGAGGAAGTACGACTCCAGGTTCTGGGTGGGGTTCTCGAGGCGGACGGTGTCACCCACCTCGGCCTTGATCAGGTTCAGGACCTTCTCGGTGGTCTCGCGGGAGAGCACGGGAGCGGTGATGCGCACCGAATCTGGCTTGGCGAGCAGTTGGTGGAGCGGGCCCTGGGCCTGGATGCGTCCGCCGTAGTAGATCACCGCACGGTCGCAGACGTCCTCCACGTCGCTCAAGAGATGGCTCGACAGGATGATCGTCTTGCCCCGCCGGGCCAGGGCCAGGATGAGGTCCTTGACCTCTCGGCAGCCCAGGGGGTCGAGGCCCGCGGTGGGCTCGTCGAGGATGATCAGGTCGGGGTCGTTGACCAGGGCCTGGGCGATGCCGATGCGGCGCTGCATGCCCTTGGAGAACTCGCCGACCGTGCGGGTGCGGGCCTGGTTGAGGCCCACCATCTCGATGAGCTGCTCGGCGCGGCGCCGGCGTTCCGCGGAGTCGATCTGGAAGAGACTACCAAAGAAGTCGAGTGTCTCGCCCGGGTTGAGGAATCGGTAGAGGTAGCTCTCTTCGGGGAGGTAACCGATGCGGGCCTTGGTGGCGACATCGCGCGGCGACTGTCCGAAGACGGTGATGTGCCCACGGGTCGGGTACAGGAGGCCCAGCATCAGCTTGATGGTGGTGGACTTGCCGGAGCCGTTGGGCCCGAGGAGTCCGAACACCTCGCCCCGGCGGATCTCGAAGTCGACGTTGTCGACCGCCCTCGCCTTCGGCCGGCCCCAGAAGTCCTTGAACACCTTGGTCAGGCCCGTGGCCCGGACGACGATCTCGTCGTCGGGGGCGTCGGTCCTCGGTCGGCCGGAAGTGGGGGAGGGATTCATGGGGCGGTGTGTCGGTGCGTGGCAGGGGGCTGGGCTGGGCGCCCCGGTCCCGCGAACGGGCGTCGGGGCTCGCCGATGGGTCCCGGTCAGACGGGCTGCGGGGAATCGCCGGGCTTGGCCCCGCTCTCGCCCTGGACGAAGGGCTCGAGTTCCTCGCCCTGACGGACGAGCCGAGCGCTGTTGAAGACGACGAAGAGCGAACCCACGTTGTGCAGGATGGCCGCCACGATCACGTTGAGGTAGCCGAACGACGCGGCCGCCAGGCCGCCGATGATGAACAGCATGCCGAACAGGAAGTTCTGGTTGATCACGGTGCGGGCCATGCGGCTCAGGCGGATCAGGAAGGGCAGGCGGCGGAGGTCGTTGTTCATCAGGGCGATGGTGGCCGAATTGATGGCGACCTCGCTGCCGGCCGCGCCCATCGCGATGCTGATGTCGCCCGACGCGAGCGCCGGGGCGTCGTTGACGCCGTCGCCGATGACCGCCACGCGGTGGCCCTTGGCCTTGGTCTGGCGGACGTACTCGACCTTGTCCTGCGGGAGGCACTCGGCCACCACCTCGGGCACGCCGATCTCCTTGGCGACGCGCTCGGCCACCGGGCGACGGTCGCCGCTGACCATGGCGACCCGCCGGATGCCGGAGGCCTGCAGCTGCTGGAGGGCCTCGGAGGCCTCGGGCCGGGTCTGGTCCTGGAGGCCGATCCACCCGATGCAGTGGCCGTCGCGGGCCACGAAGAGCAGGCTGTAGCCGGCGGTCTCGTCGAGATCCACCGACTCGAAGAGGTCGCCCGCCACGCCCTGGTCCTTCAGGAAGGTGGCCCGGCCGATCAGGATCCGGCGCCCCTCGATGAGCGCGCTGACACCCTTGCCGGCGACCTCCTTGAAGTCGTCGGCCTTGGCCAGCGGCACGCCGGCCTCCTGGGCCAGGGCCGTGATGGAGCGGGCCGTCGGGTGGTTGGAGAACTGCTCGACGCTGGCGGCGCACCGCAAGAGCTCGGCCGGGGCGATCCCGTCGAGGGGATTCAGGCGGCTGACGGCCAGTCGGCCGGTGGTCAGCGTCCCGGTCTTGTCGAACACGAAGGCGGTGATCCGGGCGGCGGCCTCGAGGTCGCCGATGTTCTTCACCAGGATGCCCAGACGGGCCGCGGCGCTCAGGGCGGCGACCATCGCGGTCGGCGTCGCCAGGATGAAGGCGCAGGGGCAGGCCACGATCAGGATCGAGATCACGCGGTTCAGGTCCTGGGTGAAGCCCCAGACCAGCGCGGCGATGATCAGCACCAGCGGGGTGTAGTAGCCCATGTACTGGTCGATGATCCGCATGAAGGGCAGCTTGGTCTTCTCGGCCGCCAGGATCAGGTCGCGGACCCGGCCGAGGGTGGTGTCCTCGCCGGCCTTGCCGACCTTGACCTCCAGGAGGCCGTTCATGTTGATGGTGCCCGCGAAGAC
>CAIOKD010000255.1 GCA_903858835.1 uncultured Verrucomicrobiota bacterium
CAATCCACGCTCAAGGCCGGCGATCTCCTGCCGCGCCCGAACCTCCAGGGCCGAAACGTTTTCGGCCTTGGACCACGGAAGGTGGTCGAGGATGGACAGGATCAGACGAGACAATGGCGACGGTTGGGCCTGGCAGGCGCCACGGAGGCGCAAGACATCGCCACCATCAGCCATCATGTCGACCAGAGTCCGGGGCAGGATACGGTCGCGACGCAACGACCAGAGGCGCTCCAGCACCACGGTCAACGCAGTCACGGAAAGCCCCAACAGGAGCCAGACGAAGGGACCGCCATCCAACAATGATCGCATGAGAATCCAGAGGGTATCGCCCCGCGAGCGGGGTGTCAGTGTCAGTAATAGTGGAAGGTGAACGTGATCTCACGCGGGTCGATCGTCTGGGCCTTGAGGACGCTGGGCCATCGCCCGAAGGGAGAGGCTCCCATGACCGCCGCCTCGCACGTGAAGCTCAAGGTGTCCCCGACATCCGTTTCGGCGGTGGTCATCTGCGAGATCGACCCGTCGCCATGCAACCGGAACTTGAGCACCACCTTGCCGGTGCGCTCCAAGGCGTAGTGGCGCTCCTCCAGCAGAGCCCACCAGCGCTCCTGCACGGCGGCGATCATCCGGAGGTCGTATTCGCCGAACGGCGTGCTCTTGACGTCGAAAGACGGCGAGATGCTGAAGCGCTTGGAACCGCCCTGCTGGAGCATCTTCTCACCGCGAACGATGCCCTTCTGGTCCATGGCTTGGTCCAGCCGCTTTAGGGGCTTGCGACGCGGGGCTCCCGGTTCCTGGGCCTCCACCGGCTTGCGCTCCTCCTGGGCCCGTTCGGACTGCGCCTGGGGCACCACCTTGGCCAACTGGGTCTCGCCCGCCTCGCGGATGCCTCCCAGGGGTTGGGCTGCCTGGGCCTCCTTCTTTTGCTGGCGCACCACGGTCTCCGGGGTCGCCGGAACCTCCTCCACCTTGGGCTGAGCCTGGGGCGGAGTCGGCGTCGGCCTGGCGGTGTCGAAGGTCTTGGGCATGGTCTTCTGCACACCGGTGATCTCGGGCTCCTTGAGAGCTTTCTGCGATGGGATGGGCTGCCCGGACAGCGCGTTGGCGGCCGAGTAGAACTTCGCGTCGCGTGGGGGATCCTTCACGGCCAGCGCCGGGTCGACCTCGATGAAGGTCAGCGGTACTTCCTGCCAGGCCGGATCCCGTGCCGGATCAAGCGGCTTGGCCAAGGGGGGGACTGCCGGTTGGACCAGGTTCTTGACCCAATCCGGGGCTTGGTCGGGAGCCCGCCGCACCCAAACTCCGGCTCCGGTCCACAGCAGGAGCATCAGCAGGTGCAACGACAATGCGATCACCGCCGCCCACGCCAGCGGGCGGAGATCCGGCCGTCGCCAGGGAACTGTGCCTGCCCCGTGCATCATCGCTCTAGCGGAAAACTGGCCCACACCCGCCCCTGGGGCAACGGGAAGTTGCCCCTTCAGGCCCTATGGGTCCGCCGAATCCCCCATCCGGGCTAGCCCGATTCGGCGCGGCAGTTGCTACGTCCGACCGGTTCAGGATCCACAGGAAAATGGACCGCGCCCCTGGACCAACACACGGAAGCCGCGACCGAAGTGTTCGGGATGGGTCAGGGTCTGGAAGGCCCGGACGCGCGAGGGCGTCCACTCGGGGAACCGGCCGGGGGTGCGCTGGATCGCTTCGAGGATCCGCATGAGGAACCGCGACTGGCGTTCCCGATGCCAGGTCGACAATCCATGTCGAAGTCCCTCCTCGGCCACGGCGCTGAAATCGACGTGGGCCGTGAGATCCAGCTCCCCGGGCATGGAAAGCAGGTCATCCGACACCCGGTGCCGGTGGTAGGCCCGGAGGGTTCCGGAGGCGCGCGCCGGGGTGAGGAACTCCTCGGTCTCCAGGCCGTAGTCGAAGGCGATAAGGCACCCCTCGCGCAAGGCGGCCGACGCCGCACCCCACCAGGCCACGGCGGCCGGGCTGCGCTCCCGAACAAATCCATCGGGCAGGACTTCCTCGAGCGCCCCGGGCAGGATCCATTCGGGCGGCGATGGCGTTGTCATCGGAGCCCATTCGAACCGTCCGCCGCACCAGGCCACGCCCTGCTCCACCCAGCACCTCCCAGAGGCGTTCCAGCGCCAGCGCTCGACCGGGAACGCATCCAGCAACTCGTTGGACAGAATGACGCCGCGGATTTCGTCCGGCATCGTATCGCTCCAGGACACCCGATCGCCGAAGCGGGCCAACCGCTCCAGTTGCCACGACCTGCGGAGGGCGCTGGGCTCCACGATCCGGTAGCGGAACCGGCGCTGCTCATCGCCTTCTGCCAACTCGAGCGCGTCCATGATGTCCTCGGCCCAACGACCGTCATGGGCCCCCGCCTCCACCAGGTCGATCGGGCCCGATGCGAGGCCGGGCAGCGCACCCACCGCCTCGCGGATCCAGTATGCGAGCAGTTCCCCGAAGAGCGTCCCCACCGAGACGCTGGTGGCGAAGTCGCCATCGCGACCGACGGTGCGGGGCGACCGTTCGTAATAACCCAACCCTGGCTCGTACAGGGCCATGGCCATGTACCTCGAGAACGGGATGACTCCTCCAGCTGCGGAAATGGTGGCGGCGATCCGCTCCGTGAGTTCACCGGTCGAGGGATTCGGGGTGCTCGGGTTCATGCGGGGCTCGATGCACCCGACGAACGCCCGGTGCGAGGCCCCGCGGTTGGGCACGGCCGGTCGAGGCCCCGGGATGCAGAGATCGGCCCGGAGAACGTGCCGGCGGAGACGGTCGCCATGACCGGATTGGACGCCACACCCGACCGGGGAGCAAGCTCCCCTACCCCATCGCTCATCCAACGGTGCGTTGACCTGCGTCGGCCCGGTTCATACCGTCACCCCGCTTTATGCACGTTCTCGTCTGCGACCCCATCTCCCCGCGCGGCATCGCTTATTTCCAAGCCCGCCCCGAGTTCAAGGTGACCGTCCTGTCCAAGCGGCTCTCCGAGGCCGAGCTGATTCCCCTGCTGGGCGATGTGGAGGCCATCGTGGTCCGCTCCGAGACCAAGGTCACTAAAGCCGTGCTCGAGGCCGCCCCGAAGCTCCGCGTGGTGGGACGCGCCGGCGTGGGTGTCGACAACGTCGATGTGTCCGCCGCCACCCAGCGGGGCGTGGTGGTGATGAACACCCCGGCCGGCAACACGGTCACCACGGCCGAACTGACCTTCTTCATGCTCGGTGCGCTCGCCCGCAAGATCCCGGCCGCCCACGCCACCATGGCCGCGGGCAAGTGGGACCGGAAGGCCTTCCAAGGCACCGAGATCCAGGGCAAGACCCTGGGCGTGCTCGGCATGGGACGCATCGGTTCCGAGGTCGCCAAACGCGCCATCGCCTTCGGCATGAGGGTGCTGGCCTATGACCCCTTCCTGACCGAGGTACGGGCCCGGCAGCTCGGGGTGGAACTGGTGGCCGACACCGACGCCATCTACCGATCCTCCGACTTCATCACCGTCCACATGCCGGTCACGCCCGACACCCGTGGCATGATCAACTCCGAGTCGATCGCCAAGATGAAGCCCGGAGTGCGCATCGTGAACTGCGCCCGCGGCGAGATCGTCAACGAGCCCGACCTGGTCGCCGGCCTCGAGTCCGGCAAGGTCGCCGGGGCCGCCCTGGATGTCTTCGCCTCCGAGCCCCTGGCCGCCGACCACAAGTTCCGCACGCTGCCCAACGTCGTGCTGACCCCGCACCTGGGTGCGAGCACCGAGGAGGCTCAGGAGAAATGCGGCCTGGAGGTCGCCGAGATCATCAGCGCCTTCCTGCTCACGGGCGAGGTCCGCAACGCGGTCAACCTGCCCGGAGTGGATGCCAAGGCCTTCGAGCAGGTCCAGCCCTACGTGGGCCTGGGCGAGAAGCTGGGCCGACTCCTCAGCCAGCTGGCCCCTGCGGGTGTCGATCGCCTGTACGTGACCTTCGGCGGCAAGGCGCAGGAACTGCCCGCCACCGACCCCGTGACGCGCGCCATCCTCAAGGGATACCTCAGCGGCGCCGGCACCGGCCCGAAGGACATCAACAACATCAACGTCCGATCCATCGCCTCGAACCTGGGCCTCACCGTCGAGGAGAAGAAATCCGACGAACCGGTCACCTTCAACGAGTGGCTGCATGTGCAGCTGTTCCAGGGCAACACCAAGGTGGGCAGCGCCGGCGGCACCTTCTTCGGTTCGTCCCAGAATCCCCGGATCGTCCGTGTGTCCAGCACGCCCGTGGAAATCCCCACCTCGGGCACGATGCTGCTGCTCAACAACCAGGATCGGCCCGGCATGGTGGGCAAGCTCGGCAGCATCCTGGCCGACCACAACGTCAACATCGCCAGCATGAGCCTCGGCCGCGAGACCGAGGGCGGACTGGCCCTGACCGTGCTGGTGCTCGACAGCCGGCCGCCCAAGGCGTGCCTCGACCAGTTGGTGGCCGACCGCTCGATCTCCAACGTCCGCGTGGTGACGCTCTGAGGCGAGCGCCCCACGGGCCAGCCCAGTCAGGACTCGGGGAACCTCGGGATTTGTCCCGGGCCGGGTTGTCCCGGGCCAGGGCTCACGACACGAAGCCCGGCCGATATTTCGTCCGCACCCACTGGTTCGCCGAGGGCAGGTTGAGCACCCGCATCACGGAGGCGTCCCACTCGAGGCGCTGGCCAGCGCGGATGGCGAGGTTCCCCAGAAGCAGCGTCTCGGTCACCGGACCGGCGATTTCGAATGCGGACTGCGCCTTCGGCCCGCCCTTGCAGGCGCGGATCCACTCCTGGTAGTGGGCGCCCTCCGAATCGGCGTACTTCTCGAATCGCTCCGGAATCGCCTTGAGGTCGGCGGAGGTCCTTCCCGAACGGAGCTTTCCGCCCCCGGGAAGGCTCTCGTAACTGGTCAGGAGCGTGTCGTCGGAACCGACCATCAGCACGCCATTGCCACCGTAGGTCTGCCCCGGGAGCAGGTGCGCCGGGGGCAGTGCCCCGCCGTCATACCAGTGGAAACGCAGCGCGGCCTGACCCTTGCGGGCGGGCAGATCGAAAATCACGTGGGACTTCACCGGGCCGGTCTCGTCGTTGGCTCCCTCGGAGGTGGCTTCCACGGCGCTGGGTCGCGACAGGTCCATCGACAAGGCCGGAACATTGAGGAGGTGGCAGCCCATGTCGCCCACCGCCCCGGTCCCGAAGTCCCACCAACCCCGCCACTTGAAGTGACCCCAGGCCGGATGGTAGGGGCGCTCGGGGGCAGTCCCCAACCAGAGGTCCCACGACAACTCCTTGGGGACCGAGGGCCGATCGGTCGGACGCTGGAGCCCCTGCGGCCACCACGGACCCGGACGATCGGTCCAGCAGTGGATCTCCTTCACCGAACCCAGCACCCCGCCCTTCACCCATTCGGCATCGCGACGGACGGCCGCCCGTGACATCCCTTGGTTGCCCATCTGGGTGGCGACCCCGGCGGCGTGCGCGGCCCGGGTCAACTCGCGAGTCTCCCAGATCGTGTGGGTCAGCGGCTTCTGGCAGTACACATGCCAGCCCTGTCGAACGGCACGCATCGATGGTGGGAAGTGCGTGTGATCCGGGGTCGAGACGGTGACCGCGTCGATCTGATTACCCAACTGGTCGAACATCTCCCGCCAATCGGCGAATCTTCGCGCCGAGGTGAAGGTCTTGCCCGCCTGGGCCAGTCGCCCCGCGTCCACATCGCACAGGCCGACGATGTTCTCGGTGGCCCCGGCCTGGGTGACGTCGGTCCATCCCTTGCCGCCCACGCCAACTGCCGCGATGCGAAGGCGCTCGTTGGCCCCGATGACGCGACGACGACTGACGTAGGGGGCATGGCATCCGGCCAGAATAGTGCCTCCGGCCAAAACGAGGGAATCCTTGAGGAACTGACGGCGTGAGGGGGAACTCATGCCATGAAGGTGTTCCGACGACGGACCCAGCGGCAAGCCGGATTCACCCACCGGATTCACTGGCAGCGCTGAATCCGTGAGAATGCCTCCACGGATCGAACGTACCTCGCACCCACCGCTTGCAGGAGGGGGCATCGGGCATCGATCCTCTGCGGACGATGCCTACGGCTTGTTCCCTGCTCCTGCGTCTCGGTGTCTCGGCGATCCTGCTGGGCATCTGGCTCAACCTCTCGGCCGCCACCAATTCCGTGCCCGTTGCGGCTTCCCGAACGAAGCTTCCCTGCGACCCGGAGTCTGCAAAGATGCTGGTGGCCC
>CAIOKD010000256.1 GCA_903858835.1 uncultured Verrucomicrobiota bacterium
CCTGCAGTGTGGCCGTGTTCCGAGGTGTGTCGAGATAGGCGTCCGGTGGATGGGCGATGGTCAGGGTGCCTTGGCTCCAATTCTCGGCCCGACTTTGCAGGAGGGCCGATCGGAGCAAGCCCTCGGTCGAGGGCACCTGTGTCAGCAGCGCCTGCCAGACGGAGTCCTGGGTCTGGGCCGCGGCAGGGATCAGAGGTCCGGCCTCGTCTGGGGCCGCAGGGGCCGACACCGAAGCCCGGGCCGATGTCGGGGGAGCGGATGCGGGCGCCGGGATTGCCGAAACCGGAGGCACTGCGGAGGCAGAGGCCGCGGCAACCGCGGGTTCCGCAGTCGGCACAGGCATCGGAGCCGGTTTTGGAGCAGGCACCGACGCAGGCGCGGGTGACGCGGCAAGCGACCGCGCGGGGGCCGTGGCCGTCGGAGCGGCCGTCGGTGCGGTGGCCGGAGCCTGGGAGCGCAGCGCCTTGAGTTGCTTGAGAACGGCCTCGAGCGGAGTGGCCTCTCGGGCCTGGATCGCCTTCAGCAGGGTCACCTCCATGAAGATGCGCTTGGAAGCGACTTCGCGCTGACGCCCCTCGGCCGAGCTCAAGACCTCCATCACCCGGGTGAGACCGTCGGCGTCGATGCGCCCGGCCTGTCGGGCCAGCGCCGTCATCTCGGCCTCACCGACCGCGAGCAACCCGCCATCCGGACCCGAGACCAGATACAGGAGCAGATTCCTCGCATGATTGAGCAGGTCGGCCAGCAGTCGGCCGAGGTCCTTGCCCGAGGAGGCCAGCGCGTCGAGCAACCGAAGGGTGCCTGCGATGTCGCCATCGAGCATGGCATCGACGAGTTCCAGGAGCTGGGCCCGCGCGGCCAACCCGAACATCGAGAGCACGTCGGACTCCACGATGCGGTCGCCGCAGAAGCTGATCAACTGGTCGAGGGTGGACTCGGCGTCGCGCATGCCACCGTCGGCCCCACGGGCGATGGCCGAGAGGGCCTCCGGCTCGATTGAGACCTTCTCCTGCTCCGCGATCCACGCCAGATGCCGGACGATCAACGCCGCGGGAATCCTCCTCAAGTCGAAGCGTTGGCACCGGCTCAAGATGGTGGGCAGCACCTTCTCCGGGTCGGTGGTCGCGAAGAGGAACTTCACGTGGGGCGGCGGCTCCTCGAGCGTCTTGAGCAACGCGTTGAACGCGGCCGCCGAGAGCATGTGCACCTCGTCGATGATGTAGATCTTGAACGTCCCCGAGGCGGGCGCGAAGCGGGCCGTGTCGCGCAGTTCACGCACCTGATCGACGCCGTTGTTGGAGGCGCCGTCGATCTCCAGGACGTCGAGCGAACGCCCCTCGGTGATCTCACGGACCCGCGGATCGGAGTCGTCGAACTCGACGCTCGGGCCACCGGTGCAGTTGAGGGCCTTGGCGAAGATGCGTGCCAGCGTGGTCTTGCCGGTGCCCCGCGGGCCGCAGAAGAGATACCCGTGCGCGATGCGCCCCTGGCGGATGGCGTTGGCCAGAGTGGTGGTCACGTGTTCCTGCCCCACCACGTCGGAGAAACGCTGCGGGCGGTATTTTCTGGCGATGACCTGATAACTCACGGTTGAGGCACCATTGAACTCCGACAACGTTCGGATGGAAAGAAAACAGCGTTCGCGGCGGCCAGCGGACGAGCGATGACCGATGGGTCCCCGCCCAGGGCGTCAGACCCCGTAACGCCGCAGGTACTTCAAGGCCACCTCGAGGTCGCTCGGCCAGGGCGCGGAGATCTCCACAGGGCGCTCGTCGTCGGGATGGGCCACCGCCAACTTCCAGGCGTGGAGGGCCAGCGTGGGCGTCAGCGGGCGCTCCTCCTGCCCTTCCTTCAGGCGATATGACGGCTTGAGGGACGAGAGGAACAGGCGGCGCCCGTCGCCATAGAACTCGTCGCCGTAGATGGGGAAGCCGGCGAATTTCAGGTGCACGCGGATCTGGTGTGTGCGGCCCGTCTCCGGATGGCAGGACAGCAGCGTGACCCCGCGGAACCGCTCCAGGACCTTGAAACGGGTCAGGGCCTTCTTGCCGTCCTTCGACCAACGCATCAGACCGGGCAGACGCGGATCGGGCATCAGCTTGAGATCGACCTCGAACTCATCCTGCTCGGGATTTCCGGGCACCAGGGCCACATAGGTCTTTTCGGGCCTCGATCCGCCGAACTGGTTGGCCAGGTGGACCAGCGCGGGCTTGTCCTTGGCCAAGAGCAGAACACCCGTGGTCTCAAAATCGAGGCGATGGGCGTTGGCGAGGTAATCGAGGCGGCGCCCGACGGCCCAATCCGCCCCGCGCTCAATGCCCGCATGCAGCAACCGCATGAGATTCGGGCGATCCCGGTCGTACCGATCAGGAGATGTCAGCAACCGAGCCGGCTTGTCGATGGCCAGCAGTCGCGAATCTTCATGGACCACCGGCACGGGCCAGAACTGGCCCGTAGCCGGAGCGGAGAGCTTGATGACCGGCCCGGAGCCCTTCATGGGGCCGGCGGGATGCCGGCCTTCGACGACGAGGCCAAGGCCCCTGACTTCTGCAACTCGGCAGCGAACCAGGACTGGAAGACCGACATGCGGCGTTGCTGGCGGGCTTCGGTGAGGGCGGCCGGAAGGGCCTGTTTCACAGCGTCGTCGGAAACCGGTTCCTTCTTCTCGAGGTAGAGCACGAAACCCCCGTCGGAGCTTTCGGTGTAGCGGGAAACGCCGTTGGGACGGGCGCTCGCAGCCGCATTGCGCACCAGGTAGAGGTTCAACCGGGAATCGAGCCCGGCGACGTTCTGGGAGGATGTCGAGAACTCCGGCACATTGATCAGCGAAACCTTCGAGGCCGCCGCGATGTCGGCAATCCGCTTGCCCGCACCGAGTCCGGCCGTGGCGGCCGCCTGGAACTTCTCGCCCGCCTCACGGGCCGCGGCGCGGGCCCGGTCCATCTTGTAATCTTGCAAGACGCGCTCGCGGACGGTCTCGAAGGACGGAACCTCCGGAGGGAGCTTTGTCTGCAGCATGGGGATCACCACAAATCCGTCGCCGTCCAGCGGTTCGGTGTAGGGCGTCTCGACGTTCAGGGAAGCCACACGCTGGGCGAGTCCCTGCACGGTCTCCAAGCCCAAGATGCGTTCACCGGCACGGAACGGGGTCGTGCTGCGCAGCGGGACCTTCAGCTTCGAGGCGGTCAACGCGAAGGACGACGGCGTGACATTGGTCTGGGCTCCGAGTTCGTCGTTGAAACGCACGGCGGCCTGACGGGCCAAGCCGAGGGCGCCCTGTGCCAGGGCTTCGTCGCGGATCTTTCGCAGCGCGGCCTCCTTGCCGAGCACCTTGTCGTTCTCATCGCGGAACGAATCGGCGCCCCGCTGCTTGTAAAACTCCTCAAGGCGGTTGGTGAAGCCGGCCTCCTTGGCGATCATCGCCTCGGCTTCAGCCGTGTGGTTGGTGGCATCGAAGCGCACGTAGACAAGCACGGTGCGCTCGGGGATGCGGTAGTAGGCGATGCGGTTGGTGTAGAACCGGGAAAGTTCGTCGGGCTTGGCCGTGATGCCGGCCAGATGGTTCGAGACGCTGAAAAGGGCGGCCTTGGTCACCCAGCGCTCGTTGTCGCGGCGGTAATCGGCCTCGACCTCGCGCGGGGTCACCAAGCGCGAGGCGGCACCGACGGTCTCGACCAGATGCTGGATCGCCACCTGCTGGCGGATGTGCTCGAGGAAGGTGGCCTCGTCGATGCGGGTACGCTGACGCAGATTCTGGATGAAAGCATCGTAGTTGAAGGTGCCGGTGGCGGGATCCTTGAAATTGTCGCGCAGGTAACGGCCCACGGCCTCGTCGCTCACCTGAATACCCAGTTCCTTGACCTTGGTTTGGAGCACCATCAACTCTGCGATCTGGCGCTCGTTGTCGGCGGAGGCGCCGCGTCCACGGCCACCCCGGAGTGCGTCATCGACGGCCGCGGCGGTCCGGGCCTTGATGACCTGGTCGCGGGTGATCGGACGACCGTAGAGTTTTCCGAAATCGGCCCCACCGAAGTCGAAGGAACTCCGACCGGGCCTCGCGTCGCTCCAGATGACGAAGCTGGCGATGACCGCGGTGACGATGATGGCCCAGAGCCAGTTCGAGTGTTTGCGAATCGATCCGATCATAATGTTTGCCGAGTCTGCGGAGCCGCAGAACCTAACGGCTGGGCGAAAATCCGGTCAAACCGTAAAACAGGGGGTGAAACGGAGGACTTTGCCCGGCTGCAGGACCGACTCGACCTCGCTCAGGCTGCCCGAGCCCCCGAGATCGCACCCTCCGAATAAACCCCACCGGCGTTGCACCCCGAAACCCGGTGATCCCCGGGGACGGATATGCAACGGGCGGAAAGGTTTCCCTTTCCGCCCGCATCCGATCCTTGGAATCGGTGGCACCGGGATGGTTCCCGGAGAGGCCCCGTCAGAAATTCACTGGAGCTTGGCCAGCACCGCCTTGATCGCCTCGAAGTTGGGGAGATCCTTGGGTGTGGCGGTCTGCTCGGCATAGTGGACCTTGCCGTCCTTGCCGATGACAAAGGCCGCACGAGCCGAGGTGTCGCCCACGCCGGCCAGCATCGGGAACAGCACCCCGTAAGCCTTGGTGGTCTCCTTGTTCAAATCGCTGACCAGCTTGATGCCGATCTTGCTCTGGTTGGCCCAGGCCTCTTGGGCGAACGGGCTGTCGACGCTGACGCCGATCACCTCGGCATTGAGTCCCTGATACTGCGAAAGACCGGCCGTGATGTCGCACAACTCCTGGGTGCAGACCCCGGTGAAGGCCAGGGGGACGAAGAGCAGGACGGTGTTCTTGGAGCCATAATTGGCGCTGAGCTTCACATCGACCAGACCGGTCGAGGTCTTGGACTTGAGGGTGAAGTCAGGGGCGGCGGATCCGACGGCGATAGGCATGGTAGTTTGTCTTTTGTAGGGATGGAACCCGGTTACGAACCGCAGCGGTAATCCGAGTTGCGATCGCTGTCAAACGGCGGGTTCGAGGCCCGCCCACCGTGAAACACCCCCGATGGCAGGACGGCGGCCGAGAATGAGGGATCCTGGCACCCGTCCCTCTCATCGGCGCACTCCTCGAATTTCGCCGAGACTCAATCCTTCAGCAACTTGCGGATCGCCCCCATCAACACCGGTTCCACCTCCGGTGAGACGTTGGAGGACCGGGGCTCGGTCTCATAGCCACCCTCGGTGTAGGCCACGGTGGTGCCGATGTAATACGGGCCGTAGTCGCCATAGGCCGCCATCGCGACGAACAGGTCCTTCCGCTCGGCCTTCGCCGCCAGTTGGTACTCGACGAAGAGTTCTCCGGGCAGGTGCAAGATGCGGGCGGGGCCGATTGCGAGGCATCCGATGTCGATCCGGTGTCCGGCCTTGGCCCGGCGCAACCAGGCCAGGCGCCCTGCCCCGTTGGCCGTCAGGAAGCTCGCCTCGCGACCCTTCAGTTGGGCCACCAACCGGTCTTCATCCAGGTGGCGAGATACCGGCAAGGCCACGGGTTCGGAACGCCACCGCAGGTCGTTGGTGGTGACCGCCTGACGTCGTGTCGCCTCCCAAGCGCGTCGCATGCCGTCGGCCAGGCGCTCGCCGAGCACCCGCCGATTGCCCGGGGATCCGTCGTTGTACTTGCCGGCCCCGATGTTGCCCCCGGCACCGTTGAAATGCACATGGAGGGCCTCCGGCACGGCGATCTGCCGGAGGAACCGCGCGATGCCCGGGAAGTCGGGATTGGCGATGCCGGTGCGGTAATAGCTCTGGGGATGAGTGGCGTAATAGCTCAGGACCGCCACCGGCCGATCGTTATTCCAGAAACTCACCAGCGAGACCATCGGGTCGATCACCCCCTCGGGCTCGGCGCGCAGCGCGGGATCGGGAGAGGCCGTGTAACGGACCGCGCGCACCTTGCCGTCGGGGCCGAAGATGCGCCGATTCGAGGCCACCTCGCGGACCTCGGCCTGGCCGGTCCCGATCTGGTTGAAGGGCCGGGCCTGCGCCACCGCTCGTCCAACCGAATCCCCCAGGCGGACCAGGAGTTCGCGGGCGAAAGCTCCTTCGTAGTTCCACGGGCTCACCCCGGCCTCCCGAAGGATCGTCTCGGCGCCGAAATCACACTCGGGGGCATCGTGCTGGTGCAGCGAATGGACCGCCACCCGGTCCGGGGTGGTCCCCGCGGCCTCGGCCAATCGTTGCCGGAAAGCGTCGTGTCCTTCGTTGGCGATCCCAATCCAATCCACCGCGCAGAGCACCACGGGGCGCTCCATCCCCAGCACCACCACGCCGCGGGCCCGGAGGCCCAGGTCCCAGACGTTGGTGACCGGATCGTAGGCCAGGCGCGAACCCACCGGCGGCGTGGCGTCGATGTCGAACAACCCCACCCTCAACTGGGCCTGGACCGTGACCATGGCCCAACACGCGAACACCAGGCGGCTCAGCACGAACCTCATTCGGGGAATCATGACCACGACCCTACGCGGATCGCGCCGGCTTTCGAGGCGAAGTTTCCCGGCAGGTTTTAATAGGAGGGGTCCGACCGGTTTTGGCATCCTCTGGCCCATGCATTCCCTCGGGCGCGGATTGGCCTGGACCCTTGTGGCGGGTCTGGGTGCCTTTGCCTACTTCATCCTCGCCACCCGACGGAACGAACCCGTCAACTCGGCTTACATCCTGGTCGCCGCCCTGTGCACCTACGCCATCGGCTACCGGTTCTATTCCCGGTGGATCGCGGCCCGGGCGCTGATGCTCGATGATCGCCGGGCCACCCCCTGCGAACGGCACGAGGATGGCCGCGAGTTCGTGAAGACCCACCGGTGGATCGTCTTCGGCCACCACTTCGCCGCCATCTCCGGCCCCGGACCGCTCGTGGGCCCGGTGCTCGCCGCCCAGTTCGGCTACCTGCCGGGAACCCTGTGGATCCTCATCGGGGTGGTGCTGGGCGGTGCGGCTCAGGACTTCCTGATCCTCGCGGCTTCCATGCGACGCAATGGCCGTTCCCTGGGCCAGATGGTGAAGGAGGAATTGAATCCCTTTCTCGGGGCGCTGGCCCTGCTCTCGATCCTGTCGATCATGATCATCCTGCTGGCGGTGCTGGGGCTGGTCGTCGTCAAGGTGCTGGCCGAGAGTCCTTGGGGGGTGTTCACCGTGGGGGCCACCATCCCGATCGCTCTGCTGATGGGCCTGTACCTGCGCTTCATCCGGGCCGGGAAGACCCTCGAGGGCTCGGCGTTGGGGGTCGTGCTGCTGATCGCGGCCGTGTGGGGCGGCCAATGGGTCCACGGTGATCCGTCGCTGGCCAAGACGTTCACCTTCTCGGCGGAACCGCTCGCCTGGGCCATCGTGGTGTACGGCTTCGCCGCGAGCGTCCTGCCGGTGTGGTTGCTCTTGGCTCCCCGCGATTACCTGAGCACCTTCATGAAGCTGGGCACCATCCTCGCCCTGGCCGCAGGAGTGCTGCTGGTGCTGCCCACGCTCCGGATGCCGGCCATCACGGCATTCATCGACGGCTCAGGCCCCGTCGTTCCGGGCAAGCTGTTCCCCTTCTGCTTCATCACCATCGCCTGCGGGGCCATCAGCGGGTTCCACACGCTGATCGCCAGCGGCATCACGCCGAAGATCATCACCCGCGAGTCCTATGCCCGACCGATCGGGTACGGGGCCATGCTGCTGGAATCGCTGGTGGCCATCATGGCCCTGATCGCGGCCTGCACGCTCGAGCCCGGGGTCTACCTGGCCATCAACATCGCAGGCACGGGCGCCGATGCGGCCGCCGTAGCCGCCGACACCGTGGCCAAGGTGCGGGCCACCGGCTTCCCGCTGGAACCCGGGGTGATGGACACCCTGGCCCGGCAGGTGGGCGAGGGTTCCCTGTACGGCCGCACCGGAGGTGCCGCCACGTTGGCCGTCGGCATGGCCAACCTGTTCTCGCAGGTGACCCACGGGCGCTGGCTCGATGTGTGGTACCACTTCGCGATCATGTTCGAGGCGTTGTTCATCCTGACGACGCTCGATGCGGGGACGCGCGTGGGCCGATACCTGCTACAGGACACCCTGGGCCACCTGTGGCGACCGTTGGGCAACGTGCGCTCCACCGCCGCCGGGGCCCTGGCCAGCGCCCTGATCGTGGGGGGATGGGGTTGGTTCCTGATCCAGGGGGTGCGTGATCCTCTCGGCGGCATCAATTCGCTGTGGCCGCTGTTCGGCATCGCCAACCAGTTGCTCGCCGCCATCGCCCTCGTGCTGGCGACCACCGTGCTGCTCAAGCAGGCCCTGGTCCGCGGGCGTTCCCCGGCCATCGCCTGGGTCGCGCTGTTGCCGCTGATCTGGTTGCTCGCCGTCACCGGCACGGCGGGATTCCAGAAGATCTTCCATCCCGCGCCGCGCATCGGGTTCCTGGCGGCCGTCCGCGACCTGGACGAAAAACTCCCGGCACTCCAGAGCGCCATCGCCAAGGCCCCCGACAGCACCGCCGCCGCCAAGGCCGTGACGGTGAACCGGAGCCGCCGGCTCAACAACGCCCTGGATGCCGGGGTGACGGCCGCATTCCTCACCCTCGCCGCGTTGATCGTCGCCGGGGCCGGGGTGCACTGGGTCCGACTGCTCCGGGGCCGGAAACCTGCGGCGTTGAGCGAGGATCCGCCGGAGTGGTTGCCGGATGGGGCGCTGGCCGAAGGCGGACGCAAGACCGGTTGGGCCGGAATCTTCGCCCTGGGTCTGGCCCTGCTGAGAAACTGGTCCGGTCAGGACGCCGTGGATCGGACCGAGCGCCGTCTGGCAGCCTCGGTCTCCCGGGAAGTGCCCTCACAAGCCGTCCTGATTCCCCTGCCCGAGGTGGCCGAGGCCGCCCGACGGCACAACGCCCCCCTCGCCTATGCCCAGGCGGCGGAAGCGCGCTTCAACGGACCGAACCGTTGCTGCTGACCCCCCGAAGGGGTCGGTCCATCACATTTACACTCCGCGGACCCAGGCCGTTGCTCGCAGGGAACCTCTGGGGAGGTTTTGTTTTCGCGCTTTGCGCGAGGAGAGAGGTTTGATCGGTTCCAGAGCGAGCGCTGGCCTGGGTCCGCTCCGTTGCATTCGTTTGAAGGCAGGAAACGAGCGCCGCCGTCCTCCGGAACGACCGCGCGTCACGGGGTCGATGCCGCCTCGGGTCGCAGGAAGGCTTGGCCGGCGGCATCGGCGAAGCGGAGCCCGGCACGGGTCAAACGGAAGTGGGTCGGGGTCGACTCGGCCCACCCCCTGGAAATGAGGTCGGCCATCTCGGCCGACCACTCGGTCCGAAGGTCGAAGCCCGTCCGCATCCGGAACTCATCCCAAGGCCAACCGGCATTCATGCGCAAGCCGAAGGCGGCCGTCTCGCCGGCACGGGCCAGCGGAGCCAACGCCTCGGCGAATTCCTTGGCGCGCCGCCCCTTCTCGAGCTGTTCGCAATAAAGCACCGTGTTGGACCAGTTGCGCGAACGCAGCCCGCGGACCCACTCGCTGGCGCTGGGCCCCAGCCCATAACTGTCGCGACCACGCCAGTAGCCGACATTGTGCCGGCAGGCGAAGGCCGGGATCCCGGGCTCGGCCTCGGGCCGATCGACCGATTCCCCGACCCGCCGGCGGCGGGCGAAATTGGCGACCTCGTAGGGGCCGAATCCCGCGGCCCCAGCCCGATCGTAGAGCACCTCGTACTGGTCGGCGGCCAGATCGTCATCCACGTCGCATTGACCGGCCTTCAACTGCTCGTACAGCGGGGTGTCTTCCTCATAGATCACCTCGTAGCAACTCAGGTGCTCGGTGCCCAGGGCGAGGGCCTCGTCGAGCGTCCGATTCCAGACCTCCATCGTCTGGCCAGGGATGGCGAACATCAGGTCGATGTTGAGGTTGTCGAAACCAGCGGCCCGCAGGATGTCGTGGCTGCGGAACACCATGTCGCGGCTGTGGACTCGACCCAGACGGTCGAGGAGCACCTCGTCGAGCGACTGCACCCCCATGGAGATGCGATTCACCCCGTGTTGCCGCAACAGGGCCGCCTTGTCGGCCGACACGGTGGCCGGATTGCACTCCACGCTGAATTCGGCCGCACCGACCAGACCCAACCGGTGCAGGGTCGTGAGCACCGATTCCCATTGGCGGAGGTTCAGGAGCGACGGAGTCCCGCCGCCGAAGAAGATCGTCTTGGGCCGGCAATCCGGCGCGATGATCTCGAGTTCCCGGATCAGCGCCCGAACGTAGCGCTGGATCAGATCGCCCGCAGCCGGCCCCGAGTAGAAGGCGCAATACTCGCACTTGTGCGCACAGAACGGCACATGGATGTACAGCGATTCCACCGGCAATCCCGGAGCCGACGCGATGGGGGCCGACGGGGATCCCCCTCCCAACCAACGGATCGGAGCGCTCATGGATGGAGGCTTGGGACACTCAGGACACGGTAATCCAGGCGATGTCCGCGGGGCGTCGGCCGCCACCCCGGACGATCATTCGAGGGAGAGCACATGATCGAGCAATTGCGGGAGTTGGTCCGGGATGCCCTGTTCGGCTGCGACCAACTGGGCTCCGGCCTCGATGGCGGCCTCGACGAGCCGGCGGTTCTTGGGGTCGCAATACCCGAGCACGGGCACGTGGGCCAGATCGGGGCTGGCCCGAAGCTGCCCGATGATGCCGCAGAAATCGCCATCGCGCAGGGCCAGGTCGGCGATGACCACCATCGGCCGGTGCTCGCGCACGAGGCGGGGCACGTCGACGGCCGCCTGGGTGGCCGTGACCCGATATCCCAGGTCGGTCAGGCGATTGACCACCTGGGTCCCGGGGAGGAGTTTCTCATAGAAGACGATGGCCAACGGTCGCGTCACCGGCGAGAGGTTGGGAGACACCCTCCCCGAAGGCAAGCGACCTCGGGCACGACGTCGGGTCAACAGCCGTGCCGATGCACCCGCCTGCGGCCGAAGGGGGGGGAGACCGGCGATCGCGGTCCGCAACCTTCCCGCGGCCTGACCCGGCGTGCCGCAGGGATGGCCTGGGATTCATCGCAACCGCAACCGCAACCGGTAAAAACTTTGAGCCTTCGGTTCAGCCGGAGGCAGTGTCCAGGTGCGGGTTTCGAGGCCCTGGTCGAAGACCGCTGTGCCCGCTTGAACCTCGATGGGCAGCGGTTCCCAGTGGGACAGGTCCTCCGATCGTTCCCAGAAGGCGTCAGCCTGATCGGCGGCCAAGGGATGGATGACGGACAAGCGGATGGAACCGTCGGAACCCCATCGGAATATTGGATCTCGCCGGGCCGGTTGATCCTGAGCGTCGGTGTCGCGGGTTCCTTGGAAGTATTCCTCAAGGGCGGTCCAACCGTCGCCATCGGCATCGGCAAGGGCATCGGTCTGAGCCGAGCCGGAGAAGGCCTCCGAGTCGCTGGTACCCGGCGTGCCTCCGATGACCGAGCTGACTCTCCATGCAGAGGGATCGGTGGCATCACGGCCGCTGCCGGAGGACCGGAGGGTGAGCGAGGGGCCTTGGCCGTCGGGTTCGAGGGGCCAGGGCGCTCTATCGTTGTACACGCTGCGGGAGACCACGCGGCCGGAGGGGCCGAGCAGACGCACGACACCACCTCCCTGGTCCAGTTTACCGACAAACGTTCCCAGCACCCTCGGGCCCGGACCATAGCGCGCCCGAAAGGCTGCGAGGTTGGCGACGAACACGGCGCGTTCTCCCGGGGAGAGTGTCAGGGCGTTGGGCACCACGGCGTCGATCTCGCCGGACAGGCGGGTGCCTCCGAGGATGGCCCAGCGGTCACGGCCCCGGTGGGCGATCTCGACGAAGGCCTCCGCGCTGTCGGCCTTGGGATGGTAGTGGATCTCACCGACCTCGAGGTCGGTCTCGGTGGCGAGGGTCTCCGGGGTCAGGAACAGCGCTTCGGTCTCCGCGGAGGAGGCGTTGGCGATCCGCCGCTGGGCGCGGATCCGAAGTGCCCGGTCGAGGAGGAGAGGTCCGTTGTAGGGCCGGGCTGTGGCGCTGGGTTCCCCGTCGGAGCCCAGGGGAGTGGAGCCATCGGTGGTGTAGAAGAGGTCGGGGCCCCCACCCAGGGTGATCCGGGTTCCGGTCGGAAAGACTCCGCCGATGGGATCGAGGCTGACCGCCGGAGCCGGACTCGGCAGGTCCAGTCCGACCCGGCGGAATCGCGCCAGAGCGATGGCGTGGATCCGGGGCCAGTAGGTGTTCTTCATCCAGGCCATCTCCGTGATCCAGTCGCTGCGCTTGAGGGGCGTGGCCTGGCGGCTGTCGCCCCAGCGTGCGGATTCGGCGACGATGCTGCGGTCGATCTCGGCCTGCCGTCGTTCCCAGCGGGCGGCGTTCTGCGACGGGGTCAGCAGTCCGAACCCCTGCGTCAACTCGGCCACCCGGGCGGCGAACCGCGCGCGGAATCGGGCGTTCTCACGGAGCTTGGCGTACAGGAAGGCCGGGGAGTCCTTCGGGCCGCTGACCGACTCGAAGGCCTCACTGGTGTAGGTCTTGGTGTCCGTCAGGGACAGATTCGAGATTTCCTGATCCCAGGTGAAGAACCGGAATCCCCGGCGGGTGCCGTCGCGGCATCGGGCACTCCACCAGTTGTGATTCGGCCAATCGATGGCGCCCGAGTAGATGTGGAGGATCATGTAGTCGATCAGGCTGTCGATCTCCAGGTGGACCGGCAGTGCCGGATCGCGGGTGCCGTCGGGTCGGCATCCCTGAAGCCGCCAGTAGTTCGCATCGGTTCCCAGGCCAGCTGCTGCGAGGGCGATCATCGCGTCCCAGGCGGTCCGATTGCCGCTCTCCACTTCACCGCCGTCCTTGACGATGTCGTAATCCTCGGGTGAGCCGCCGTAGTTCTCCGACAACCAGACCGCCTCGGTCCGCTCGGCCAGATTGTACTGCCCCCAGTAGAGGCCATTGAGGAACAGGTGCACGTAGCGGCTGTGGCCGCAGGGCCATCCGAGGGCCTGCTGGGTGTCCTTCATCCACACGTCTCTCAGGTAGGTGGCCTTCTTGCGGGTCCACGGGATGGCGTCCTCGACAGCCCAACCGTCGGTCGACGAGGCGCGCAGGGTGAGTTCATCGAACGAGGTGACCCGGGTGTCGTCGAACAGGCCGAAGCGCAGTCGCGGCGGGCCCCAGTCTCGCGAGAAGCCCAGCCGGAAGCTGTGCTTGCGGGCATGCCAGTGCTGCCGGCTGAGCCCGCCATGGACACGCAGGCCTGCATCGATCTGGAAGCCGGCGCGCGGTGCCGAACCTGCGACCCCGGATTCGATCCACTCGGCCGAGGCGGGGCGGACCCACTGCGATCCCTGACTGGCGCTGTTGGGATAGATGCCGTTGGTGGCGTCGAACAGGTCACCCACGTCGGCGGTGATGCAGACCGCCGGCAATGACAGGATGGCTTCGGTGATGCCGTAGCCCGGAGCCGTGGTGCGGACCACGTCGGGATCCATCTCGTAATCGGCCGGCACCGGTTGGCCGGGCGAGGGTCCGTAGGCGCCATACACTCCCCAGGTGGCGGGGTAGCCCGACGGTCGTGCCGGTTGTTGGGCCACCTGATCGGCGAACAGGTAGGTGTGGGTCTGCACCGCCGAAGGCTCGTGGTCATCCGCGAAGGCCATCGCGCGGACCGGGCCGCTGCGGGAGATCGGGATCTCGACCGAAGCGAGGCCGGAGGCGGGATCGGGTTCGACCCGGGTTCCGTGGGTGGCGGTAGGCGTGCTGCCATCGAGCGTGTAGCTCAAGCGGTCCCCGGGAGTGGTTGTGCTCACGCGGACGGTGATCGGCTCCGTCTGAAACCCGCGCCCCTTTGAAAAGCTGGGAGCGGCTGTGAATCCGCCAATGCCGGCGCCGTTGGGCTCGCCTGGCGAGGGGGGCTTGAAGAACCGCCAGCCGCGATGCCGACCCAGACGGAGTTCGGCCTGCATGAGAAAATCCGATCCCGTAGCGCGATCGTTGAATCCTTCGAGCGCCAGGAGATGGGGGCCGGACCGAAGCAGCGTGGGCGTCTCCGACCATTGCCACACGTCGGCCCGGAGCCCCTCGATCTTCAGGCGCGACCGCTGCACAGGCACGTTCTCTCGGAGCACCTCTTGGCCGTCGATCCAGGCGCGGACCCCGTCGTCGTAGCGCAGGTCCAATCGAAGCCATTCCGGAAGACTCCCGTCGGGAATCGTGAAGGGGATGCGCAATCGGGCCTGCGGCGTCGAGCCCCGCATCGAGCTGGTCAGGTCGGTGCGGATCCACGGGCGGTAGCTGCCGATGGCGTTGGCCGGCGCGCCCGCAGCCAAGGATTGGATGTCCATCGCCGACAGTGCCCCGGCCCACACAGCCAACTCGTCGATCTTGCCCGGATAGGACGACGAGCCATTCACCGCGCTGCCCAACCACAGGCCCCGGACGCCCTTCAAGGGGATGGCACCGTCACCGCTGTGCCAAAGGACTCCGTTGCGCCAGATCTCCTTGCGGGGACCGTCTTTGAGGAAGACGTAATGATTCCATCGGCCGCGCCATTGCACCGGGTCCAGTTCCTGGCGCGAGATCCGTGTGTCGCCCGCGCAGCAGCCGGCCGTGTCGAAATAGACGACGCTGTCGGACCAGGGCAAATGCACCTGGATGTTTCGGGAGTCGGCTCCGGTCGCGCCGCTGTCGAACCAGAACAGGCTGTGCGCCATGGGCAACTTGGCTCCACCGAAGGTCCAGAGGCTCAGGGTCACCTGGTCCCGGGCTTGCAGCAGGTCGAAGGCCCCCTGGGCCGCGGCATCCACCCGGACCGAGGCCCCGGTTCCGCCCGCGCCCAGGTCCAAGGCGCGGTCCCCGGGTTTTCCAGAGCGACCTCCGCCAGAGGCGGTGTACCCAGCCGGTCCGACCAGGGTTCCATGCGCATGGCGACCGCTGGAATCGAGCGCGGTCCGTCCCTGGGTGACATCGTCGAAGGTCCAATAGCCCAGCAGTGCCTGTCCCAGATCTTCGCTGAGGTCATCGTAGCCGACCGCCGCAGTGGCAGGCAGCCAGGCGGAGTCGTCGAACGGCCCCCGGGAACCGGTCCAATCCAGGCCGACTTCGGGCGGTGCTGGCAGACTCAACCGGGTGGGTTGCGCGTCCGTGATCCGCAGGGCCGGCACTTCCTCGAACCCCATGCCGAACGAGACGTCGGTTCGTTGGGGTGGATAGTTCGGGGCGAAGGCCGTGGCCGGGGTGTCGCCTATTAGCGGGAACAACGCGAGGTATTCACCCGTGGCATCCAGGCTGAAGTTGGTGTGCAGCGGTCGGCCGGGGATCGCGCGGTCTTTCCCGGATGCGAATACCAGCAGACGACTCCCGCCAGCGAGGACCACACCGTCCGGAAATCGCCACCGCCCCGGAGCGTTCGCCCGGTCGGTCAGTCGCCAGCCGGACAGGTCCACCGGCCGGATTCCGGGGTTGCTGATCTCGATCCAATCGGAGGTGTCTCCATCCTCATCGCGAATCCCGGTGGCGTTGTCGGCCAGGAATTCCGAGATCACCGCCTGGGATCGAGCGATCTCGGCCCATCCGATCAGCAACCCGGCCGCCAACATGCGGCGGACCCAGGTGAGGATCGCGGGAGTGAACGGGTTCATGACGTCGAGCGGATCCTAACGGGTGCGTTTCGGGATGTCTTGCCGGATGCGCTCGCCTCGAGGTGATCCCTGATCGCGGAATCTCAAACGGCCAATCCCTATCCTTCCGCGGCAAGAATCCGGACAGGCCACCCAATCCAAGGAAGGACCGAATGCCAGCGGATCCCAAAACGGGACTGGAAGAGCGCCCCCTTTCCGCCGATCCTTCCCCGGTCGTTTTCCGGCCATGCTCTCCAAACTCTTCCCGCCGCGCCCCGGACCCAAGGCCTCCGGTCGGACGATCTACCGGGCGTTCCACCGCTGGACCATGGTCTCGCCCCCCATGTACGCCGACAACATCGACCTGGCCCGCCAGGTGAGGGACATCCCCGGCGATGTCGTGGAGTGCGGCGTCTGGCGCGGGGGCATGGTCGCCGGGATCGCCTCGGTGCTGGCCGGCCAGGGCCGGACGTACCACCTGTTCGACAGCTTCGAGGGACTGCCCGAGGCGAAGGACATCGACGGCGACGCCGCCAAGCAATGGCAGGCCGCCAAGGACGACGCCTACTACTTCGACAACTGCAAGGCCGAGCAGACCTACGCCGAGGAGGCCATGGCCCAGGCGGGCGAATCCCGGTTCAAGATCTACAAGGGCTGGTTCAACCAGACGGTTCCAGGCGTCCGGATCGACCCGGGCATCGCCCTGCTCCGCCTCGACGGCGATTGGTACGAATCGACCTGGGTCTGTCTCGAGGCCTTCTATCCCCAGGTGGTGAAGGGCGGGATGATCCTGATCGACGACTACTTCATCTGGGATGGGTGCTCGCGCGCCGTCCACGACTACCTCTCCAAGACCCAGAGCACCGACCGCATTCGGCACACACCCGAGGGGGTGGCCTACCTGGTCAAGGGGGCTCCGAACACCTACGAGAAGTACCTCGCGCAGAAATCCTCACCAGCCGCCGCCTGAGCCTCCGGGCTGAACCGGGGCGCTACGGCCCGCCCCCGGGCTGGCAGGCCGAGATCCCCGAATCCCGGCGGTACAACGCCTTAATCGCTCCCGAAATCTCACGAATTTCGGGCCACAACTTGGCATTCCCGACAAATCGGACATAATCACTCCCGTTCAATGAGCAACATTGTCGGCATCGACCTCGGAACCACCAACTCGCTGGTCGCCATCGTGGAGAGCGGCATCCCTTACGTCATCGCCGATGCCGAGGGCCATCGGCTCACGCCGTCGGTGGTCCACATCCCGGCCAGCGGGGGCGCGCCGCTGGTGGGCCAGGCGGCCAACCGGGTGCGGGTGTTGCACCCGGAACGTACCCTCTACTCCACCAAGCGGTTCATGGGCCGGCGCGGCTCGATGCTCACGCCGGAAGACCTGCGGGTGACCTACCCGGTGCAGCGAACCGAGAATGGCCCGGTGAGTTTCGAGGTGGGCGGCAAGGCCTGGAGCCCGGAAGAGGTGGCCGCCGAGGTCCTCAAGAAGCTGAAGCAGGATGCCGAGGCGGCCCTGGGCCAGCCCGTGGACCGAGCGGTCATCACGGTTCCGGCCTACTTCAATGATGCCCAGCGCAATGCCACGCTTCGGGCTGGCGAACTGGCGGGCTTGAGGGTCGAGCGGATCATCAACGAACCCACGGCGGCGGCGCTGGCCTACGGATTGGACAAGCTCAAGGAACATTCGAAGATCGCGGTGTACGACCTGGGCGGCGGCACCTTCGACCTGTCGATCCTCGAACTGAACCAGGGGGTGTTCCAGGTGCTCGCCACCCATGGCAACACCCGACTGGGCGGCGATGACCTCGACCGCGCGCTGACCGAATTCCTGGTGGCCGAGATCGCCCAGGCCGGCG
>CAIOKD010000257.1 GCA_903858835.1 uncultured Verrucomicrobiota bacterium
ATCCCTTCTTCTGAGGAACCCACGGTTCGTCCTTGATTCCAGACATCTTGTTGACCAGTCGAGCCATGGCAAAGAGCAGATCGCTCACCCTGTTCATGTATCGCATCATGGCCTCGCCAACCGGCTCCGCGTGGGAGAGTGAGACCATCAGCCTCTCCGCTCGGCGGCAGATGGTCCTGGCCAGGTGAAGACGGGCGGAGAGCTCGCAGCCACCTGGCATGATGAAGCATCGAAGTTCGTCGTTCTTGCTGTCTACTTCGTCGATCCATGATTCAACCTGCTCGACATGGCTGGTCTGGATTCGAACGATCTTGGACTCGTGAGCCGATCCATGAGGCGTTGCCAGATCCGCACCAATTTCGAAGAGCCGATTCTGGATGCTGGCCAACATGTGGCGCATAAAATCGTGATCAGACGAATGAAATGCTGCTATTGACCATCCGAGGCACGCATTGAACTCGTCCACGGTGCCATAGGCCTCGATCCGAGGATGGTCCTTGCTGACCCGGGCGCCGGAGAAAAGGCCCGTGGTGCCATCATCACCGGATCGGGTGTAAAGCTTCATCCATCCACTTTCGGCGATTCAGGACCCTCTAGATGCAACGACCACGGCGGAACACCGGGAACGCCATTTTGCCGCCCCCTCGGCCCTCAGGTACCCTCCCCCGACTCGTCACCTTTCTCGGAACACTGTCCGGACACCTCACGAAGATTTCACGCAGGGTCGCCAACCGGCGGTGACGGCCCCGCTTCCCCGAACCCTCCCCACGCCAAGGTCCATCGGCGTCCCCGTCTCGAACCCCCGTCGCCACGCGACAATTCAGGAGCACATGCCCATGCGGAAGGGCTTCACCATCATCGAACTTCTGGTCGTCGTCGCCATCATCGGCCTGCTGGTCGCCATCCTGCTGCCGGCCATCGGCAAGGCGCGCGAAAACGCCCAGATGACGCAGAGCCAGTCCAATCTCAGGACGCTCGGCCAGGCCTCGGCGATCTACGGATCGGAGTTCCAGGATCGGCAGTGGACCGCCTGCGCGGATGATCTGGGCACCTTCCGCGGCGAGTGCACCCAGTTCTCCAACAAGCGTTGCTCGGCACAGCTCACGCTGGGCTACAACGCGGAAGGCACGGCCATCGGCTTCTTCATTCCCCAGGCTCCCGGCTGCGGAACCCGCTTCCCCGGTGCCGACTGCAAGTACGCCACGTCCTACTGGCCCTGCGACTTCTCGCAGACCACCGGCAACTTCGGGTCCTGGCGGCTTCCGAACGCCAAGAGCTTCAACAAGTACGCGGGTGGTCGCTTCTACTCGGACCTGTTCTTCGCGCCCAAGGATCGCATGATCCTGGAGCAGGCCAGGCCTTTCATGGAGTCCGGTGCCGAATTCGACGGCACGCTCGAGCAGACAGTGCTCTCGTCCTACGCGTGGAGCCCCGCGGCCATGTGGGCTCCCGACGTGCTCAGCTCGAAGAAGGGCTTCCAGGCTCCCAACACGCTGCCCGGTGCCTTCCGCAGCCCGACCGCGAGCCAGGCCCGGTTCTCCGACCTGAAGACCCGTGTGATCGAGCACAACTGGCTGCAGAACAAGCCGAGCAATCTCGATGCCATGGATGGTTCCAAGTGGGGATCGGGCGAGGTCAATCCCGACTCGTTCAGCCCAGCCAAGCGGAATCGCAGCATGCCCTGGTATTTCAACGAGGGCTACATGTCCTCGCCCAACTGCCTCTTCTTCGACAGTCACATCGCCCAGCTGGGCGTGCAGGAGGCCATCGACACCAACAACCGCCTGATGCAGCAGAACCGTGCCGCTGCCCAGGCGATCAAGGGTTCGTACTTCCCGAAGGGAAGCATCGGTCCCTTCCCGAGTTCGTACCAGTTCGGTGCCTACGACAACGGCGCCTACAACAACGCCAACGGCTGCTCGTTCCACGTCTTCACGGCCGACGGCATCCTTGGACGCGACACCATCGGCGCCAAGTGACCTGACCGACCCACACCTTCACCCCAACCAAGCACCCATGCAAACCCTTCGACGCGGCTTCACCATCATCGAGCTCCTCGTGGTGGTCTCCATCATCGGCCTGCTGCTCGCCCTGCTCGTGCCCGCCATCGGCAAGGCACGCGACAGCGCGCTGCAGACCCAGAGCTTGAGCAACCTTCGCAACCTGAGCGCCGCCTGCGCCAACTATTCCGCGGCCTGGAGCGATCGACAGCTCACGCTGATGTACGACGACTTCTCGCAGCACATCTCCTCGGTCAGCCGATCGTGCGGTTCGGAGTACTACAGCAAGACCGGCAGCTGTCCGCCCTCGCTGATCATCGGCTTCGGTGGATTCAGCTCCACCGCCTGTGGCAACGGCTACGGCATCTGGGCCTTCTGGACGCCGTGCGAGGCCAGCGTGGGCAGCTGGGAGAACGTGACCTATCAGTTCCCCTTCACCATGACCGACGCCTGGAACGATCCGGGCCAGGACGGCTTCGGCCTCTGGCGGCTGCCCAACATCCGCAACTTCAACCAGTACGTGGGTGGCAAGTTCTACGACAAGGCGTTCTATGCGCCGAAGGACAAGATCCAGCTCGACCGCGCCGCGCCGGCCTTCGAGCGTGGCGACGACTACACCCAGATCTGCAACATCCCGGACCGCTGGGTGCCCAGCACCTACGGCTTCAGCCCTGCGGGCATGTGGAACCCCGACATCTTCAGCAGCAAGAACGGCTGCCTGAACTTCAGCGGCCGACTGCCCCCGGGTCTTTTCCGCAGCCCGTCGGCCAGCGCCGCCAAGTTCCCCGAGCTCAAGACCCGCATGATCGAGGTCTGGTGGCTCCAGAACAAGGAAGGCCCGGAGTTCAACCCGAAGTTCGACGGCAACTACACCCCGTACTACTACAACCAGTGCATCAACTCGGCCCCCTGCACCCTGTTCTATGACGGGCACATCGGCATCGCAGGTGCCGCCGACAGCATGGATGGCAACGCCCAGGTGACCGCGACCAACGTCGCCTCGGGTCAGCCGAAGGCCGAGCCCGGCCTGTTCTGCCAGAACACCCTGAACAAGCTGCCGGGCCCGTGGTTCAGCTACGGCGGCTTCTTCACCGGTCCGGACGGCAAGGACGGTGCCAACTTCAACTACGACACCGAAGTCAACACCAGCTACCACATCTTCACCGTGGACGGCATCCAGGGTCGCGACTTCCTGCAGGCCAAGTGATCTGATCCCGCGAAGAGCCCCGCGGCCCTTCGCCTGAATCGCGCAACAAGAAGGGCCCGGCCTGTCGGCCGGGCCCTTTCTCGTATTCGGGAGCGATGGACCGGTTCAGAAGTCCATGTCTTCCATACCGCCGCCGCCGGGACCGGCCGGGGCCTTGGCCTTCTTCTCCTTGATCTCGGTGATGGCGCAGTCGGTGGTCAGCAGCAGGCCGGCG
>CAIOKD010000258.1 GCA_903858835.1 uncultured Verrucomicrobiota bacterium
CACTGCGGCCAAGGGCGGCAACATCCTGTTCGTCGGCACCAAGAAGCAGGCCCAGGAGGCCGTCAAGGAGTCGGCCAAGGCCTGCGGACAACCCTTCGTCACCGAGCGCTGGCTCGGCGGCACCCTGACCAACCTCAAGACCGTCAAGCGCTCCATGAAGCGCATGAAGGAGATCGAGCGCATGGAGCAGGACGGCTCGATCAACCAGTACGTCAAGCAGGAGCAGTCCATGATCCGCCGCGAGCACCAGCGGCTGTTCAAGAACCTCGACGGTCTCCGCGCCATCGACGCTGCTCCCGACGTGATGTTCGTGATCGATCTGAAGCGCGAGCACAACGCCGTGGCCGAGGCCCGCCGTCTGCGCATCCCGCTGGTGGCCATCGTCGACACCAACGCCGACCCCGACCTGGTGGACTACCCGATCGCCGGCAACGACGACGCCATCCGCTCCATCAAGATCCTGCTGCAGGCCGTGACCGAGGCCATCGTCCAGGGCAAGGCCGAGGCCGACGCCAAGAAGAGCCGCCGCATCAACCGCGACGAGCCCGCGGCGGCCCCCGCCGCCGAGGCCGCCCCGGCCGCGCCCGCCGCCCCGGCCGCCTGACCGGTTTCACTCTCTCGATCGCGCCGGGGCAACTGAAGCCCCGGCGCGTTTTCACAAAAACACCACCTCCATCGATATTCTCCATGCCTGAAATCACCCCCGCCCTCGTCGGGCAACTCCGCGCCATGACCGGCGCCGGACTGATGAACTGCAAGAAGGCCCTGGACGAGACCCAGGGCGACCTGAACGCCGCCGTCGACCTCCTGCGCAAGCAGGGTGCCGCCGCCGCGGTGAAGAAGGCCGACCGCGCCGCCAACGAGGGCCTCATCGGACAGGCAGTCCTGAGCGGCGGCCAGGTGGGCGCTCTCATTGAGGTCAACTGCGAGACCGACTTCGTCGCCCGCAACGACTCCTTCAAGGCCTTCGTCGGCGAACTCGCCTCCAAGGCGGCCTCCCAGCCGGGCGCCGACCTCGAACCCGACCGCGTCGCCGCGGTGGCCAAGATCGGCGAGAACATCCAGGTCCGCCGCGTGACTCGCCTCGAGGTGCAGGGCACCGGCGCGCTGGCCGCCTACATCCACACCGGCGGCAAGGTCGGCGTGATGGTCGAGGTGGGCGCGAACAACGCCGCCACGGTCAACACCGATGAGTTCAAGCAACTGCTGCGCGACGTGACGCTCCAGATCGCCGCCGCCAGCCCCGTGGCCGTGAGCCGGAACGAGGTTCCTCAGGAGATCGTCGACAAGGAGCGAGAGATCGCCTCCCAGTCCGACGCCCTCAAGGGCAAGCCGGCCGCCGCGATGGAGGGCATCCTCAAGGGCAAGCTGAACAAGTACTTCGAGACCAACTGCCTTCTTGAGCAGGGCTTCGTGAAAAACCCCGACCTCAAGGTCGAGGCCCATCTCGGCGCGGTCGGCAAGCAGTTGGGCGACACCCTCACCATCCGTCGCTTCCTGCGCTTCCAGGTCGGCGAATAAGCGGGCGGATCCGGTTCCACCCGAACCGGATCGATATGCAAAAGGCACCCCTCGGGGTGCCTTTTTCGTATCGGGCCCATCCGATGGACCGGTCAGGGCCTTCGGCGGCTAATTCCGCACCGTCGTCCGTTCGGCCAACCAGATCACGTCCACGTTGTTGGGTGAGGCCACGTTCAGGGGCATCTCATAGAACTTCACCGGTTGGACCGTCCGCGGATCCATCCACTTTTTGATCTCGGTATGACCGTCGGCAAAGCTGAGACCGGCGGCCCGATTGTGGTAGCTGGCCGGATAGTCGATGATGCGCGCGGCCCCCGGACTTTCCACCATCTGGTTTGCGTAGCCCCCGGCATTGATGCTGTCGGGGTGCTCGTCGAGCAACACGTACATCTGCGAGGCGCCCACCGAGGCGATCTCCGATGACTTCTTGAAGATCTTGTAACGCTGCTGGCCATCCTGGTAGCCCGACCCCGGAGGCAGCCAACCACCGGGCCCACCCATGGCTTGGCTCATGCCCATGCTCCGGACGCGGGCGTATTTTTTCCCGGACAGGGTCACCATGCTGAGGTCGGCCGGGCACTTGTAGACGGCCGCGGACTGCAGATAGGGGGCGAAGCCGGAGTTCGCCGGATTGAGCAGCATCTGCTGGTTGGTGTTGTCGCCCGGGAATGGCCCGGGCCAGCCCAGCCAACCACCGACCCACTGAAACTTCTCATCCCGCGAATTGCCCGGCTGGGTGATGCGGTCCTCGTTGTCCATCGGATACATGATGTGGGCCAACTGGAGCTGCTTCAGGTTGTTCATGCAGCCCGTCCCCATGGCCTTGGCCTTGGACTTGGCCAACGCAGGCAGGAGCATGCCGGCCAAGATCGCGATGATCGCGATCACCACCAACAGCTCGATGAGGGTGAATGCCGCGGAGCGGGAACGCGTGGAGGGAAGCATTCCTCTTCGGTACGCAGGCGAATCGCCGGCGGCAAGAAGTGATTTCCGGGGCGGTCTCCCGGGAACGGGATCCCGGGGACGACGACGTTCGGGCAGCCTACTCGAGGAAGGCCTTGTGCAGGGCGCGCATGGCCTTCTCGCCGCTGGCCAGGTCGATCACGACACTGATCTTGATCTCGCTGGTGGAGATGAGGCCGATGTTGACGCCCTCGGCCGCCAGCACGGTGAACATCCGGGCCGCCACGCCGCTGTGGCTGCGCATGCCGACGCCGACGATGGAAACCTTGCCGATGGACTCGTCGGTGGAAACCTCGCGGAAGCCCAGCTCCGAGCGCAGGCTCTCCAGCACCTTGCCCGCCTTGGTGAGGTCGGGCTTGTCGACGGTGAAGGTCAGGTCGGTCGCCGGATTGCCGCCCGCATGGCTCGCGTTCTGGACGATCATGTCCACGTTGATGGCGGACTCGGAGAGGGCGTTGAAGATGCGGGCCGCGCGGCCGGGCTGGTCGGGAAGGCCCCAGACGGTGACCTTGGCCTGGTTCTTGTCGAGCGAGACGCCGCGGACGACGACGTCCTCCATGCTGGAGGTTTCTTCTTTCACGATGGTACCGGGATTGTCGTTGAGACTGGAACGGACTTCGAAGACGACGTTGAACTTCTTGGCGAACTCGACCGAGCGCAGCTGCATCACCTTGGATCCGGCGCCGGCCATCTCGAGCATCTCGTCGTAGGAGATCTCGGGGATCTTGCGCGCCGCGGGCACGAGCCTCGGGTCGGCGGTATACACGCCGTCGACGTCGGTGTAGATCTGGCAGAGGTCGGCCTTGAGCGCCGCGGCCAGGGCGATGGCCGACAGGTCGGAGCCGCCGCGGCCCAGCGTGGTGATGTCACCATCGCGGGTGCGACCCTGGAAACCGGCCACGATCACCACGTTGCCGTCATCGAGGGCCTTGTGCACCTCGTCGGGCGTGATGTTCTGGATGCGGGCCTTGGTGTGGGTGCCGTCGGTCACGATGCCGGCCTGGGCACCCGTGAACGAGACGGCCTTCTGGCCTTGGGCCTGAAGCGCGATGGCCGTCAGCGCGATGGTCTGCTGCTCGCCGGTGGCCAGGAGCATGTCCATCTCGCGCTCGTCGGGCAGGGGGGTGATCTCCTTGGCCAGCCCGATGAGCTTGTCGGTCACCCCGCTCATCGCGGAGACCACGACGACCACCTGGTCGCCCTTGGCCCGATACTGGGCGACGCGTCGGGCGACATTTTGGATGCGCTCGGTATTGCCGACGGAAGTTCCGCCGAATTTTTGCACGATCAGGGCCATGGCCAGGTCAAAGAACCCTGTTTCTGTCGAAAACCGGGCGGACACTCAAAGAAAAAATCCGGGTGACGACGCCGGCCGATGCCTCAAGGCATCGAGGGATCGCCCGGGAGATCCCCCGCACGGGGCTCCAGTTCCGGACACGGCCAGCGATTCAGGAAGGCCGACTGGGCCTCGCGGTCGGGCACGTCCTTGCGCCAGGCCTCTTGAAGAAAGCGCACCGGAAACGAGGGCTTGATTGCCACGATCTCGACCTCGGAGTCGCGCACCCGGAACACCGCGCGCCAGGCCCCGCAGCCGATCTCGAAATCACCCCCGGGCAGGGCCCGGATCCTTCGGGTACGGTGGGGCCGGGGATCCCGGGCCAGGATCTCCTCCAGTCGCTCCCGGAAATCCACCGTCCATCCGGCCTGGAGCCACTCGGCCTGTTCACGGGCCAGCGGAGACCACACGACCGCATGGGACGGCGGCGCGGCATGCAAGGCCGCCACGGTGTCGATCCAACCGGCGGCCGAATCGGGGAACGCATCATAGGCCGGCACATACGGCTTGATGTCCAGGATCGGGGTCCCGTCGAGCAGGTCGCAGGGACCGAGCAACAACCTCAACCCATCGATGCCCAGCAGACGGGCCGGAGTCATGCCGAGAGGATTGGGTCGGTGCGGCGAACGGGTGGCGAACACCCCGCGCCTCCGGGCGGGACCCCGGGGAGGCATCACCAGGGGCCGCCAAGACTCCGCCCGGTGGAACCACCACAGAAGCCAGAGGCGTTCCATGCCCTCGAGGTCCCGAAGCGCCTCGCGGATACCGGGCCCCGGCGTCAACTCCAGCACATTGGTCTCGGCGGCCGCCTCATCGGGCTGATGCAGCGTCTTGAAGCGCACCCCCTTCCCGGATCGCAGGAAGCCGATGGGGCGAATGGTCAGTGACGGGTCCAATGGACCACAGCCTGAACAGGAACCGCAGACCGAGGCAACGACTGCGAGCAGCAAGCGGAGGCATCCATCGTCACCGAACCCGTATCGGAAAATGACGTGACCAGCAGGACGGGGCCAACGGAAGCCCTCTTGGCTTGGCATTCCCCATGCACCTCCGGGGTAGGGCGGCTTCTCAGAAGGAGCCACGTCTGCAGATCCGGACCGCTCGGAGATCGGTCCCTACCTGAGAGGCTATTCGGGCGAGATTTGGCAGCGAGGCTGACACTCCAACCGCCTCACCAGACCCCGAGCGTCTCAAGTACGGCGCGGGTCTTGGGGACCTCGTGGGTCCGCAACAGGTCGGTCTTGCCCAGGGCCGCGAGCACCGCGAAGAACGGCTCGGCCGAGCGCACCTCGTCCTCGAAGCATTCGAAGGCATGAGGCAGGGCATGGCAGGTCGGAAAACCCAACGAGCGGAGGCGGAAGGTGTTGAGGAACACCCGCATCTGGTGGCGGATGCGAGTCTTCGAATCGCCCAGGTTCTTGTAGTAGAAGCCCAGCCCCGGATCGATCCAGAGGCGCGTGACCCCGTTTTTCAGGGCGGCCTCGATCTGCCGGGCGAAATGCTCGTGGAGGCGCGCCATGGGGTCCCCCGACAGGTCGAACTCCCCGACCTCGCGGACGTTGGCCCCCTGCACGTGGCACAGG
>CAIOKD010000259.1 GCA_903858835.1 uncultured Verrucomicrobiota bacterium
CGCCCTCACGCTCGACGATGAGGTCGTGGGTGTATTCCAGTCCATCGACGTGGACATTCCAGTAGTGCCACTTGCTGGGCCGGATCACCACCTTGGACTTCGCCGCTCCATCGGCCTTGCGGATGGCCTCGGCCTCCTTGTCGGTGATCAGCTTCTCGGAGAGCAACTGAGCCAACTGCGGCTCCAAGGCGGGCGTGTAGGCGCTGGCCAGGTACTCCCGCATCTTCTTCCGCATGAAGACGCCGTTGGTGCAGATATAGACGAGCCGACCCTGCTCATGGAGACCGGCCACGAGTTCCTCGATCTTGGGATAGATCAGAGGCTCGCCCCCGCAGATGGAGATCATGGGCGCATCGCACTCGGCCGCGGCGGCCAGGCACTGCTCGAGCGGCACCATGTCCTTGAGCGAGGTGGAATACTCGCGGATCCGGCCGCAACCGGTGCAGGTCAGGTTGCAGGTGTGCAGCGGCTCGAGCTGCAGCACCATGGCGAACTTGCCGGTTCCCTTGAGCTTATGCTTGACGATGTGCCGGGCGATCTTGGCCGTCGGCGCGAGGGGAAAACGCATGGTTGGAAATCAATTGCCGGAGACCCGAGCCTTCGACGCCGAGGCGACCTGGACGGTCGTCGCCGGGATCGATGCGACTTGCGGGTCCGGGGTGCCGAGCACCCGTGGAGGTGCGGGATCGACCCGCATCAGCCCAGGAAGAAGGATCGTCGCCGGGGAAACGGAGTGGGATCCGCTGAAACCCCCGCATCCCGAGACGAAGGCGGAGACGGCAAGGACGCACGCCGCCGCCACGGACCGAGATCGGTGAGACCCTTTCACGCACGGCAGGATAAGGCGGGTCGCGTGGCGGGCAATCCCCATTTTGGCGGGGCCCGGACGCAGCCCTGCATTGCTTCCGACGACCCTCCTTCGGCGGTCATCGACGGTCGCCCCTTGCTGGACGCACGGTGGCGCGCACGGTGGCGGGTCAGGAAGGGCTTGTCGGTCCGGGCCGCCCGGACCACCGTGGGTTCCGGCAACCATGAAGATCATCAGCCTGTCGGGAATCGTCGCGCTCATCGCCCTGGCGTGGCTGCTGTCGGAGCACCGGCGGCGCTTCCCCTTCCGGGCGGTGTTCTGGGGCGTGATCCTGCAGTTCTTCTTCGGGTGGTTCATCCTCAAGACCGCGCCGGGTGAGGCCGTCTTCAACACTTGCCAGCGACTGGTCTCCCGGTTCATCGGCTTCGCCAGCGAGGGCAACCGGCTCCTGTTCGGCCCGCTTGCCGACGAGGCGGTGATGTCCAAGGCCTTCGGCCCGGAAAACGCCCTGTTCTTCGCGCTGGTGCTCACCGGCATCATCGTGCTGATCAGCACCGTCTCCGCGATCCTTTACCACTACGGGCTCCTCCAACTCCTGGTCCGGGCTGCGGCCTGGATCATGCGACGCACCCTGGGGACCAGCGGCAGCGAGACCCTCAGCGCCGCGGCCAACATCTTCATGGGCCAGACCGAGGCCCCCCTGGTCATCAAGCCCTACCTCGCCCGGATGACCCGCAGCGAACTGCACTGCATGATGGTTGGCGGCTTCGCCACCATCGCCGGAAGCGTGATGGGAGTGTATTCGGGCCTGCTCAAGGTGCCCGCCGGCCACCTCCTGACCGCCAGCGTCATGAGCGCCCCGGCCGCCCTGCTGATCTCCAAGATCCTGATTCCCGAAACCGAGCCCAGTGAGACGGCCGCCGGCTCGACGGCCAGGATCGAACGGGAGACGATCAACGGGATCGACGCCGCCTGTTCGGGTGCCAGCGACGGCATGAGGCTGTCCCTGAACGTGATTGCCATGCTCCTGGCCTTCACATCCCTGGTCGCTGCCCTGAACTGGCTCCTCGGCGAGGGCTTCAGCCACCTGGGCTGGCACACGCAGCGCCCCCTGCAGACCTTGCTGGGGTATGCCAACGCGCCGTTCGCCTGGATCATGGGCATCCCATCGAAGGACTGCTTGGCCGTGGGCCAGATCCTGGGCGAACGTATCGTATTGTCCGAGTTCGTCGGTTACCTCTCCTTGTCCCAACAGCAGTCGTCCCTCGACCCCCGCAGCCATGTGATCGCGGCCTATGCCCTGTGCGGATTCGCCAACTTCGGCAGCGTGGCCATCCAGATCGGAGGCATCGGGGCGCTGGTTCCCCAACGCCGGAAAGACCTCGCCCAGGTCGGCCTCAAGGCCATGGTGGGCGGCCTTCTGGCCTGCTACATGACGGCCTGCGTGGTGGGAACCCTCATCTGAACCCAGCCATGCCCACCGAGATCCATCCCACCGCCGTCGTCCATCCCTCGGCCCAGCTCGGGGAAGACTGCCACGTCGGCCCCCATGCCGTCATCGATGCGAACGTAGTCCTGGGGCCCCGCTGCCAGGTGGGCCCCGGGGCCTGCATCACGGGTCACACCCGATTGGGTTCGGGCAATCGCATCCATGCAGGGGCGGTGCTCGGGGATGCGCCCCAAGACTTCAAATACGCCGGACAACCCACCCGATTGATTGTCGGTAACGATAATGTTTTTCGGGAACACGTGACCGTGCACCGCTCCAATCGGCTCGATGAAGACACGGTGCTGGGTGACGGCAACTTCCTGATGGCCGGATCCCATGTCGGCCATAACTGCGTGGTAGGCAACCACAACGTCTTGGCCAACGGTGCCCTGCTGGGGGGCCATGTGGTCCTGCAGGACCGGGCCTTCCTGTCCGGCAACTGTCTGGTCCATCAGTTCTGCCGGATCGGCCGCCTGGCCCTGATGCAGGGGGGCTCAGGCATCTCGTTGGACCTCCCACCCTTCACGCTGGCCCGCGACAACAACACCCTGTGCGGACTGAACCGGGTGGGGCTCCGCCGGGCGGGCTTCAGCCCGGAGGACCGACGGGCCCTCCAGCGGCTCTACCACCTGCTCTTCCGTTCGACTCTGGCCAGAGCCGAGCGACTCCGGCGGGCGACCGCCGAGTTCCCCCAGGCGGTCTGCCAGGAGATGATTGCCTTCGTGGCGGCTTCGAAGCGGGGCGTCTGCGCGGATCCGGGCCGGTGGGACGATTCCGGTTCCGAAGACGAGGCCTCCACCGACTGATCCGGATCCAAGCCGATCCCGGTCCTTCCTCACGCCCCGTCACCCGGTTTTCCCAGACTCCCGAACGATGTCCACCGCCTATTCGCTGGTCGCTTTGGCCAACGGCACCACCAGCATCCGCTCCCTGGCCGAGGGCGAGACGTTCCACCCCGTCATCGGTCCGGTCGCCGAGGCCGAGGCGCTGTACGTCCGACAG
>CAIOKD010000260.1 GCA_903858835.1 uncultured Verrucomicrobiota bacterium
AACAAGCGCGCTACCAGGCTACGCTACGCCCCGAACCAAACGAGGGCGGGAAAATGGGCAATCGCGAGTCTGCTGGCAATGGATTTCTCCCGTTTTTTCCGCGGCGCCACTGCTTGCCCGGTATCCGGAGGCGTACCACCCACCGCCACCCCCAACGGACGGAGGGGCCGAACACCGCGGCGACCGGAGCGGCCGTCACCGATCCGCCCGCATGAATCCGCGCATCACCGCCTCGCTCGTCCTGATCGCCACCTGCGCGCTCTGGGCCTTCAGCTTTCCCCTGCTCAAGTCCATCGAACAATTGGGGCGGCGCAACGTGCCCGGCAACTCCAGCCTGTTCCTCTCCACCCTGCTGGTGGCGTACCGTTTCACCTTCGCAGCGGGACTGTTCGTCGCTGGCCTGGCGGTCCGACGGGCTCGGGGCCTCGCCTCCGGTGGTGGTGGCGACACCCCGACCCCGATCCGGCCGACGAGGCTCGAGTGGAAGCAGGGTCTGGGAATCGGCATCTTCGGCGCCCTCGGGCTCATCCTCCAGATGGACGGCTTGGCCTACACCGAGGGCTCAGTCTCCGCATTCCTGACCCAGGGCTATGCGGTGCTCATCCCGATCTGGGTGGCGTTGTCGTCCCGACGACTCCCCGGGTGGTCCGTGGTGGGCGCCTGTGCGCTGGTGGGCCTCGGGGCCGCACTGCTGGCCGGACTCAGGCCCGACCACCTCCTGCTGGGTCGCGGAGAACTCGAGACGCTGGCGGGTTCGGTGCTCTTCGCCGGGCAGATCCTCTGGTTGGAGCGGCGGGAGTTCTCGGGCAACGACTCGGTCCGGGCGACCACGGTGATGTTCGGCGCCATGGCCGCGACCGCCTGGCCCCTGGCCCTCGCGCTGGCGAACCAACCTCAGGACATCTTGAAGGCGGCCGCATCGACCGACATCGCGGCGCTGTTCGCGTGCCTGCTGTTCGGTTGCACGCTCCTGACCTTCCCATTGGCCAATCATTGGCAACCCAAGGTCACGGCCACCCAAGCCGGCCTGCTCTACTGCACCGAACCGGTCTTCACCAGCGGGGTCTGCCTGTTCGTCCCGGGCTGGATCTCCGGGATGACCGGGTTGGAATACCCGAACGAATCGCTGCACCTGCGGCTCATCCTCGGGGGAACGTGCATCCTCGCAGCCAACGTCTGGATCCTGCTACGGCCTCCGACCCCGCAGGCGGGTACGTGAACCCGGGGGTCATTTCCAGGTCATCCGCGCATAAACCGGGAAATGATCGCTTGGTTGGAGCCCTCCGGGAGTGAGGTCCACCACCTCGGTCCAGGGCACCTCCGCCTCACCGCGATAGAGGATCCAATCGATGCGGGCGCTGTTGAAGGTGGACTTTCCGAAACCGTTGAATGAATTGAGCGTCTCGTTGCGGCGCTGGGCCGCTGCGAACCAGGAATCGGTGAAGCCGATCTCCTTGGTCAGCGCGTCATAGACGGAATTGCGGGTGGCCACGGCGTTGAAATCGCCCATCAGGATCACCCGTTCACCAGCCGGAATCCGGGCTAACCGGGTGCGGATCAGCGCGGCCCCCTTCTCCCGCGCCGGCTGGAGCGCGTGGTCCAGATGAGTGTTCCACAGGTGGAACTCCTTGCCGGTCCGTCGATCGCGGAAATGCACCGAGGTCACCATGCGCCGGTTGGGGTTGCCCCAGGTGGAGGAGCCGATCACCTCGGGCGTGTCGCTCAACCAGAAGTGATCGTAGGCCAGGGGCTCGAACCGGTCGCGTCGGTAGAAGATGGCCATGAACTCACCCCGACTGCCCCCGTCGCGCCCGGTGCCGATCCAGTCGTACTCGGGCAGGTCCGCGGCCAGCTCCCGGAGCTGGAAATACACCCCCTCCTGGGTGCCCATGAGATCCGGAGCGTATTGCTGGAGCAGGGCTTTCATGGCCGGACGGCGCAGGGGCCAGGCCTCGGCCCCCTTGAGGCTCGCGTAGCGGAGGTTGTAGGTCATCACCCGCATCTCGGGGCCGCCCTGCGGCTCGGCAGCGGACACGAGGGCCGGGGCCGCGGCGACCAGGGGCAGCGCGGAGAGGAATCGTCGTCGGGAGTTCATGCCTCGGAACGTACGCCCGGGGCCGCGGCCCACGCAACACGGCACGCAACCGCCACCCGACAGGGGACGACCACGATGGAACTGACGCCCTCGCGCGGTCGACCCCGAGCGACATCAACGCGGCTTTTCCAGGAGGCTCTCGCGGATCCGTCGGGCCCGCTGGCCCCAGGTCGAGGCCACCGCCGGAAGTTCACGGGCCACGTGCTCGTAGAGCCCGGCCGCCTCGCCTGTACGCCCCAACCGCTCGAGGGTCTCCCCGGTGGATCGGGCCGCCTCGGCCAGAATCTCCGGCGGGATCCGTTCGCCGGGACGAAGCACGCGGCCCAGGGCGACATCCAGACCGGCCCGGATGGCCCGGTCGAGGAACTCTCCGGCCTCGACCCCGGTTCGTAGCTCGGCCGCCCTGCGATTCACCGCCGCATAGCCCAGCCAGGCGCGGCATCGGGTTTCGACGCCGGCCCCCGGCAGCGCGGCCGCCCGCTGGTAGAGTTCGGTGGCTCGTGCGTAGTCGGCCGGATTGAGGGTGCTGAGCTGGAAGTGGCAGTTACCCATCATGCCCAAGGCCGGTGCCAGGTACGGACTGTTGGTGAACTCAAGCACCCGGGTGAAGGCCTCGAGCGCCAGACGATACCGCGACAAGGGTTCGCCCCCCGCCTCCACGGGCTTGGCCTGGAGCAGTTCGCCGTAATGGAACAGCGCGGCAGACTGGATCTCGGGCGGGGCCGACTTGTCATTGATGAGGTCCCGGTAGTGCTCCGCGGCCGAATCGAAATTCTGCAGCTTGCGACCGGCCTCCGCGGCCCACAACCGGGCCCGGTACCAGGTGTCGCCCCGGGCCGCGCGCACCGTGGCGTTGGTCAGGAGGGCCGCGCTGGCCTGTCCCGCCTGGAGGTAGTCCTGCTGCTCGAAGAACCGGCCAGCCAGCCAGAGCTGGGCCGAGAGGGTGCCCGGATCGGCAGGATTCTTTGCCGCCAGTTCCGAGAACAGGCGCATGGCCGCCGCCGGATCACCCGACCGGGACAGGGCGTAGGCGAGATGGAAACCGGCGCGGACGGATCCGGGATGCTGGGGATGAGCCGCCAGCCAGCGCCGCAGTTCTGACACGGATTCGGACCAATTCCCGTCATGCAGACCGAGCATCGCCAATTCGAGCTCCACCTCGGGTCGCAGGCCGCTGCCCGGAAAGCGCCGGAGATAGTCCTGGAGCAGTCCACGCCCCGACTCCCCGGCACCGCGCTGGGCCAGCGAGGATCCCAGCCAGAGAGTACCCCGCCCTGCCCTTTCCGCAGCCTGGGGAAGCTCGAGCAAACGACGCAGGGCAGCCTCGCCCGCAGGGGCGTTGGTGCCGGCGATGGCGGCGATGACCGCCTGCTCCAGTGCGACGGGCATCCAGGCGTCGCGCTCGGCGGGGCGATCGGCCACCGCGTCGGCCACCTCGAGGTAGCCCCGAAGTGCGGACGACGGATCCCCGAGCCAGGCCGAGGCGTCGGCGGCCTTGTAGCGGGCCACGAGGCCGTCGTTGGAGGCGGCCGGCAGCAATTCGGACGCCGCACGGAAGCCGGCCAGCGCCTGGGTCATCACGCCCCGCGATTCACCGGCCAGCGCCTCCTCCCAACGGCACCAGGCCAGGCTCAGCACCAGGGGCCCCCGCACCGCGGGCGATGGATTCAGGGCCGCCGTTCGTTCCAACTCTGCCACCGCCCGGGTGAGACTGACGGCGGATTCCGCGGTGGCCGCCGCGAGCCGGTTGGTACCCTGGCGGGTGAGGTGTTCCCGGAGGTGGATCTGACCGAGGCGCAGGCGAAGCGCGGCGACAGAGGGGTCGTCACCGAGCCCGGCGGCGACCACCTCGAGCCGCTCGCGGGCCTGGGACAACCGCCCCTGCGACACCCACCAGTCGGCCAGGAGTCCCATGGCGTCGGCGCGGAAGGCGGCCGGCACCGAAGGGGCCAGGTTCTCCTCGAGCGGCGCGACAGCCCGTTCACCCTGGCCGGCCGTCATCAGGAGCCGGCCCAGGAGCGCCGAGGATTCGGGCCTCCGTGCGACCAACACGTCGGCCCCGGCGATCTTGCGCAGCCGACCGGCGGCCTCGATGGCGGGATCCCATTGCCGAGCGGCCTCCAGGATGCGGACCTCGAGCCGCAGGCGATCCCATTGTTCGGCCGGGGTCACGGCGAACGGCGCGGCCGCCGACACCGACGCGCGGGCTCGCGCCCCATCACCCGCGGCCAGGTGGGCCTGCGCGGCGACCATCGAGCCGGCGAACAGGAGGTCTGCCGGACGCCCCTCGGCCAAGGCACGAGCAAAGGCGCCGTCAGCCTGGTCGAGGAGGGCGGCGGCGGCCCCGGGCTCGCCCGACCGGAAGAGGGCCTCGGCCCGCCGCACCGAGGCTCGGAGGGCCAGGTCGGAACCCGGGAACTGCGAAAGATACAGGCCGAAGGTCTTCTGGGCCGCGGCGAAATCTCCCCGCGCCGCATCGGCCTCCGCCCGCGAGTACAGGCTCCTGCGGGCCGCGTCCGCCTTCAGGGGCGAGTCCGGGAACTGCGAGGAGAAGGCCGCGAACTCCTCGGCGGCGCGCCCATAGGCGCCGATGGAGAACGAGCGCAGGGCGGCGTCGAAAGCCATTCGGTCGGGGCCGTCGGCCGCGAACAACGACAGGCACGCGAGACCCGCCGCCAGCCATCTCTGGACCCACCTTGATCCCGCACGCAACCCCAGCATGGGCCCACTCTCCGGACGCACCGCCTCCCCGGCAAGCGGAGACCTGCCGGCACCGATGCGGGGCGCCACTGCAACACGCCCCTTCCCGATTCGCCCATGGTGGCTATCATCCGGGACATGCAGGGCATCCATGGGGTGACAGGAGTCTGGAAGGGCGGGTGGAACGAGGCGGGGCTGGCCCGATGGGCCGCCTCGCTGCGGGCACAACTGCAGGCCCCGGGCGTGACGCTCGGGCTGGCGTTCCTGGCTCCATCGCTGTTTCCGCATGCCGAGGAGGTGCTGGAGATCCTGCGCGTCCACGGCCGCATCCCCTGCCTGGCGGGATGCTCCGGCGTGGGCCTGGTGTCGGGAGGCGATGAATTCGAGCAGGGGGCCGACTTGGTGCTGGGACTGCACCACCTGCCCGGCGCCCGGGTGCGTGGATTCCACTGCTCCAACGACGACGTCGAGGCCATCGAAGATGCCCGGTCGTGGATCGAACGGACGGGACTGCCCGCCCGGGAGGTCAACGGATGGCTGATCTTCGCCAACCCCTTCGGCATGAACGGGGAATCCTGGCTGCGGCAATGGAACCAGGCCTATCCCGGGGTCCCCGCCATCGGCGGGTTGGCCAGCGGCGACTTCTCCGCCGAACTCTGTCAGGTCTACCTCGACGGGCAGGTCCACGAACACGGACTGGTGGCCGTGGCCCTCTGCGGCGGGGTCGGCCTCGAGACGGTGGTGTCGCAGGGGTGCACCCCGATCGGCGAAAGCTGGACGATCACCCGGGCCGACCGGAACTTCATCCTCGGCATCGGCAACCGGCCCGCCTACTCGGTCCTGATGGAGACCTTCGAAGGCCTCAGCCAGGAGGACCGCAAGAAGAGCCAGAACAACCTCTTCGTGGGTCTGGCCATCGATGAATACCGCGAGGAACTGCATTGCGGCGATTTCCTGGTCCGAAACCTCCTGGGAGGTGACCCGAAGAACGGGGCCTTGGCCGTGGGAGCCTACCCGCGCACCGGGCAGACCCTGCAATTCCAGAGGCGCGACTCCGAGACCGCCGACGCCGAGTTGTCGGCCCTGCTGGCCCGGGCCCGCACCCGACTGGCCGGGCGGCCCATCTATGGCGGCTGCCTGACCGTCTGCAATGGCCGCGGAACCCGTCTCTTCGGGGCTCCGAACCACGACGCCGGCCTCATCCAGGAGCAACTCGGGCCGACGGCCATCACCGGATTCTTCGGCCACGGAGAACTGGGCCCGGTGGCCCGGCAGAACTTCCTCCACGGCTACACCGCCTCGCTCGGCCTATTCGTGCCCAAGAACTGGCCCGAGGCGCCCTGAACCGATCCGGGCCCCGGCACAGCCCACCGTCCCGGTGTTGCCACAACCGCCCCCTTCTGCCTTTCATCTGCCTCCGTCTGCTGCGAATCCCGATCCCTGAATGAACGACGAACAACAGCCCCAGTTTGAATCCGCCAAGTCCGAGGTGCAGCGCAAGACGCTGGATCAACGGGAGCAGATGAACGAGCTGATGCGCCTGCGGCACTCCTGCGCGCACATCCTGGCGACGGCGGTCCTGCGGCTCTGGCCCGATGCGTTGCTGGACATCGGTCCGCCCACCGAGGAGGGCTTCTACTACGATTTCGACCTGAAGCACCGCTTCACCCCCGAGGACTTTCCGAAGATCGAGGAGGAGATGCGCAAGATCACCAAGGAGAACCAGGTCTTCGAGAAGTCGATCAAGACCCGCGAAGAAGCGCTGGCCTACTTCGAAGGCAAGGGCCAGACCTTCAAGGTACAGCGCCTGGGAGACATCCCCGAGGGCGAGCCCATCAGCTTCTTCCAGAACGGTGAGTTCGTGGACCTCTGTGCCGGCCCCCACGTGATGCGCACCGGCAACGTCAAGCCCGGCGGCATCAAGCTGCTCAAGGTCGCCAGCGCTTATTTCCGGGGCAACGAGAAGAACCCGCAGCTCCAGCGCATCTACGGAACGGCCTTCAAGAACAAGGAGGAGCTCGAAGCCTGGGTCAAGATGCAGGAGGAGGCCCGCAAGCGCGATCACCGCAAGATCGGTGCCGAGATGGGCCTCTTCGCCATGGACTCCGAGTACGTGGGCCCCGGCCTGCCGCTGTGGCTGCCCAAGGGGACGGTGCTGGTCGAGGAACTCGAGCGACTGGCCAAGGATACCGAATTCCAGGCCGGCTACGTGCGCGTGAAGACGCCGCACCTGGCCAAAGAGAAGATGTACAAGACCTCCGGCCACCTGCCGTACTACGCGGAGTCGATGTTCCCCCCGATGGAGATGCTCGAGGAGGACGAGCGCCAGAAGCGGGACTCTCTGATGGAGCGCCGCGCCGACCTGATCCAACTGGCCGAGGGTCTGGGCAAGGCCATAGCCCCGAATCCCAGCGGGTACACCGAGGAGCAGGTGCGCCACGACATCCAGAAACTGGAGACCGAGATCACCCTCCTGGGCGGCCGGTATTACCTCAAGGCGATGAACTGCCCGCACCACCACCGCATCTTCGCGGCGGAACCGCGCAGCTACCGCGACCTGCCCCTGCGCTTGGCCGAATACGGCACCTGCTACCGCTACGAGCAGTCGGGCGAACTGTTCGGGCTCATGCGCGTCCGCAGCATGAACATGAACGACGCCCACCTGTACTGCACGGCCGAGCAGTTCGCCGAGGAGTTCCGGGCGGTCAACGACATGTACCTGAAGTACTTCAAGATCTTCGGGCTCGACCGCTACCAGATGCGCTTCAGCACCCATGATCCGGCGCGCCTGGGGCAGAAGTTCGTCAACGAACCCGAGTTGTGGAAGAAGACCGAGGACATGGTGCGCCAGGTCCTCATCGAGTCGGGCATCAACTACGTGGAGGTCCCCAACGAAGCGGCCTTCTACGGCCCGAAGATCGATGTGCAGGTCTGGAGTGCCATCGGCCGCGAGTTCACCATCGCCACCAACCAGGTCGATTTCGCCGTCCCGGCCCGATTCGGGCTCACTTACCGAGATCGCGACAATACCGAGAAGACCCCGCTCTGCATCCACCGCGCCCCCCTGGGCACGCACGAGCGGTTCATCGGCTTCCTGATCGAGCATTACGCGGGCAACTTCCCCCTATGGCTTGCGCCGGAGCAGGTCCGGGTGCTCACGCTCAACGACGAGGCGCCGCTGGTGGAATATGCCAAGTCGATCACGGCCGAGCTTCGCGCCCAGTTCGTGCGCGTCGAGGGCGACTGGAGCGCCAACCCGGTAAAGGCCAAGATCGCCGACGCCGAGACGGCCAAGGTCCACACCATGCTGGTGGTGGGCCAGCGCGACCTCGAGGCGGGCGCCATCAGCGTGCGGTTGCACGGCAAGGGCAACGTGGGGGCCAAGCCCCGCACCGAGGTCATCGCCGACCTGCTGGCCGCCATTCGCGAACGGCGGCCCTGACGGCCCAGAGGAGCCCCTCCGGGAAGGGCCGCCCCGCTGGCGGACCCCTTAGGGGTACCGATTTCACCAG
>CAIOKD010000261.1 GCA_903858835.1 uncultured Verrucomicrobiota bacterium
CCCGATGCCCACCCTCCGACCCTGTGGAGCGAGACGAACCACGTGCAATGGAAGGTGCCCATCCCGGGGCGTGGGACCTCCACACCGGTCATTTGGGGCGACCAGGTCTTCGTGCTCACGGCCATCCCCACGGGGCCCGAGGCGGCGTCCGAGGAGTCCGGGGCGACTGCGGCGGCTCCCGAGCGATCCGACCGTCCTGATCGCCCTCGCCGCGGAGGCGGTCCCGGGGGCGGGCGGGGTGGCCCCGGCGGTGGCGGCGGCATGGTCGATCGTCCGACCCGGGCCCAGCAGTTCACGGTGATCAGCTTCGACCGCAAGACCGGCAAGCAGCGCTGGATCCATGCGCCCCGCACCCAGATGCCTCACGAGGGCCATCACAAGGATCACGGCTTCGCATCGGCCTCTCCGGTCACGGACGGCAAGCATCTGATCGTGTCCTTCGGATCCTTTGGTCTCTATGGATACGACCTGAAGGGTAAGCTCCTCTGGGAGAAGGATCTGGGCGACATGCGCACCCGCAACAGCTTCGGCGAAGGCAGTTCGCCGGCCCTCGACGACAACACGGTGGTGGTGCTGTGGGACCATGAGGGCGACGACTTCATCGTGGCTCTCGACAAGCGCGATGGTCGTGAACTGTGGCGTCAGCAGCGGGACGAACCCACCGGGTGGTGCACCCCGCTGATCGTCGACCACGGCGGCCGCAAGCAGGTCATCGTCAACGGCACACAGAAGGTCCGCAGCTACGACCTCAAGGATGGGAAACTGCTGTGGGAGTGCGCCGGTCAGACGGTCAATGCCATCCCGTCGGCGGTGGCCGGCCGGGATCGGGTGTTCGTGATGAGCGGTTACCGGGGCAATGCGCTCCAAGCGATCCGACTCGATCGTTCCGGTGATCTCACCGGCACCGACGGCATCGTGTGGTCGCATGCCAAGAGCACCCCCTACGTGCCCTCACCGCTGCTGATCGGCGATACGCTCTACTTCCTCTCCAACAACAGCGCGATGCTCTCCGCCTTCGACGCGGGATCGGGCAGGGCGCACTTCGAGGCGGAACGGTTGGATGGACTCAATGGCGTGTACGCCTCTCCTGTGGCGGCCGATGGCCGGGTCTACGTGGTGGGACGCGATGGCAACACAGCAGTTCTCCGCCAAGGGGACCGTCTGGAGGTGCTGGCCAAGAACCACCTCGACGACGGCTTCGATGCCTCCCCGGCGATTGTGGCCGGGCAACTGTTCCTGAGGGGGCGCCAAAGTCTTTACTGCATCGCCGAGAAATAGGCGTGGGGCCGGTGACGGGTGACTCCCTGATCGTCTCCCTGCGGCCGGATCCCTCAGTATCTCTGTTCCCGCCAATCGTCGACGGTCATCGCGCGACCGTTTTTCCAACCGGCGTGGCCGTCGAAGAGCAGTAGGTTCGAACCTTCGCCGTGGCGCTTTGCCGCCACCCGGCGCTCGCCGCTCAGGGTGCGGCCCGTGGCTCCGTAGGGCAGGTGGGCCGGGGTCCACACATCATTCAGGTCCACGCTGCCGATGACGTTGGTCACGGTGAAGACCGGCCTCCAGGGGGCGCTCTCATTGTCCGCGAAATAGATCGTGTCGGAAGGACTCTGCACGCGCTGCAGGTTCACCGCGCCGGTGACCTCGCTGCCGACGGTGTCGCGTGGGCTGCTGAACTGCCAGGCGTTTACCACGTAGCAAACCACCTGCCGTTTGTTCGGATAGCTCGGGCAGGTGTACACCTTGATCCGGCCGTATTGGTCCCGGGCGGCGGCCGTTCCCCCCAGGCTGGGGATGTACATCTGCCACCAGTAGGGCTCGTTGCCCCGGGGAACCTTCCCGGCGTGGTCGTCGGCGTACATCAGCATCGCCAGCCCCATCTGCCGCAGGTTGTTGTAGCAGGCCGTCTTGCGGCCCTTCTCCTTCGCCTTGGCCAGTCCCGGCAGGAGCATGCCCGCCAGGATCGCGATGATGGCGATCACCACCAACAGCTCGATGAGCGTGAAGGCCCGGGGTTGCCGGCGCGGGCTGCGAGGGATCATGGCATCGATGGAAACTCAGGAGAGACCAGAAGCAACTGGTCATTTAAGGGTCCCATCGGCCTGTCCAGTGTCCTGGTAGCCTGTCCGAGCGGTTTCCTTCCGGTGGGGATTGCCCGGGGTCCGCGGACCCGGTTGAATCCGTTCCACCCCCTTTCGATCCATGACCTCTTCCTCCGTTGCCTCGGTTCGGTTTCCCGGCCGTAGCCTGTCCCTGAACGCACTGAACGCATGCGCAGGAACCATGGGGACGTGGATCCTCGTCGCGGCAGTGGCGATGCTGGCCAGTGTCTGGCCGGCGACCGCTGCGGAATCCGGCGCTCCTCAAAAGGGATTGGTCGCCACGGTAAATCCGGTGGCCACCGAGGCGGGACTCCAGGCCCTGCGCGACGGGGGCAATGCGGTGGATGCCGCGATCGCCTGCGCCCTGACCCTCGGGGTCGTGGATGGGCACAATTCCGGGATCGGTGGCGGGTGTTTCATGACCCTCCGCCTGGCTGATGGGCGCATCCTCACTCTGGATGGCCGTGAGATGGCGCCCGCGGCGGCGACCCGCGACATGTTCCTGCGCGACGGCAAGGCCGATCCGAGGCTCAGCCAGGACGGGGCGCTGTCGGTCGGAATCCCCGGTCAAATGGCGACCCTCGCCTTTGCCAGCACCCACCATGGTCGACTCCCCCTGGGCCGCTTGCTCGAGGCCGCCGCGCGGGTGGCCGAACAGGGATTCGCCCTCGACCGTCACTACGTCGGCAGGCTGCGCGAGACGCGTTCCCAGTTGGCGCTGTTTCCGGAGAGCGCGGCGATCTTCCTGCGGGGCCTTCCGGAGACTCCCTCGGCTGGGGACCGGTTGCGCCAGCCCGACCTCGCCGCGTCCTATCGCCAGATGGCGGCCCAAGGGGTGGACTGGTTCTACCGGGGTGAATTCGCCCGCAAGACGGAGGCCTGGATGAAGGCCCACGGGGGCGCGGTGACCGCCTCCGACTTCGCCCGCTACGAAGTGGTCCCGCGTGAGCCTGTCCGGGGCACCTATCGCGGGTATGAGATCGTCAGTTTTCCGCCGCCCAGTTCGGGCGGAGTCCATGTAGTCCAGATCCTCAACCTCCTGGAGCGGTTCGATGTCGCGGCCCTGGGTGATGGTTCGATCGAATTCGTGCATGTGGTGGCCGAGGCCATGAAGCTCGCCTTCGCCGATCGGGCCCGCTGGCTCGGGGACCCCGACTTCGCGAAGGTGCCCCGGGGATTGCTCTCCAAGGACTATGCCGCCGGCCTCGCCCGGAGCCTCCGGATGGATCGGGCCTCCGCGGTTCCATCGGCGGGCCTTCCTCCGGGCGCGGACCGCGATTGGTTCACCCGCGAACGCAACCGGCACACCACGCATTTCTCCACGGCCGACACCGAGGGCAACTGGGTGGCCTGCACCGCCTCCCTCAACACCAGCTTCGGCAGCAAGGTCGTGGTCCCGGGCACGGGCATCCTCCTCAACAACCACATGGACGACTTCTCGGCACAGCCGGGCGTCCCGAATTTCTTCGGACTGGTCGGGGCCGAGGCCAACGCCATCGAGGCCCGCAAGCGCCCCCTCTCGAGCATGAGTCCCACGCTGGTGCTCAAGGACGGGCGTCCAATCCTCAGCGTGGGTGCCGCTGGCGGTCCGACCATCATCTCGCAAACTTTGCTGGCGATCCTGAGGACCATCGACTTCGGGAAGGCGCCGCGCGAGGCCCTGGCTGCCCCGCGTCTTCACCATCAGTGGAAGCCGGACGAGCTCCACGTCGAGAAGGCCTGGGGCCCGGCGGTCATCGAGGGATTGCGCCGCCGGGGCCACACCGTCGTGGTCGATGCGTCCCTGGGGGCCGCCCAGGCCGTGGGTCGGGATGCCGCGGGTCGGTGGTCCGCCTCGGCCGATCCCCGGGGCGAGGGTTCGTCGGGGGTCTGGTAGCGTCGCGCCCGATCGGTGTCGCACCGGTGCCGTGTCGGTGTTGGTGTTGGTGTTGTGAGGCGAGGTCTTCCAAGGCCAGCACCCGACGTCATCGGTCCATTGCCCTGCGGATGGCCCGCGCCAGCGAAACCGCACCGGGCGTGTCTCCGTGTAAGCACAGCGTCCGCGCAGGCACGGCGACCCAGGACCCGTCGAGGCTCTTCCATCCGCCTGTCTGCCGCCATTCGCGCAGCCGCTCGGTGATGTCCCGGGTCCGGGTCAACACCGCCCCGTCTTGAGTTCGCGGCACGAGTTGGCCGTCCACGCGGTAGGCACGATCGATGAATCCCTCGGCCCAGGCGGCGACTCCGGCCTCACGGGCCAGTGTGAGCACCCAGCCACCGGCCCGCGCGTAGATCCTCGCCTTAGGGAACCAGCGTGCCACGGCCTCGACATAGGCCCGGCCCAGGGCCTCGTCGTGCTCCACGGCATGGTACAGCGCGCCGTGCAGCTTGATGTGGTGCAACCGGCTGCCCTGCCGCCGGGCCAGGAGATCCAGAGCGCCGGCCTGTTGCAGCACCAGGGTCTGGAGCTGCCCGGGCGTCAGGTTCACCTCGCCTCGTCCGAAGGCACCGGCCACCCCGGGGTGGGCTCCCAAGTGAACCCCGAGAGCCTTCGCCTTTACCACCACCCGTTCCATCGTGAGCGCATCTCCGGCATGCTCACCGCAGGCCACATTCGCGGAGGTCACCTGCCGCAACAGCGCCCGCGTCCGCGCCCAGGGCTCTCCTTCGCCCAGATCGCAATTCAGATCCCAGTCGCCCGTCGATCGCATGACCCGAGGAAAGCAGAGAAGGGGCGCGTGAGCGACACCGCGGGTCAGGATGTCAGGGGCGCCGGCGAGACGTGGGGCTTGATGTGATCAAGGGGTTCCGCCATGACAATCCGGGAAAACGAGCGAAGTCGCCATCGTTCGTGAACAACGTTGCCCGATGTTCGATGGCATAGGCGGCCAGGATGGCGTCGGAGAGGACCGGGCCCGTCGCCATCGCCGCGGTCATCAACTCCATGACCCGGTTGAAGTGAAGCGCACCGGGGACGAGGGTTCGTACCTGAGGCAACTGCATCCATCCCTCCACCACGCGTCGCGCATCGATCAAGGTCACGCGGGCCGCGCCGAGTCTCGGATTGGTGGCCACGCGGACAAAACCGAAGGCGATCTCCAATGGCATCCCTATCAGTTCCTCTCCGTTCATCGCCCCTTCCCACCAACGGCGTGCCGCTCCGTGTTGCGGCATGTGGGGGTTGTAGGCGTAAAGCAGCAGGTTGAGATCGGGAAGGATCACGACCCCAGTTCGAGGACGGTGTCCTCATCTTCCCACTCGGCGGCGAGCCGATTGAAGCTTTGTGGAGCAAGTTCCAGCGGGAATGGCGCCGCGAAAAGGGGTTGGAGTCGGACGCCGCTCGGACGCCGTCCCAACGCCCGCTGAATCGCCTGATTCAGCACCGCCTTGAAGGACAGCCCAGTCCTTTCCACCTCGAGTCGGAGCAGCGCCTCTGTATCGGCATCGATGGTGACCGTGGTCCTCACGCAAAGCATCATGAAAGCAGTATCAATGCTGTCAAGACAGCGTCCAAACCCGGTAAGGCCGATTCCGCAACGGTTCCCTGACCCGGTTCCTGATCATTGATCCGCTGAGGTCACGGCCGGGATGAACCGGATCGATCGGCCAGCCCGACGCTGGACGAGGACAGGCAGATCCCGGTGGTCGATCCAGCCGATCTTGGGATAACCGCCCAATGTGGGGCCATCGTGCAGCGTGACGATGGGCTGACCGTCGGTCGGAACCTGAATCGAGCCCGGCAGGACCGGCTCCGAGATCAGGGATCCTCCGGTCCAGGAGAGTCCCGGGCCCTCCAGTCGATAGCCGACCCGGTCGCAGCGGCTCGAGACCTTCCACTCGGCGGTGAACAGTCGGGCCTGTTGCTCCTCATGGAATTGATCCCACTGGGGCCCGGGCCAAACGCGGATGGGCTGCACCTCGGAAATCCTCGACTCAGGGTCCAGGGCGACGCTCCGGGAGATGACGCCGGCCGGGGGACTCCAATCGGTCGATGAGCCTGTCGATAGCGTGTCGCCCGCCTGCAGTGCATGGCCGATCCCTGCCCGAGGATGGGCGCTGCAGCTGCCGAGGAAGGATTCGCTGCAAAAGCCCCCGGGTACCGCCAGATAAGTCCAGACCCCCGAGGGGCCCGGGGCCCCGAAGTCCAACCGGTCACCGCCGCGCGCATGAAAGGCCCGATTGGGAGCCAATCCTCGTGCCTGCGAACTCCCCACCACGGCGATCCATCCATCGCGCAGCACCTCCAGTTGTTGTCCCTGCAGGCAGAGTTCGAGCACCGGGGCCTCCGGTGGATTGTCCAGAAGACGGTTCGCCCAGCTTGCGGAAACCGGATCCATGGCTCCGCTGGCCGGTAAACCGAAACGCCGATGTCCTGGCCGCCCGGCATCCTGGAGGCTCAGCCCAAGGCCGGTCGACCGGATGCGCAGGAGGGCCGTGCCGTCCTCCCTCGGTGCCGCTGTCCCGATCGGATCCCAGTCGGTCGGAAGACTCCGCACCGGGACGAAGCGGACCTGGTCGCCGGCCCGCAACAGGAAGACATCGTCGGGACTCGAGGCCCGAGGACTGAAGAGGGCCCGAGAGGTTTGGCCGATCAGGTTCCATCCGCCCGGGCTGGGGATGCTGTAGATGCCGGCATGTTCTCCGCCGATGGCCACGCTACCGGCTGGGACCCGAAGTCGCGGGGTGGGCAGTCGCGGCGTCGCCAACGACGGATCCAGCCCACCCAGGTAGGGAAACCCGGGAGAGAACCCCAGACACAGCACCCGGTATCGGCCTTCTTGATGGCGCTCGATCACGTTCTCCGGCGCCAATCCGGAGTGGCAGGCCACCCGCTCCAGATCGGGCCCTCCGTAGAGGACCGGGATTCCCACCGTGCGCTCCGGCAGCGGAGTGGGGTTCGATGCCGTTGCTGAGGCCAGGGCTTGGATGAGCGCTGCCGGATCGGCATCCCGCGATCCCGGGGTGAACTCCAGCAGCAGGGTGGTGGGTCCGGGAACGACCTCCCGAAGCCCCGGGAGCGATAGACGCATCAAGGCCCGGGTCAGGGATCGTGACCGATGGAACGCCGCCTCGTCGGGCCGGTCAGCGAACCGGACCGACCAGGCATGGGGGCCGTAGGCGGTGAAGACCGGGGCCATGCCTTCCGCTTTCGCCGGGAAGGGTGGACCGCGTCGAGCGTTTTGTTCGGCCTCGACCGGATCCAGCGGGTGAGGTTTCGGACTTGTGGGAGATCCCGCGCTCGAAAACCCTGGGGTCATTCCCGACAAGAACGTCCTGCTTGTTTCCGTATGCAACGATTCCTCCCTCTCCTCGCCGTTTTGAGCCTGATGGCCGTCCCGCTTGCTGCCGCCGTCCGACTGCCGGCGGTCATCGGTTCCCACATGGTGTTGCAGCGGGGACCCAAGGCCGTGCTGTGGGGCTGGGCGGCCGCGGCCGAGACCGTCGCGGTGTCGATCAGCGGTTCCACCAACACCTGGAAGACCACGGCCTCCAACGGCGGGCGTTGGTCGATCGAGATCCAGACCCCGCAGTCCGCGGGCCCCCATACCCTCCGTATCAAAGGTGCCAATGAGATCGTGCTCGAAGACGTGATGGTGGGTGAGGTGTGGGTCTGCAGCGGCCAGAGCAACATGGAGTGGTCGGGTGACCAGGGGTTGACCCAGTCCAAAGAGGAGGCCCCACGGGCCACGAACTCCATGATCCGGTTTTTCTACATCCCCAAGGCGACCTCCGCGACGCCGCAGGACCATCTGTCCGCCCGCTGGGTGGTGTGCTCGCCCGAGGAGATGATCCACTTCAGCGCCGTGGGGTATTTCTTCGGCAAGCACCTCCACGAGAAACTCGGGGTGCCCGTGGGTCTCATCAACAGCAACTGGGGCGGCACCCCGGCCGAGGTGTGGACGCCGTCGGGAATTGTCGATGAGGACCCGGACCTGCGCGCGGCGGCGGCGAAGCTCAAGCCCTTCGCCTGGTGGCCGCACGAGCCGGGCGTGGCCTACAACGCCATGATCCATCCCATCACACCGTTCCGGATCGCCGGGGCGATCTGGTACCAGGGCGAGAGCAACGTTCCCACCCATGGCACCTACCGGAAGCTCTTCACCAAGATGATCGATGGCTGGCGGGCGGCGTGGAAATCGGAACTGCCCTTCTACTTCGCCCAGATCGCGCCGTACACCTACGGCGAGGACCCGACCCGGGCGGCCTTCCTGCGTGAGGCCCAGACACTGGCGGCCTTGCATCCCAAGACGGGCATGGTGGTCACCAGCGACCTCGTGGACAACGTGAAGGACATCCACCCGCAATTGAAGCGCGAGGTGGGCGAGCGGTTGGCCCGCTACGCCCTGGCCGACACCTACTCCGTCGCGGGCCCGGAACATCGGAGCCCCACCTACCGCTCGCATCGCGTCGAGGGATCCTCGGTTCGCGTGGAATTCGATGCGGTGCCCACCACACTGGTCTCGCGCGGCGGCCCGCCCACGCACTTCAAGGTGGCGAGCTCCGACGGCCGGTTCGTCGAGGCCAAGGCAGTGATCGACGGCAAGTCGGTGGTCGTCTCCAGTCCCGAAGTGCCCCAGCCGGTCGCCGTCCGCTTCGCCTTCGCCTGCGATGCGATTCCCAACCTATTCAGCGCCGAGGGGCTCCCGGTGAACCTGTTCCGGACCGATCGCTGAACCGCCTCGCGGGAACCGGCTCGGGAATTCGACTTTTTGGATCCGACCCCTAGAGTCACTCCATGCTTGGTGGGTCGATGCCTGCCGGACCGCTGGGTTCCACCGATTTGAACGCGCAGTCCTCGCAATTCCGTTCCCGCGGTCGCGCGTTCACGCTGATCGAGCTCCTGGTGGTCATCGCGGTCATTGCGATTCTCGCCGCGCTGCTGCTGCCTTCGCTGTCCCGGGCCAAGACCGCTGCGCTCAGCGCCCGTTGCAAGAGCAACCTGCACCAGGTCGGCTTGGCCCTCTCGATGTACCGCATCGATCACCGGGTGTTTCCGCACACGGTCGACGCCAATACGACCAACACCTGGTTCACGGCCATCCTCCCGGACCTCGCCCGCAGCACCAACATCCTCAAGTGCCCCACCTTCAAGGGCGAATGGCCTCTCGAGGAGGCGATCGTGTGGTTGTTCGGCAATGCCTACATGAAAGGCCCCAGCGCGCCCGACAAGGTGGTGGGGGTGAGCTATGGCTACAACGGCTTCGGCATCGGTTCGGTCAACAAGACCCTCTGGTACGAGAACCTGGGGCTGGGCTTCGTGGTGAGTCCGGGGCAGGAGGTTCCCCAGGTGCCGGAGGATCGCGTGGTGGCTCCCGCCGACATGATCGCCATCGCCGATTCGATGCCCCAGCCGGGTTTCCTGCAGTACCATTCGTTCCTGCTGTCGATCAGCAGCCTGCCGTCCAAGGAACGACACAACGGGGGCGCCAACGTCCTGTTCACCGACGGCCATGCCGCCAGTGAGCGCAATTCCCGATTGATTGAGGATACCGAGTCCAATCGTCGTCGGTGGAATCTGGATCATCAGCCGCATCCCGAGGTTTCCTTTTGATCCGGGATCGGGCTGGATTTGGCCCGTGAATTCCCGTGGGCATTTCCGCGGTTCCCGGGTCGCGTGCCTCGTGGCTGCGATCCTGGGCCTGTTGTCTTCCTCCCTGTCCGCCGCCGAGCCGACGGCTCCGCTGAGGCTGCCGTTGTGGCCCGAGAAGGCTCCGGACGGCTCCGGGGGCTGGGTGAGTCCCGAGAACTCCGCGCTGACCGTGCATCGGCCGACCCGACCCAATGGGATGGCCGTGGTGATCTGCCCGGGAGGCGGCTACGGCGGGGTGGTCGCCGGACCCGAGGGTCATGGCATCGCGCGATGGCTGAACCAGCATGGCATCGTGGGTGTCGTGCTCGAATACCGGTTGCCGGCGGGACGCTCCCGCGTGCCCCTGTTGGACGCCCAGCGAGCCATCCGCACGGTTCGCCTGAACGCCCGGGATTGGCAGGTGGATCCGAAGCGGGTGGGGATCATCGGTTTCTCCGCCGGCGGTCACCTGGCCGCCACGGCCAGCACCCGGTTCGACCTCGGCGACCCCGGGGCCGCCCACACCCTTGAGGGCCAGAGCTGTCGGCCGGATTTCACCCTTCTGGTGTATCCGGTGATCACCTTCGGAGGCCTCACCCACTCCGGATCCCGCGACAACCTCCTGGGCAAGAACCCTTCCCCCGAGGCGATCGAACGGTTTTCTTGCGAACGTCAGGTCACCCGGCAGACCCCTCCGGCCTTTCTGGCTCATGCTGTCGATGACCGCGCCGTGGTCATCGACAACAGTCGGCTGTATCATGCGGCTTTGAAGGCCCACGGGATCTCCAGCCGGCTCCTGGAGTTGCCGGATGGGGGACATGGGCTTCATGGGTACCAGGGAGCCTCCTGGGATGCCTGGCAGCGGGAGGCGATCGACTGGCTCAAGGCCCGGTGATGCGGGTGTGAGAGGAGG
>CAIOKD010000262.1 GCA_903858835.1 uncultured Verrucomicrobiota bacterium
GTCCGCGGCGGCCTGGAGAACATCCGCCACGCCCGCTTCAACCGCGCCTGGATTCGAAGCGGCCCCGGCGCCCCCCCCGAGGAATGATCCCCTGCGAGTCCCCCTGTACGAAGCGGAGCGGGGTTGGGTCTGACCGAGCTCTGGAAGCGATCAACCTGAACCCCTCGCGCGATGGCGCGAAAATCTGAAGGAATGGAGCTTCCCAGCGAGTCCCCCTGTACGAAGCGGAGCGGGGTTGGGTCTGAACGAGCTCTGGAAGCGATCAACCTGAACTCCTCGCGCGATGGCGCGAAAATCTGAAGGAATGGAGCTTCCTAGCGAGTCAGACCCAACCCCGCGGAGCGCCTTTCACTCTTGTGTTTACCCCCCTGATCCCAATCATCTCGCCCACCTTATGAGCCTGCAGATTCAGCCCAAGCCGGAAGAGCAACAGCCCTCGGCGGACCTGACGTTGTCCGTCCTCACCTGGCTGGAGGAGAACAAGAAGACCCTGGCCATCGGATTCGCCGTGGTTTCCGCCGTGACCGTGACGCTGATCGTGCAGAAGAACCTCAAGGCCGCAGCCGAGGCCGAGGCCAATCAAGCCCTGTTGGCCACCCTCGGTGCCTCCGCCAAGGGAGCGGGTGCCTCCGCAGCCGACCTGTCCAAGGTCGCCTCGCAGCACGCGGGAACCGCGGCGGCCGAACGCTCGGAGTTTCTTGCTGCCACCAAGTTGTTCGAGGACGGAAAGTACGCCGAGGCTCAGAAGGCCTTTGAATCGTTCAATCAGGCCCATGCCGACAGCGCGCTCGGCGCGGCGGCGACCTATGGCGTGGCCAGTGCCCTGGACGCCCAGAACAAGACGGCTGAGGCCATCGCCGCCTACGGACGCTTCATCTCCGGATTCGCCTCCGATCCGCTGATGGGCCAGGCCCGCCTTTCGAAGGCGCTGATCCACGAGTCGCTCAAGCAGTATTCCGAGGCCCTCGCCCTGTACGATGCCGCCGCCAAGGAGGCCACCAGCATGGCCGGCCAAGAGGCCTCGTCCCGCAAGGCGTCGCTGCTCCAGGCGCACCCGGAATTGACGCCGGCGACCACCAACGCCCCCGCGGCCAAGCCTGCGGCGAAGTAAGGTCGCCCGGGTTGTCACGGGATCGTTTCCGAACATTCCCCGCCGATTCCGGTCCCTTCCTGAATGAATCTCTCGATCATCGGCACCGGTTACGTCGGCCTGGTGACCGGCGCCTGCTTCGCCGATGTCGGGCACCGGGTCATTTGCGTCGATTCCGACCGGGAGAAGGTGCGGCGGTTGCAGGGGGGAGAGATCCCGATCTTCGAACCCGGCCTCGAGGCGTTGGTGCACCGGACGGTCGCGGCTGGCCGCCTGAGCTTCACCGCGTCCACGGCCGAGGGTGTCGCCGGTTCCGAGGCGGTGTTCATCGCCGTACCCACGCCGCCGCAACCCGACGGATCGGTCGACCTGAGCTTCATCGAGGGCGTGGCCCGGGAGATCGCCGGGTGCCTCTCCGGCTATCGCGTCATCGTCGACAAGAGCACGGTCCCGGTGAAGACCGCCGAAAAGGTCGCCGAGACGGTCAAGCGCTACCGCAAGACCGACGCCGAGTTCGATGTCGTCAGCAACCCGGAGTTCCTGCGTGAAGGTTTCGCCATCGACGACCTGATGAAGCCCGACCGGGTGGTCATCGGCACTTCGAGCGAGCGGGCGGCCGCCAAGATGCGGGAGATCTACGAACCCTTCCGGGCCCCGTTGATCATCACCGATACCAACTCGGCCGAGCTCATCAAGCATGCGGCCAACTCGTTCCTGGCGCTGAAGATCAGCTACGCCAACGCCCTGTCCGTGATCTGCGAGGCCAGCGGGGCCAATGTCCAGGAGGTGACCCGGGGCATGGGGCTCGACGCCCGCATCGGCACCCGATTCCTCCAGGCCGGCCTCGGATTCGGCGGATCCTGTTTCCCCAAGGACCTGAGCGCTTTCATCAAGATCAGCGAACAACTGGGCTATGACTTCCGGTTGCTCAAGGAGGTCCAGCGGATCAACACCGCCCAGATGGAGCGGTTCCACCAGAAGATCACCGACACGCTCTGGGTGCTGAAGGAGAAGCACATCGGCGTGCTGGGGCTCACCTTCAAGCAGAACACCGACGATGTGCGCAACTCGCCCTCGATCGACCTCTGCCACCGGATGCTGGCCGACGGTGCGCGCCTCCGGGTCCACGATCCCAAGGGCATGGAGAAAGCCCGGGCGTTCTTTCCCGCGGGCGCGGCCGTCGAATACGTGGCGGAGGCCGAGTCGGTCGCGGCCGGGTGCGACGCGCTGGTGATCGCCACCGAGTGGTCCGAGTTCGGACGGCTCGACTGGTCGAGGATCAAGGCCGCCATGGCGACCCCGATCGTCTTTGACGGCCGGAACCTGCTGGACCCGGCGGAAATGAAGGAGTTGGGTTTCCTGTACCGCAGCGTCGGGCGCTGAAGCGTCCCGATGCCGCCCATCGGCGGACCCAGCGCATCGGAGAAACACTGTTCATGAAAATCCTCGTGACCGGCGCGGCCGGATTCATTGGCTTCCACACCAGCCAACTGCTGTTGGGACGCGGCGATGAGGTCATCGGCCTCGACAACCTCAACGACTACTACGACGTCCGCCTCAAGGAGGCCCGCCTGGCCCGGCTGAACGCGCATCCGGGATTCCGATTCCACCGGCTGGATCTCGCCGACCGTGCCGGCATGGAGGCGCTGTTTGCGCGTGAGAAGCCGCAGCGGGTCATCCACCTCGCGGCCCAGGCCGGGGTGCGGTACTCGATCCAGAATCCCCACGCCTACGTGGATGCGAACCTGGTCGGGTTCATGAACATCCTCGAGGGGTGCCGGCACCATGGCGTGGAACACCTGGTGTATGCCTCGTCGTCTTCGGTCTACGGGGCCAACACCACCATGCCCTTCAGCGTCCACCACACCGTGGATCATCCGCTGAGCCTGTATGCCGCCACCAAGAAGGCCAACGAACTGATGGCCCACACCTACAGCCATCTGTACCGGATGCCGACGACGGGATTGCGCTTCTTCACGGTGTACGGTCCCTGGGGCCGCCCGGACATGGCGATGTTCCTCTTCACCAAGGCGATCCTCGCCGGTCAGCCGATCGACGTGTTCAACCACGGCAAGATGCGGCGCGACTTCACCTACATCGACGACATCGTCCAAGGGGTCGTGCGCACCTGCGACCGGGTGGCCCCGGTGAATCCCCAGTGGAACGGCGCCTCGCCCGACCCGGGAACCAGCTCCGCCCCCTACCGGATCTACAACATCGGGAACCACCAGCCCGCCGAACTGATGCATGTCATCGGTTGCCTCGAGAAGGCCATCGGTCGGACCGTCGAGAAGCGCATGCTGCCGATGCAGGCCGGGGACGTGCCGGCGACCTATGCCGACGTGGAGGACCTGACCGAGGCCGTGGGCTTCCGTCCGGCCACGCCCATCGAGGTCGGCATCGAGCGTTTCGTCGCCTGGTATCGGGAATTCTACCGCGCCGACGGTTGATCCATGCCCATGCCGCAGACCTCGGGAGTCATTGAAGTGGCCGCCGGCCTCGTGGAACGCGATGGGCGCATCCTCATCACCCGGCGCAAGGCGGGATCGCACCTGGCGGGCCTTTGGGAATTCCCTGGGGGCAAGCGCGAGTCGGATGAATCGTGGGAAGCCTGCCTGATCCGCGAACTGCAGGAGGAATTGGACATCACCGTCGCTGTGGGGATTCTCCGGCACGAGACCGTGCACCGGTATCCCGAGAAGACCGTCCACCTCCGCTTCTACGGGGCTTCTCTGATCTCGGGAGAACCCAGGGCCATCGACTGCGAGGCGGTCGCCTGGGTCCGGCCCGCGGATCTTCCGGGCTATGCCTTTCCCGAGGCAGACCGGGAGTTGGTGGCGCTGTTGTCCCGCTGAAGTCTGGCAGGGGCTTCGGGGTTCCTCGGGAAGGAATTGCGCGGACCGTTTGCCGTGACACCCGGCCGGGACCATCCTCCGGCCGTGTCGAAGGCAACGAAACACTCCCCCGGGGCCGCGGAGGTCATCCGCATCCAGGGAGCCCGGGAGCACAACCTGCGCAACGTCAGCGTGGACATCCCGCGCGGGAAGTTCGTGGTGGTGACCGGCGTCAGCGGTTCCGGCAAGAGCACGCTGGCCTTCGACATTTTGTTCGCCGAGGGACAGCGGCGTTTCCTCGATTCCATGAGCGCCTATGCCCGGCAGTTCGCGGAACCGATGTCCCGCCCCGAGGTGGACCTGATCACCGGTCTTCCGCCGTCGGTCAGCATCGAGCAGGGAACCACCCGCGGCGGTGGCAAGAGCACGGTGGCCACCGTGACCGAGGTGTATCATTTCATCCGGCTGCTCTACGCCCGACTGGGCGTCCTTCAGTGCCCCGATTGCGGTGTGCCCGTCGAAGCGCAGACCCGCGAGGAATTGCTGGCCACTTTGGATGACGAGGCGCGCCGACGCGGCACGCTCACGCTCTTGGGTCCGGTGATCCGCAATCGCAAGGGATTCCACAGCGAGGTCGCGGAATGGGCCCGCCAGCGCGGGTATTCCGAACTCCGGGCCGATGGCCGCCTGCTGCCGGCCGATGAAGACTTCCGACTCGACCGGTTCAAGGAGCACGACGTGGAGGTGGTCACCGGGGTGTTCCAGGCGGGCGATGCCTCCGGGGCCCGTTTCCGCAAGATCGAGGAGGCTCTCGATGTGGGGCGGGGCACCCTGTTCGCCCTCGATCGCAAGGGGCGCCTGACGGTGCATTCCGATCAGCGCGGATGCCCGAAGTGCCGACGATCCTTCCCGCCGCTGGACCCCAAGAACTTCAGCTACAATTCCAGTCAGGGATGGTGCCTGAAATGTCGGGGTTTCGGGGAATTGTTCCACATCCCGGATGTCGAGCGCGGGGCCAACGCCGACGCCGTGGAGGAGTCGTGGTTCCGATGGGCCGAGACCCGGGAAACCTGCCCCGAGTGCCAGGGGACCCGCCTGAATCCGGTGGCGCGCTCCGTGCGCCTGCCCCTGGGGGAGGGGGAGCAGGGGCGCCCCTCGGTCGAGGCCATGGGGCGTTGGTCGGTCGACGAAGCCCGGGCCTGGTTCGACGCGCTGCGTCCGGTCGGGCGTGCTGCCGAGATCGCGAGGGACATCCTGCCGGAGATCCGCGAACGCCTCAAATTCCTGGGCGAAGTGGGCTTGGGCTACCTTCAGTTGGGCCGCAGTGTCACCACGCTCAGTGGCGGCGAGGGGCAGCGGATCCGGTTGGCGGCCCAGTTGGGCAGCAATCTCAGCGGGGTGCTCTACGTGCTCGACGAGCCCACCATCGGGCTCCACGCCCGCGACAATCGCCAGCTGTTGGACGCCCTCGAAAAACTGCGGTCCCGGGGCAACTCGCTCGTGGTGGTCGAGCACGATGAAGACACGATGCGGCGGGCCGATTGGGTCCTCGACCTGGGTCCGGGGGCCGGTGTCCGCGGGGGACAGGTGGTTGCCGCCGGGACCCTTCAGGATCTCCTCGAGCATCCGGATTCGGTGACCGGCCGATGCCTTCGCGAGGACCCGCCGCGTCCGGCCCGTGGGGAACGTCGGCCCGTGAGCGTGGCCGGGGCCGGCAGATCGCGGGGCAAGACGGCGAAGTCGGCCGCGCCGGACGGGGCGGTGGCATGGTTGACCGTGCACCGGGCCCGCTTGAACAACCTGCGGGATGTGACCGTGTCCCTGCCGTTGGGGCGTCTGGTCGTGGTGACCGGCGTCAGCGGCTCGGGCAAGAGCACCCTGGTGAAGGAATGCCTGGTGCCCGGCGTCCGCGCGGTGCTGGCGGGGGCCGATGAAAAGAAGCCCCGGGGCCTGGCCGGCGGTGTCAGCGGCCTGGGCCATCTGCGCGCGGTCCATGAGGTGGATCAGGCCCCCATCGGTCGTACTCCGCGATCGACGCCGGCCACCTACGTCGGATTCTTCGACGACATCCGGGCGCTGTTCGCCCAGATCCCTGAGGCCCGGATGCGCGGCTACGGCCCCGGACGTTTCAGCTTCAACTCGTCTCAGGGGCGCTGTCCTCATTGCGAAGGGGCCGGCGTGGTGAAGATGGAGATGAACTTCCTGCCGACCGCCTCGGTGGCCTGCGAGGCCTGTGGTGGGCAACGGTTCAACGCCGGCACCCTAGAGATCCGTTACCAGGGCAAGTCGATCGCCGAGGTGCTCCGACTGTCGGTCGCCGAGGGCATCGAGTTCTTCGCCCATCAGCCCCGTCTCCGTCGCCCGTTGGAGGCCCTGCGCGACACCGGCCTGGAGTACCTGCAGTTGGGTCAGACCAGCCCCACCCTGAGCGGGGGCGAGGCCCAGCGGATCAAGTTGGTGACCCACCTCCTGGGGGGGCTGAAATCCGCGGCCATCGAGCGTGAGAACGCCGACCTGGCCGCCCGCGGTGCGCCCACTCGGCCCTTGCCCAGAGACTTGTTCGTCCTCGAGGAACCGACCCTGGGATTGCACACCCAGGATGTCCGCCGGTTGGTCGCCGTGCTGCAGCGCCTGGTCGATGCGGGCCACTCGGTCGTGGTGATCGAGCACAACCTCGACCTCATCGCCGAGGCCGACTGGATCATCGATCTGGGGCCCGAGGGAGGATCGGGAGGGGGCAGGATCGTGGCCGAAGGGACGCCTGAACAGATCGCCGCCGATCCCATCTCCCACACGGGCCGCCACCTCCGGGAGGTCCTGGGCGGTCGCACCGGTTAACCCTGGGTCGCTCGGGAACCTGGGCCAGGAGAGATCAGGCCAGGGGAGACAACTCCCGGTGCCAGGGCGTGCTCTGCTCGTAGGCGTGGGCGATGCGGAACAGGGTCGACTCGCCGAAGGGCTTGCCCAGCAATTGAAGGCCGATCGGCAGCTTCGGTGCCGTGGTGAACCCGCAGGGCAGGCTCAGGCCGCAGATGCCGGCCAGGTTGCAGGAGATGGTGAACACGTCGCAGAGGTACATCTGCAGCGGGTCATTGGATTTCTCGCCCACCTTGAATGCCGGGGCCGGCGTCGTCGGCGTGACCAGCGCATCCACGGTCTTGAAGGCCTCGAGGAAATCGTTGCGGATGAGCGTGCGGACCTTCTGCGCCCGGAGGTAGTAGGCGTCGTAATAGCCGCTGCTCAGGACATAGGTGCCAAGGATGATGCGGCGTTTCACCTCGGGACCGAAGCCCTGGCCGCGCGTCCGGCTGTTGAGTTCCATCGGAGTGGCCCCATCCACCCGGGCCCCGTAGCGGATGCCGTCGAAGCGGGCCAAGTTGGCCGAGGCCTCGGCAGGGGCGATGATGTAGTAGGTGGCCGCCGCATATTCGGTGTGGGGCAGCGACACCTCGACGATCTCGGCCCCGAGCGACTCCAGTTGACGCACCGCATCCCGCACCGAAGCCTCCACCTCGGGGTGCATCCCGCCGATCATGTACTCCTTGGGCAACCCGATCCGCAGGCCCTTCAGCGAGGGCGAGAAATCGGCGCGGTAGTCGGGCACGGGCTCCTGCATGGAGGTGGAGTCCATGGGGTCGTGGCCGCTGAGCACCTGCGTCATCAACGCCGCGTCGGTGACGTCCTTGGTGAAGGGGCCGATCTGGTCGAGCGAGCTGGCGAATGCCGTCAATCCATACCGGGAGACCCGGCCGTAGGTGGGTTTGACGCCGACCACGCCGCAGAGCGCGGCGGGTTGGCGGATCGAGCCACCGGTGTCCGATCCGACGCTGGCGAAGCACTCGTGGGCCGCAACGCTGGCCGCGCAACCGCCCGAGGAGCCGCCCGGGATCCGGGTGGTGTCCCAAGGGTTGAGGGTGGTGAAGAAGGCGGAGTTCTCCGTCGAACTGCCCATGGCGAATTCGTCGAGATTGAGGCGCCCGAAGACCACCGCGCCGGCTTGCTTGAGGCGCTTCACAACCGTGGCGTCGTAGGGTGATACGAAGTTCCCGAGGATCTTCGACGAGCAGGTCATCGGTTGGCCCCGCTGCGCGATCACGTCCTTGAGGCTGATGGGCACGCCGAGCAGCGGGTGATCCGACGCTGTCGCCGCGCCCGAGGCGCGCAGGCGATCGGCCGCGTCGGCCTGGGCGAGCGCGTCGGCCGCATCGTGGTTCAGGTAGGCCTTGACCTGGCCATCCACCCTGCCGATCTGGTCGAGGCAGGCTTGGGTGGCTTCGCGGGAGGACACCTCCCCGCGGTGGATCCGCCGGGCGAGTTCGGAAACGGTGATTCGGTGAAGCATCGTCGGGGGAGGATGGAACAATCGATCGGGCCCGGGCGAAAGCGCAAAGGACGCAAAGGGGCGATCCGCCTGAAAGGTTCGTCCCCCACCGAGCGAATCCTTGGGGAGAACCTCGGTTCTTCCACCCATGGAATCCCTCGAGGCCCTTGTGGCCCTCAATCTCATCCCGGGCGTCGGCCCGATCCGAACCCGCCACCTCCTCGACCATTTCGGGGGCGATCCCGCATCGATCCTCGGTGCGACCCGGGCGGCGCTCGACCACGTGCCGGGCATCGGTGAATCCATCGCCTCGGCGATCGCCGGGTGGGAGTCCACCGTGGACCTCGCCGGCGAGATGCGCCGCATCCGCGACGCCGGGGTCACCGTCCTCGGCTTCACCGATCCCGACTATCCGGGGTTGCTGAAGCAGATCTACGACCCGCCCCTGGTGCTGTACGTGCGGGGCCGACTGACGCCGGAGGATGGCCAGGGCCTGGCGGTGGTCGGGTCTCGCCTCACCACTCCTTACGGCCTCGAGGTGGCGAGGAAGCTGGCCTACCAGCTCGCCTACACCGGGGTGACCGTCGTCAGTGGCGGCGCGCGAGGGGCCGATACGGCGGCCCATCAGGGGGCCCTGGCGGCCCAGGGTCGGACCCTCGCCGTGCTGGGCACGGGTCTCGACCGTGTCTTTCCGCCAGAGAATGCGGAACTCTTTGAACGCATCGCGGCAAACGGTGCCCTCGTGACTCCCTTTCCCTTCGGCCGGGCCCCGGATCGGGGCACCTTTCCGGCCCGCAACCGGATCGTCGCCGGCATGACCCTCGGCACCGTGGTCATCGAGGCCAGCTTGTCCAGCGGCGCCCTGATCACCGCCAACCTCGCCAACGACCAAGGTCGGCAGGTCTTCGCCGTGCCGGGCCGGATCGACAGCCCGCGCAGCAAGGGCTGCCACGACCTGATCAAGAAGGGGGCCAAGCTCTGCGAGGGCATCGAGGACATCCTCACCGAGTTCGAGTACCGATTCCCGGGCTCCCGCCGCACCGGAGAAAGTTCCGCGCAGTCGGAGTTTCCCGCGATCACCCTCTCCGCCTCGGAACAGGCCGTATGGGATGCCATCGGCCATGAAACCGTCCAGGTCGACCTCATCATCCGTCTGTCGGGACTGCCTCCGAGCGCGGTGCAGGTGGCCCTCTTCAGCCTCGAACTCAAGCGCCTGGTCCGACAGTTGCCGGGGCGTCGCTTCGAACGTGTTTCCTCGGATGCCTGAATCGTGGTGGTGGCCCTGCGTTCGCGGCTCGTCGGGTGCGGTTGCGTTGACGACCGGTTCGTCGGGCTGATATCAACCCTGCGCCGATGAAGAAAGCCGCTGCCACCGCTCCCAAGCCCCGCTACCGCCGCATCTTGCTTAAGCTCAGCGGCGAAGCGCTCGGGGGTGGGGCCGGTCAGGGCATCGATCCGGCTGCCGTCCACGACATGGCCTGCCAGGTCGCCGAGGTCCAGAAGCTCGGGGTCGAGGTGGTGATCGTGGTGGGTGGGGGCAACATCTTCCGCGGACTCCAAGGCAGCGAGAAGGGCATCGAGCGGGCCACCGGCGACTACATGGGCATGCTGGCCACGGTGATCAATGCGCTGGCCCTCCAGGACGCCCTTGAGAAGGAGGGGGTTCCCACCCGCGTCCAGAGCGCGATCAACATGACCCAGATCGCCGAGCCCTTCATCCGGCGCCGGGCTGTCCGCCACCTGGAAAAGGGGCGCGTGGTCATCTTCGCCGCAGGCACGGGCAATCCCTATTTCTCCACCGACACGGCCGCCGCGCTGCGCGCCAACGAGATCGGGGCCGAGGTCGTGCTCAAGGCCACGAAGGTCGACGGCATCTACGACAAGGATCCCAAGAAATACGCCGACGCCCAGCGCTACGACCAGGTGAGCTACACCACGGCCCTCGAGAAGCAGCTCAAGGTGATGGACGCCGCCGCCTTCGCCCTCTGCATGGACAACAAGATGCCCATCGTCGTGTTCGACTTCTTCAAGCCCCACAACCTCCGCAACGTGGTGCTCGGCAAGAAGGTCGGCACCCAGGTGGTCGCCTGAATCGCGGTCGCTCGGAACCCCTCCATCCCGAACCCTCCCACTGCCATGACCATTGATGAAGTGCTCTTCGACGCCGAAGAGAAGATGCTCAAGACCGAGGATCACATCCTGAACCAGTTCGCCGGGGTGCGGACCGGCAAGGCGACGCCATCCCTCATCGAGAACGTGATGGTCGAGGCCTACGGCTCGAACATGCGGCTCAAAGAGTTGGCCACCATCACGGCTCCCGAGGCGCGCATGCTCATGGTCCAGCCGTTCGACCAGACCAACATGAAGGCGATCGAGAAGGGGATCCAGGCTTCCGGGCTCGGGCTCAACCCCGCCTCGCAGGGGCGCTTCATCCGCATCGTCCTTCCGGACCTCAGCGCCGAGCGTCGTCAAGAATTCGTCAAGATCTGCAAGCGCATCGCCGAGGAGGGGCGGGTGGCCATCCGCAACGAGCGTCGCCAGGCGATCGAGGCCCTCAAGAAGACGAAGAACGACGGCGGGGTCTCCGAGGACGCCATCAAGACCGCCGAGGCCGACGTGCAGAAGTTGACCGACTCGTTCATTGCCAAGGTGGATCAGCACTTGGCTGCCAAGGAAAAGGAGATCCTGACTGTCTGACCCCGGACTCACGGGCCTCGGACCGCCGCATCGGTCTCCTGTGGACCGTCACGACGGGATTCCCCGGACATTCCGGGCGCATTTCGGAAAAGCCGGATTGACTTCGAGCGGGGGGCGCAGTAGCGCTTGGGCTCGTCACCCTTGGACCTGAACCCCCTGCTGGAGAAGTCATGCCGCTGCCCCGGATCTCAGAGACGGAATGGGAAATCATGCGGATTGTCTGGAAGCGACAACCAGTGACCTCCGCGGATGTGATTGCCGAACTCCAGAAGTGTGATCCCTCGTGGCGGGCTGTGACGGCCAAAACCCTCCTCAATCGCCTGGTTCGCAAGGGGGCGCTTTGCTTCGAAGCGATTGGTAGGATCTACCACTACCGCGCCACGGTCTCCGAAGCTGATTGCGTTTCTGCGGCCACTCGGTCGTTCTTGGACCGGGTCTTCGGGGGGTCGCTCACGGGCATGATGGCCCACTACGTCGAGAGTCGGAAACTCTCCAAGGCCCAGTTGGCTGAGTTGCGGCGTATTCTTGAGAGCGAATCCCGGGTCTAGGCAAGCAACCTGCTAACTGGTTCGGACGTTTCCACACGTTCCGAAATGAGCCCGGAAGTCCTTCGCAGCCTCGGATGGGGTCTGGTCAGCGCATCGGCCCATGCCGCGGTGCTCGGATGCTTGGTGTTGGCCATCCGGTCCGGGTTGCGCCGTCATCTCTCCCCGAATTGGCGCCTCGCCCTGGGGGCTGTGGTTCTGGCCCGCCTGGCATGGCCCTGGGAGTTTGCCAGTGCCGTCAGTCTCTTCAATGTGACCGCATCGCTGATGCCACCCCTCAACGCCTGGTCCGTGCCCATCCAAGCATGGTCGGTGATTTTGGTGATCTGGATCGTGGGCGTCGCGTTTCGCGCATCTCTGGTGCTTCGGGATGGATTCCGCGTCCGGAGGTGGGTCGACCGATCGGGCTCCGTCGATCCCCTCGGGACGCGACTCTGGGACGAGGTGCTGAGGGAAGGCCCCCGCCGCCTCCAGCGCATCCCGATCCGAGAGTCCTCGGAGGTGTCGGGACCCTGCGTGGTGGGGTTGCTGCGTCCCTGCCTGCTGCTGCCTCCAGGAATGGCCGGCCAACTCTCGGAGCCGGAGATTCGCCTGGTGCTGCTCCACGAGGCGGCCCACCTGCGTCGATGGGATACGATCCTCAACGGCCTCCTGGAGGTCGTCCACGCGGTTCATTGGTTCAATCCGGTGGTGGGCCGGGTCTTGCGGCGCTGGCGTGAAGATCGCGAAGAAGCGTGTGATCTTCACGCATTGTCGTCACCCCTCGTCGACCGGGTCCAATACGGCCGGGTCCTGCTGAAATGTCTGGAACTGGCGCCGTCGGGACCTCCAGCGGCCGCGGCCCTGGGTTGGCGGGGCGATGAAGCGAATGCCCCGGAGTCGCTGGTCCACCGGTTCGAGGCCATCGCCCGTTTCAGGCCGGGTCGGCGGACGTGGTTGGCCGGGGGATGCACCTTGTTGGCGGTCGTGTTGCTCGGGTTGACCGATTCGGAACCCTTGCCGCCGCGTCGGGTCTGGTTGCTCCGACCCGGTGCCACCCTGGGCCTGCCTCCTGGATGGTTCGGGAATCGGATCGCCTGAGCCGGAACGATTCAATTGGATCGGTCGTCCTGGCTGCTGCTTCTTTCGCAAGAGCTTCGTTGTTCGCTCGTTACGGGCCTACCATTGGCCCGCGCCTCGCTCTCGCCTCGTCTTGCGAAAGAATCCGCTGCGCCATCACTTTCCTCCCAACTGAATCGTTGCGCCTGAGGTCTTCGGGCCTTTCCCGAGGTCCCTGCTCCCGATCGATCCTTCCGCCGCATCGGCATCCGTGGTCCCCGGGTTCATCCGGGGCGGATTCAACGGTCGGTTCCGTCGAGTCGGACGGATTCCCGTCGTCTCCCCCGATACGGCCCCGTGTTTCTCCTGCGGAATGGGCCCCGACCCCTCCACAACAAACCGCGCCCGCCATACCCCGTCCCAAAGACGCCGCAGATCCGGTCACGGCCGAAGTCGAACGTCCGAGCACGAATGGGAGGGACTTCCGGGAGGATCGCGGGTTGAGACAGATCAAGAACTCGCAGAACTCGCCCCATGCGGTTTCCAGGCCGATCGGGGGCGCAGGATCGCCGGTGGCTGCCTGTGCGTGAGGGGACAGGACCCACCCCCTACCGGAAGATGCGGGCGGGTTTCAAGGGAGATGCTTATCGGCTTGGATTTCCGGCATGGATCCGGCTACTGTGAGGGCCAATCTTTTCGAACTCTCCTTCATGATTCCTCTGCCGTACCGCTCCGGTGCCTCGGTCCGCGCCTCCAAGGCCCCGGGATTCAC
>CAIOKD010000263.1 GCA_903858835.1 uncultured Verrucomicrobiota bacterium
CAGCAACTTCGGCCAGGGCGGCGGCGGCTACAACGGCCGTGGCACGTTCACGGCCGGTGCCTGGCACCGCGTGGTGGCCGCCTATGACATGGCCGCCAATCCCCCGGTGGTCACCAAGTACGTCGACGGCATCAAGCAGGACGACTGGACGGCCAACCAGGGCCTCGACGCCCCGCGCCGCGCTCTCCAAGCCACCGCGGTCCTCTTCGGTGATGGCGACCAGGACGAGCGCCGCGAGATGTTCGTGAACTCGATCCAGATCCGCTCAGGCAAGCTCAGCGACGCCGAGTGCTTCGCCCTCGGTGGCCCCTCGGCCGCCGGCATCCCGGCCAACATCCCGTCCAGCACGGTGACCGGCCAATGGGACTTCGAGTTCGGTGATCTCGGCGCCAGCATCGGCGCGCCGCTCGATTACCTCGACGGGGCCGAGGGCCTCACCAAAGCGGGGACCGCCTTCGGTCTGGCCAGCGAGCTGGGTGTTCCCGCTCTGCCGGGCGGCGACGCCCGCGTGATGAAGGTGCCGGGCGACCTGTCCAACAAGATCGGCTATGTCATGGCCCACCGCATCAACCCGAACGGCGGCGGCAGCAAGGTCAACCAGTACACCATCGTGTACGACATCTTCGTGGGCACCGCCGGTCCGGGTGCGGCGTCGCTGCTGCAGACCAGCTCGACGGCCAACACCGACGACGGCGACCTGTTCTGGCAGGGCAGCAACTTCGGTCAGGGCGGCGGCGGCTACAACGGCCGGGGCACGTTCACGGCCGGTGCGTGGCACCGCGTCGCGGCGGCCTACGACATGGCGGCCAACCCGCCGGTGGTGGTGAAGTACGTCGACGGCATCAAGCAGGACGATTGGACCGCGAACCAGGGCCTCGACGCCCCGCGCCGCGCCATGGGTCCGACGGCCATCCTCTTCGGAGACGGCGACCAGGATGAGCGTCGCGAGATGTTCGTCAGCTCCATCCAGGTGCGCTCCGGCCGCCTGACCGACGCAGAGCTGCTGCTCCTCGGAGCCCCGACCGCCGCCGGCATCCCCATCGCGCTGCCGACCAGCACGGTGACCGGCCAGTGGGACTTCGAGTTCGGCGACCTCGGCGCCAGCATCGGCGCTCCGTTGGCGTACCTCGACGGCGATGCCGGTCTGACCAAGGAAGGCACCAAGTTCGGGCTCGCCAGCGAGCTCGGCGTGGACCTGATCGGTGGCAAGGACATCCGCGTGATGCGTGTTCCGGGCGAGCTCTCCAACAAGATCGGCTACGTCATGACCCATCGCATCAGCCCCAACGGCGGTGGCAGCCGCGTGAACCAGTACACCCTGGCCTTCGACCTCTTCGTCGGGACCGCGGGTCCGGGTGCGGCCTCGTTGTGGCAGACCAGTTCGGCGGCCAACACCGACGACGGCGACCTGTTCTGGCAGGGCAACAACTTCGGTCAGGGTGGCAACGGCTACAATGGCACCGGAGCCTTCACCGCGGGTGCCTGGCACCGCGTCATCGCCGCCTATGACATGGCGGCCAATCCGCCGGTGGTCACCAAGTTCGTCGACGGCATCAAGCAGGACGACTGGACGGCCAACCAGAGCCTCGACAACCCCCGCCGCTCGCTGTCCACCACCGCCATCCTCTTCGGGGACGGCGACCAGGACGAGCGTCGCGAGATGTTCGTGAGTTCCGTGCAGATCCGCTCCGGCAAGCTGTCGGATGCGGAGATGGTGGCGCTGGGCGGGCCCAGCCCCGACGGCCTCCCGGTCGTCATCGGCACGGCCGCCCCGGCCCCGACCCGCCCGGTGATCAAGCTCACCCGCAACGCCGACGGTTCCCTCACCCTGTCGTGGTCCGCGTCCGCGACCTACGTCCTGGAATCCAGCGCTTTCCTCTCGGGGGCTGCCTGGACCCCGGTGGGCGGCGTGGCCAACAACTCCGTCACCATCACCGCGTCCTCGGCCTCGGCGTTCTACCGTCTGAAGTGAGGGTCGGTTGTTGAGTTGATCGAATCGCACGGGCGGCGATCCTTCGGGATCGCCGCCTTTTTCATGAACACCCTCCGCCGGTTCCGGGTCATGTTGACATTTGTAATTGAAACAGTGACCGAGGCCTACCATCCCCCCAAGGTTTCTCGCGCGGCCTTGGCGTTGGCGGCGGGGCTGCAGGCGGCCGGTGCCGTCGATCCGATGGCTGGGGCCCCCTTCGCGGTTCCGTACCCCGATCACACGCGGTTGATGGAAGTCCGCGATGCGTCTGGCGTCGGGCGCCCGGTCTCGAACACCGGCGATTGGGCCGAGCGTGCCTCCCACATCCGGGACGGACTCCAGCAGGCGATGGGCCCCCTGCCAGGCCCAGCCGCACGGGCCCCCCTGGAGGTCGAGGAGTTGGGCGAGACTCCTTCGGGCAAGTACCTGCGACGCAAGGTTCGATTCACCGCCGAGCACGGCGACCGGGTGCCGGCCTGGCTGCTGATCCCGCACCAATTGCGTCACCGCGCCCCGGCGATGCTCTGCCTGCACCAGACCACCGACATCGGCAAGGACGAGCCTGCTGGACTGGGCGGGCGTCCCTCGCTCCATTACGCCCATGAGTTGGCCGAACGGGGCTATGTTTGTGTCGTTCCCGACTATCCGTCGTTTGGCGAATACCCCTACGACTTCCGGAAGCAAGGGGCCCACCATGCCAGCGGATCGATCAAGGCCGTCTGGAACAATCTGCGCGCGGTCGATCTTCTGGAGTCGCTCCCGCAGGTCGACGCCGCCCGCATCGGCGTCATCGGGCACTCGTTGGGGGGCCACAATGCGCTCTTCACCGCCGTCTTTGATCCGCGTCTGAAGGCGGTGGTCACCAGCTGCGGATTCACGCCCTTCCACGACTACTATGGGGGAAGGGTCGCGGGCTGGACCAGCGACCGGTACATGCCACGGATCCGCACGGTGTATGGCAACGAGGCCGGCAGGATCCCGTTCGATTTCCCCGAGGTGCTGGGGGCCATCGCGCCCCGGGGCGTCTTCTCGAACTCGCCGGTCCGCGACGACAACTTCGAGGTCGCCGGGGTCCGACGGACGTTCGAGGCCGCGGCCAGAGTCTTCGCGCTGCATGTCCCTCCGGGCGCGTCCAGCGACTGGGTGTCCTCGCGGTTGGTGCTACGGACCCCCGATTCCGGGCATGATTTCCCCGAGGCCGAGCGTCAGGCGGCCTACTCCTGGCTGGATTCGGTGCTGCGATGAGCGGTGGAAGGGTGCTGATGGGAGTCGCCTTATCGGGCCTCATCGCGCTTGACCCGGGGCGTCCGTTCGCCGGGGATGGAAGCCATGCAGCCTCCGGGGGATCTCGAGCGCTTTCGACAGACCCTTCAGGAACTCTCCTGCGATCTCGGCCCGGACGGGCTGGCGGAAGTCCTGGCTTCCTATCTCGCCGATGGGCGCAGACGGGTGGAAGCCCTGACGGAGTTTCTTGAGGACGGTGATCTGGAGGGCCTGGGGCATTGCGCCCACGCCCTCAAGGGCAGTTCCTCGATCTTCGGCTTGATCGAACTGGAGCGGGCCGCCCTCGCGGTCGAGATGGCCTCCTGCCCGCCCGGGGATGCCGGCCTTGGGGCGCTGATCGAAAGGCTGCGTTCTTGCTACACCGCCCTGGAGCCGATGTTGCGGGCCGAGTGCCCAGCTCCTCTGCCGGACCACCGCCGACCGGAGTGACCGGTGGGCGGTGGTTCCGACGGGAGTGGGATCATTCCTCCACGAACCGGATCGAGCGCGCCTTCTCGGAACGCTTGCGCTGGTTCTCGTCGAGGATCTTCTTGCGAAGACGCAGGTTCTTGGGAGTCGCCTCGACGTACTCGTCGACATCGATGTACTCCAGCGCGCGCTCGAGGCTGAGCTTCAGCGGCGGGCTGAGCTGGATGCCCTTGCCGTCGCCTTGCGAACGCATGTTGGTGAGCTTCTTCTCCTTCACCGGGTTGACCGGGATGTCGTTCTCGCGGGCGTTCTCACCGACGATCATGCCGACGTACACCTGGTCGCCCGGTTCGACCATCAGGCGGCCGCGCTCCTGCACCATGTTCAACGCGTAGGAGGTGGCCTCGCCGGCATCCATCGACACCAGGGAGCCGTTCTTGCGGGCGGCGATCTCGCCGCGGTCCTCGCCGTACTCGTGGAAGAGGTGGCTGAGCACGCCCATGCCCTTGGTCATGTTGACCAGGTCGGTTTCGAAGCCGATCAGGCCGCGCATCGGCGCCAACGCCTCGACCGACACCAGGTTGCCGGTGTGGACCATGTTGGTGATCTGGCCCTTGCGGAACGACAGATTCTCCATGACTGCGCCGAGGTTCTCGTTGGGGATCTCGACGAAGACCTTCTCGATCGGCTCCAGCGGCTGACCGTCGGGGCCCTTCTTCCAGAGCACCTCGGGCCGGCTGACCAGCACCTCGTGGCCTTCGCGGCGCATCTGCTCGACCAGGATGGCGATCTGCATCTCGCCGCGGCCGGCGACGGAGAAGATCTTCGGATCGCTGGTCTGCGCGATGCGAAGCGCGACGTTGGTGCGGATCTCCTTCACCAGGCGGTCCCAGATGTGGCGGGCGGTCACCAGCTTGCCGTCCTGGCCGGCCAGCGGACCGTCGTTCACCGCGAATTCCATCTGGATGGTCGGCGGATCGATGGGGATGTAGGGCAGGGCGGGGCGGGCCTCGCTGTCGCAGAGGGTCTCGCCGATGAACACGTCCTCGAATCCGGCCACGCCCACGATGTCGCCGGCCCCGGCCTCGGAGATCTCGATCCGCTTCATGCCCTCGAAGTGGTAGAGCATGGTGACCTTGCCCTTGGTGATTTTGCCGTTGCCATGGCGGCAGATGGCCGGGTCGCCCACCTTCATCTTGCCCTCGACGATCTTGCCGAAGGCGATACGGCCCATGTAGTCGCTGTAGTCGAGGTTGGCCACCAGCAGCTGGAAGCCTTCGCCGGCCTTGGCGCGGGGCGGGGGGATGTGCTTCACGATGGCCTCGAAGAGCGGCTCCATCGTGTCGGTGGTGTCGGTCAGCTCGCTCTTGGCGAAGCCCATCTTCGCCGAGCAGTAGATGAACGGGAAGTCGAGCTGCTCATCGGTCGCATTGAGGCTCATGAAGAGCTCGAACACGAGGTCGAGCACCTTCTTCGGATTGGCGTTGTCGCGGTCGATCTTGTTGATGACCACGATGGGCTTGGCCCCGGCCTCGAGCGCCTTTCGGAGCACGAAGCGGGTCTGGGCCTGGGGACCTTCGGCCGAGTCGACCACGAGGAGCACGCCGTCGATCATGTTCATGATGCGCTCGACCTCGCCGCCGAAGTCGGCGTGTCCCGGGGTGTCCACGATGTTGACGTGGAAGTCCTTGTACTTGAAGGCGGCGTTCTTGGCGCGGATCGTGATGCCCTTCTCCTTCTCCAGATCCATGGAGTCCATGAGGCGCTCCACCTGGGTCTCGGCCTGATTGGCGCGGAAGGTGCCGGATTGCTTCAGAAGGCAGTCGACGAGCGTGGTCTTGCCGTGGTCGACGTGGGCGATGATCGCGATGTTTCGGATGTGCTGCATAATGGCCGTCCCCTCCAAGAGGGCCGGCCAGAATGGCGGCCGCGAGGCAAAGGTCAAGATGCAGGAAGGGATCTCCCCGATCCCGCCGGGTGACGATTCGGCGACGCCGGACGTCCGTAAAGCCCCTCCGAAGACGATTGAAGACCGCCCTGGGATCACCCTGGGTACCGGATGAAACCGCTGGCCGTGGGTCAGCGGTTGTCGCCGTCGAGCAGGCCTCCGAGGCCTCCCAGGATCGAGCCCTCTTCTCGCCGATTCCCGCCCGCGGCCGGCGAGGCCGCGATGATGCGGTCGGCCAGGCGGCTCAGGGGCAGCGACTGGATCCAGACCTTGCCCGGCCCCCGCAGCGTGGCGAAGAATAGTCCCTCGCCGCCGAAGAGCGCGGTCTTGACCTTGCCCACGTACTGGATGTCGAAGGCCACGGTGTTCTGGTAGGCCACCACGCAGCCGGTGTCCACCCGGAGGGTCTCGCCGGGAGCGAGGACCTTCTCCATCAGGGTGCCGCCGGCGTGCACGAAGGCCCATCCATCGCCCTGGAGGCGTTGCATGACGAAGCCCTCGCCGCCGAAGAGCCCGACCCCGAGCTTGCGTTGGAAGGCGATCCCGACGCTCACGCCCTTGGCGGCGCACAGGAATGAATCCTTCTGGCAGATCAGTTCTCCGCCGAGTTGGGCGAGGTTGACGGCGACGATCTTGCCGGGGTAAGGCGCGCCGAACCCAGCCCGGGCCTTCCGCGGGGACTGGTTCTGGAAGACGGTCATGAAGAGCGATTCGCCGGTCAGCAGGCGCTTGCCGGCTCCCAAGAGGGCCCCCAGGAAGCCGCTTTGCTGGGCCGATCCGTCGCCGAAGATGGTCTCCATCTCGATGCCCTCCTCCATGAACATCATGCCGCCGGCCTCGGCCACCACGGCCTCCATCGGGTCGAGCAGCACCTCGACGTATTGCAGGTCGTCTCCGCGGATCTCGTATTCGATTTCGTGCATCATGGCTTCAGGGGGATTGTTTCAGGACCTAAAGCCCTACGGAAGCCGCAGTCGATCCGTGGGTCAAGTGGAGGACGGGTCCTGGGTTTCCAATCTGGGGAAAGTGTTGCCGATCCCCGCGTGCCGGAGGTCGGGGTTTGCCGCGGCTCCCGGCCCGGGGCATCCTCGAAGGCCATGAAGTACCGTCGTTTTGGCCGGACCGGGATCCGGATGCCCGTCTTCTCCTGCGGGGGCATGCGCTACCAGCAATCCTGGTCCGACATCCCCTGGGACCAGGTGCCCGCCGCCGGTCAGGCCAACCTCGAGGCGACCATCGCCCGCTCCATGGAGCTGGGCATCCATCACATCGAGACCGCGCGCGGCTATGGCTCTTCGGAGATGCAGCTCGGGCCCGTGCTGGCCAAGTACCCGCGCGAGTCGATGATCCTCCAGACGAAGGTGATGCCCAAGCCGACGGCGCGCGAGTTCCTGGAGACCTTCGAGACCTCGATGGCTTACCTGAAGCAGGACTACGTGGACCTGCTGTCCATCCACGGCATCAACAACCGCCAGCATGTCGACGAGACCCTCCGCAAAGGGGGATGCTTGGAGGTGTGCCGGAAGCTGCAGCGCGAAGGGCGTGTCCGTCACGTCGGCTTCAGCACTCACGCCACCCCGGACGTCATCTCCGAGGCCATCCGCAGCGACGAGTTCGACTACGTCAACCTGCACTGGTACTTCGTGAACGACCTCAACCGAGTCTGCGTGGCCGAGGCGGCCCAGCGCGACATGGGGGTCTTCATCATCAGCCCCAACGACAAGGGCGGGAAACTTTACCTCGAACTGCCCAAGATGCGCCCGCTCTGCGCGCCACTGACGCCGATGCAGTTCAACGACCTCTACTGCCTGGCCCGGCCCGAGGTGCACACGCTGTCGCTCGGTGCGGCCAAGCCCTCCGATTTCGACGAGCACATCGCCGGTCTCGAGCACTACGAGCGCGCCGCCCAGGTGGTGGAGCCCATCGACCGCCGCCTGCGTGCGGAGATGGAGCGGGTGCTCGGGGCCGACTGGTGCCGCCGCTGGTGGGCCGGCCTCCCGGAATTCGTGGCGGTGCCGGGCGAGGTGAACCTGGTCGAGATCCTGCGCATCTGGACCTACGCCAAGCCGCTGGGCCTGACCGAGTGGGCGAAATTCCGCTACAACATGCTGGGCAACGCCGACCACTGGTTCCCCGGCGAGCATGTCGAGAAGCTCGATTGGTCCCGATTGGACGAGGTGATCCGCCGCAGCCCGTTCGCCGATCGCCTCGCCGGCATCCTGCGGGAAGCCCACGACCTCTTCCATGACGCCCCGGTGAAGCGACTGAGCCAGAGCTGAGGGAGGTCGGCCCGACTCGGAGCCCGATCCCCGGGACTGGGGCTTACTCGTAGCGCAGCGAGTCGATCGGGTCGAGGTGCGCGGCCTTCCAGGCGGGGTAGGTGCCGAAGAGGATCCCGACGGCCGAGCAGATCGCCAGGCCGATGCCGACCCAGTCCCAGGGAATGACCGGTGGGGCCTTCACCACGAACGACAGCAGGTTGCCGAAGAGGATCCCGCCGACGACCCCCAGGGCGCCGCCCACCTCGCTGAGCAGCACGGCCTCGGCGATGAACTGGACCATCACGCTGCGCTTCCGGGCCCCGATGGCCCGGCGGATGCCGATCTCGCGGGTCCGCTCGGTGACGCTCACCAGCATGATGTTCATGATGCCGATGCCGGCGGCGATCAGGGCGATGCTGCTGATGGCCGCCACGCCCAGCCGGATGGCCGAGGTGAGGCTGCGGAACTGCCCCACGGCCGACTCGTTGGACACGATCTCGAAGTCGTCCTCGTCGCCCGGTGCCACCTGGCGCATCGCCCGCATGACGCCGCGGGCCTGCTCGACCATCTCCTCGTAGCCGTCGCGGTTCGGTGCCTGCACCTGGAGGCGCACCGACAGATTCTCGCCGTAGAGACGGCGGGCCGTGCCCAGCGGCACCGCGATGAAGTTGTCGCGGCTCTGCCCAAAGAGGGCACCCCGCTGGGCCAGCACGCCGATCACCCGGTAACCGATCCCCTGGAATTTCACCGTCTCGCCCAGCGGCGACCCGCGCGGGAAGAGCTTGGCGGCGAGATCGAACCCGAGGGCGCACACGAGCCTGCCGCTGTCGTCGTCGGCCACGCTGAACCCGCGACCCTCCGCCAGGGTGAGGTTCTGCGTGGAGAAGGCCTCCGGCGTGAACCCCACCCCAGGGATGTTTGGATTGGTCCGCGCGTATTTCGAGGACGCCTCGCCGGATCCGAAATCGGCGCTGGCCGAGACCGCCCGGGCCAGAGTGACGCGCTGCTCGAGCCGTTCCAGGTCCGCGATGCGGAAGCGGCGGCGCCTCAGGTACTTCTCCCAGTCGGCGTCGTCGAAGCTGATGGCGGGGAATCGCTGGAACTGGAAGGTGTTGGCCCCCAGGCTGTTCATGGCGTCCTCTAGGTTCTGCTGGAGCACCCGGATGCCGGTCATCACCGCGATGATGGAGAA
>CAIOKD010000264.1 GCA_903858835.1 uncultured Verrucomicrobiota bacterium
CGCCCCTTCCGCGACCGGAATTGGCTGGCAACGGTGTTGCCCGACCTGCCGCAGCGGTTCGCAACCCACCGGGCCTTCGGTGGCGCGACCGAGGCGTCCCTCCTCGAAGGACGGCCGGGCCGGACGCGACGGCTCGAGGTTTCGGAATTGGAATCGGCGGTGTTCCTCAACCGGGGCGGGCGATTCGAGAGACGGGCCCTGCCGCGCGAGGCCCAGGAATCCCCGGTCTTCGCCATCGGTGTGGCCGACCTCGACGGCGATGGCCACGAAGACCTGGTGTTGGCCCAGAATCGCACCGAGCGGATCAGTCCCTTCAGCCGCGATGACCAAGGCCGAGGCCTGTGGTTGCGGGGGGTGGGAGGCGGCACCTTCCGTGCGGTGCCGTCGGCGGAGTCCGGAATCCAGAGCGACGGGGACCAGCGGTGCGTGGCGATCACCGATCTCGACCAGGACGGCCGGTTGGACCTCGCGATCACGCAGAACCAGGGGCCGACCCGGTTGTACCAGAATCGCGGCGCGAGGCCCGGTCTTCGGGTGCGGTTGCAGGGACCCGCGGGCAATCCCGCAGGCATCGGTGCCCAACTGCGACTGCGCTTCGGCGAAGGGCCGGACGGGCCGGTCAAGACGGTGATGGCCGGTTCGGGTTCCGGGGGCCAGGACGGGTGGAGCCCGGTACTGGCGATGCCCAGGGCCGCCCGGGAACTGCGGGTCCGTTGGCCGGGAGGAGGGTGGCAGGCGGTGCCTCTCGCACCCTCCGACCGCACGGTATCGGTCCAGGCGCCGTGACCCGATTCGGGGCTCCCATAGGTGGCATCCGAAAACGACTTCCTTCAGCGCCGGTTTCGGGCGATCTTCGCCCCGATGGATTCGAAAAAGCTGGCTCTCGCCTGTCGGGCGTTGGCCGACAACAAGAAGGCGGAAAACATCGTCGTGCTGGACGTGCGCAAGCTGTCCACCGTGACCGACTTCTTTGTGATCGCCACCGGCACCAGCGAGCCGCACCTGCGCGCCATCGAGACCGAACTGCTCGACGGACTCCGCAAGGACCACGACCTGAAGCCGGTCCACACCGAGGGTTCGGCTCAATCCAACTGGATCGTCACCGATTTCTTCGACGTGATCGTCCATATCATGAAGCCCGAGGTGCGCGAGCACTACGACATCGAGGGCCTCTGGGCCGACGCCCCCAAGGTCAAGCCTCCGGCACCGCGCAAGAAGGTCGCCAAGAAGGAGTGATCCCGCGGCCTTGGACGGCCGATCCTCATGAACCCCGCCGACCCCTCGATCCACGCCTGGAAACCGATGGCGGTCCGGTCCGGGGTCTGCCTGATCCTCGGATGCTTGGGTTGGGCCGTGGCCGGTCGCTGGCCGACGGTCTCCACGGCCGCCTTCATGTTCGCCTTCCTGGCCGGCGGTTGGGACCTCGCCCGGGAGGTGTGGTCCGATCTCCGACTGCTGCGCTTCGACACGCACTTCCTGATGTTCCTGGTGGTCCCCGGGTCGGTGGCCGTCGGTGCCCTGGGGGAGGCGGCGCTGCTGTTGTTCCTGTTCTCCGCATCCTCAGCGATGGAGAGCTTCGCCGCGGGTCGCACCCGTCGCGAGATCGACGCCCTGCTGCGCCGGGCCCCGAAGACGGCCCGACTCCTCGTGGGCGAAGCCGAGAGCGTGGTGGCGGTCGAGACCCTCAAGCCGGGCGACGTGATCCGGGTCACGGCGGGGGAGTTGGCTCCTGTCGATCTGGTGGTGCTGCGGGGCGAGAGTGCCTGCGACGAATCATCGCTCACCGGCGAGTCAGACGCTGTTCCCAAGGCCCCCGGTGACGCGATGATGGGAGGCACCCTCAACCTGTGGGGCGTGATCGAAGGCCGGGTGCTGCGCCCGGTCGGCGACAGCGCGCTCCATCGGATCCTCAAGCTGATTCTTGATGCCCGGCATCTGAAGGCGCCCTCGCAACGTCTGACCGATCGCTTCGGCACCAGTTACACGGTCCTGGTGCTGTTGGCCTGCCTGGGCACCTTCCTGTACCAGTGGCGCTGGGCGGGCCGGCCCCCGTTCTTCGATGAAGGCGGCCAGTACAGCGCCTTCTATCGGGCGATGACGCTGCTCGTCGTCCTGTCGCCCTGCGCCCTCGTGTTGTCGGTGCCTTCGGCCATCCTCTCGGCCATCGCCTCCGGCGCCCGCAGGGGCGTGCTGTTCCGGGGTGGTGCGGCCATCGAGAACCTGGCCGGGGTGCGCGTGGTGGCTTTCGACAAGACCGGGACGCTGACCGAGGGACGCCTCGGCGTGGAGCGGGTGGAGGTGTTGTCGGGAGACGAGACAGAGGCGCTCGCGGCGGCCTCGGCTCTGGCGCATGTCTCCAATCATCCGGTGTCGCGATCCATCGCGCGCTGGGCCGAGGGTCGGGGCGTCCCGGTCGACGACGTCGAGGCCACCGAGACGGTGGCGGGCAAGGGACTATCGGGGCGATGGCGGGGGCGGTCGATGTTCCTGGGGAACCGCGAGTTCGTCGTGCATTCGCCGGAGGCGTCCGGGGTATCCTTGCCACCGCCGGTGGAGAAGGCCTCCGAAACCTGGATCGCGGGCGGCGGACTCCTGGCGCGCTTGGTCCTCCGGGATGCCCTTCGGGCCAATTCCAAGGAGGTGGTGGGGCAACTCCGGCGTGCCGGTCTTCGCACGGTCATGCTGACCGGCGATCGCATCGCTCCGGCCCAGGAGATAGGTTCGGCGGCGGGGGTCGACGAGGTTCGGGCCGGGCTCAAGCCCGAGGACAAGGTCGCGGCGATCCGGGAATTCCAACGCCAGGGCCAGGGGGTGGCCATGATCGGTGATGGGGTGAACGACGCCCCCTGCCTGGTGGCGGCCGATGTCGGCATCGCCATGGGGGCGCGGGGCTCGGATGCCGCCATCGAGCAGGCCGAGGTGGTTCTGGCCAACGATCGCCTCGAGAATTTCCTCTTCGCGCGGGAGTTGAGCG
>CAIOKD010000265.1 GCA_903858835.1 uncultured Verrucomicrobiota bacterium
AGGGTGCTTCTTGAGGAAGGGGATCGAGCGGATGTAGTTCCGGGCGATCGGTTCCGGGTTGATGCCATTGAATCCCGGGTTGTGCTCGGCGTTGAGGGTCGTCACCCGGCAGGTGGTCCCGGCCAGGAGTTCATCGAAACAACCCGCACCCACGCCATGGAGTGCCTCATGGGCGAACCTCAATCCGGAAGCGGCGATGAGCGGGAAATCCACTAGTCGTTGGAGTGCCGCATAGTGGGCTCCGCGGATGTCCTTGACCACGATCGAGCGGGCCTTGACGGCCTCCGCCAGGGGGGTGGCCCGGAGGGAGTTCCGGTCGAGCAGGCCTTCCACGGCCTTGCAGATCACCGGTTCGGCCGAGCCTCCGTACCAGGCCTTGAGCTTGAAGCCGTTGAACGCGGCCGGATTGTGGCTGGCCGTCAACATCACGCCCCCGATGGCCTTCTGGCGCTTCACCTCGAAGGAGACGCTCGGGGTGGGCGTGGGCCGGTCGGTCAGCGTGACGGTGAATCCATTGCCCGCCAGGACCTCGGCCACCCGGGTTCCGAATTGCTCCGAAAGGAACCGGCGGTCGTAGCCGACCACGGCGCGGTCGTTCCGGCATCCCTCCACCGGATGGGACCTCCAGTAGTCGGCCGTCGCCTGGGCCACGCGGTCCAGGTTGGCGAAGGTGAAGTCCTCGGCGATGACGGCACGCCAGCCGTCGGTCCCAAATTGGATGGCTCCCATAACGTTCGCGTCGCATGGGAACCGAAGTCGGGAACCGAATCCAGTGCCAAGCGCGCCGTTTTTCAGGCGCACTCACGCTGACTCAAGCACCGGCCGGACCGGTAGCAGCATCGCTCTGCGAGGGCTCCGAATCGCCCCTCAACGGGCGGGTCTTCCGCGCGATGTTGCGCGTGTGGGCGTACACCGTGTTGACCGACAGGCCGAGTTGGTCGGCGATCTCCTGGCAGGACACCCCGGCTCCGCGAAGGGCGGCGATATGACGTTCTCGGTCGGACAGCGGGTAGATGTTCTTGAGGGGCGAGGGGGCGCTCTCGACCAGAACGTCGCGGGAAAGGCCGATTCGACCGTCCAGCAGAGCCTCGATTGCACGCGACATCCGGCGGGATTCCGCGTACGGAACGGTGGCGCTGCTGCCGAGGGTGTTCTGGATCTCCACCCAGTTGGAGATGGTCTCCAGCGGTATGAACAGGGTCTTCTGGGGCCATTGCACTGCGGTCAGCATCCGGAACACGGGAACCCCCAGCGCGCCGTTTCCGAAGATGCGGAGGATGACGCCGTCGCCATGACCCTGGAGGATCAGGTCGACCGCCTGCTCCGCGGAATCGGCCTCGTGCACCTTCAGCCCCTGGGCCTCACACAGGTCGGCGAGGAACCGGCGGGTCTTGGGGTCCTGGTCGGCCACGACGGTCTCCAAGGTGCGATCAGGACCGGTGGGATCATCGCCCACGGGCTTGATCTGCTCCAAGCGAGCCCGCATGGAGGCCTGTTTCTGGGCGTCGGGGGTGCCGGGTGTCTCCAACCGGTACAGGCAACCCTTCTGTGACAGGATGTATTGGCCGATGCGGCCCACCAGAGGGGCGCTCAGCAGGGGTTTGCCGCGCTCACCCCGGGAGGGATCTTTGGCGAAGCCCTTGAGCCTCAGTCCCCGCTTGGATTCGACGAGCAACCAATCGAAGAGGCGAACGGTGGGCTCGGAAGAGGCGTCCGGATGACGTGCAGATCGGTACATATTAAGGTGTTTGAATGGTCAAATATTCAGGCGTGGCAGCCATCAAGCAAGGAGGCGCATCGGCTGGGCCTCCAACCCTCGTTGGATCCAACCTCGGAGGCCCTGGGGATGCGGGCGACGTTCATAGACCTCGCAGATCGAGCGCAGGGAGGCGTGCCGTTCCTCGGGGCTGATTCCCGTCAGGGCGGCGGCCAGGTTGATTTCGGTCTCCAGCAGCGAGATCCATCGGGTCTCCAACACGAAATGCAGAAACCAGCGCCGATGCATGGGGTACATCTGCAGGAGACACCGGCGCTCGGAGGGGTGCTCCTCCAGGAACCATCGGAGGTAGTTGGAATGACCCTTGAGGTGTTTGCCGAGGTTGATCGAGACGCTGTGCATGGCGCGGGAATCTCCCTGAGTTGGAGGGGGTGAACCACTTTGGCTCACGCTGCGCTCCAAGTGCCCCGAAGAGATACGGGTAAAAAAATACTCAACGTTTCTTTGTAACAGAAGATCCACAAAAGCAGTCTCCGGCCCGCGATGTTACAAAAAAAAGTTAGCGACTGGCGATAAATCTGTGGCGATAGGCGCCAATCCGTCGAGAATAAGAGATCGTTCAGTATCTGGATGTATTCATTTGAGGACCATCTGCGGGGCGCTGTTTTGAAAGCGACTGTGACCCGGCGAGCTCGCCACCATGACTCGGCCCTGGCTTCCAAATCCCCCGGAAATCGATGGCCCTGCCTCCTCAAGGGTTCGTTGGCATCTGTTCATGTTCCTGCGGCACATTTGAGGACCATCCACCTTGTGGTCGCTCTCTGGATCTCGGGTTTTTCCTGCATCCTGGCCTTCGGGGATGCTGCCTCGGATCCGAGTCTACCGAACGAGGTTTCCAAACTCTTCCTCAATCGCCATTGGGATCATCGGGATGGTCTGCCCCGGGGGGATATCCTCGACCTTGAGGAATCCCCCGAGGGACAGCTTTGGGTTTCCGGCAACCATGGCTTTCGGGCATTCGATGGAAAACGGTTCTTCGTGCCTGAAGGCCTCGAAGTCTTGGGGGGTGCGCCCATTGCACGATCCGCGGTCGATGGCCGGGGGTATCTATGGTTCAGTGTGGCCGGATCGATCCATGGTTTCGAGCCGGCGGCCAAAGGGGGGTACCGTGAGAGCCGGCGCACCGGATCGGAACTGGTGCGCGACGGGCAGGGCTGGGTCTGGTGGACGGCGGGTCAAGAACTCCACGGACGATGTGGAACCCTGGAAGGCCTGCTGCCGGTCGACCCTTCCGTCGGCGATGGGCACCGCTTGCTGTCATCCATGTGGGGGGCGCGCCAAGGCGGGGTGTATCGGGTGGATGAGCGGGGTGATCTCTGGCGGGGGGCCCTCCAGGGCTGGACCCGCATCCCAGGGCCTTTGGATCCCGGCGCCCGAATCCGGTGGTGCGAGGTGTTTGAGGATCCCCGGGGCAGACTTTGGATGTCGATCCTGACGGAACTCGGGGAAGCATTGCTTGTCGTTCGCGACCAGGGGACCTGGCGATCTCCCTTCGGCGCGGATGCTGCACGCGTTCGTCTGGCTCGATGTTTCCTGGCCACCCGCCGGGGGGAAGTCCTGATCGGTGCCGATCGTGGACTCTTCTACCTGTTCACCGACCCCTCGGTCGCACCCCTCATTTTCCGGGTCGAGTCGAACGTCGAGCCCATCTTGGCCATCCATGAAGATGGCTGGGGCAACTGGTGGGTGGCTTCGGAGGGCGAGGGATTGAAGTTGGTCGGTCGGGAACCGCATCGGTTGGTAACCTTCGGACGGAACGACACCGACGTCGCAGGGCCGCCTTCCCGAAGAAATCTGGTCAAGAACATCCGAGAGCGGAGAGTGTTTCGCGTATTATCTATTGCCGTCGATCCCCGGGGTCGTTTGTGGGCCGCCGCCGGGGCGCAGGGGTTGTTGACCCGTGAAGGAGAGCATCTCGTGCCTCCAGCGAACGGGACGGGATTGGTACGGGGTGGAGTGTCGGTAACCTCGGTCCTGTCGACCTCCCGGGGGGTGGTGGTGGGTGGTGAGCGATTGCTGATGCTGCTCGATGCCGACGGCATGTTGCTGCCGGGCCTCGATCTGTCGGGACGATTGGGCAAGGGTACGGTGACCTCCCTGGCGGTGGACTCCACGGGAGTGATTTGGGCGGGCACCGATTCGGGCACCCTGTTGCGGATTCCAGACGACCCGGCCCACACCTCGACCCTGACGCTGGAGGGGCCCATTTTGAATCTCTCCATCCAGGGAGATCGCCTTTGGATGATCGTGGGCGGTCGATTGAAATGCCGCCGGGGCGACGCCTGGGTACCCATCCCGGCCGATCTGGAATCGATCGGCAATGCCCGATCCCTGCACGTCGATGACCGTGGGCGAGTGATGGTGGTGGGTTCCTCGGGGGTCGCTGTCAGTCAGGGGCATCGGGTGGTGCTCCTTGGGCCCCAGCAGGGGGTGTTTCCGGGAACGGACTCCGTGGGTTTCCATGATCCGCGGTCCGGTCTTTGGCTCGCTTCCAGCGCTGGTATCCAAGAGATCCCCTCAGCCTGGCTCGATGCCGCCCTGACTGGACCGGGTGCGGCGCCCGCCGGTACGAATGTCGTCGAGCCCTTCGGCAAGGTCATCCCCTTCGCAACGTTGGCCGAGGTGGCATTGAACTCCGAGCGGACCGGAAATCCGCTCGTCCTGCCCACCGGGGAGGTGGCTCTTTCTTGCAACAAGGGCGTGCTGTTGGTCCGTTTGGAATCTTTGGTCCCCTCTCGTGGCTACCCGGAGTTTCAGATCGGGGACGTGCGGATCCAAAAGACCGATGACCGCGACGGCTCTGTTCCATTGGCCGGACTCTGCATCCCGGAAGGGGCCCATGTCCTGATGCAGCTTCGCGGCAATCTCGCGGCCGCACTCAAACCGTTCCCGGTCCGCTACACCACCTCGCAGGGCGACGATGCCTGGGTCCTCTGGAATCCCAGTGAACCCATCCGCATCGTTGCCCGCGGCGAGGGGCCGTTTCCGGTTCGCCTCCAGACCCGGTTGCCCGGAGGAGGGTGGAGCACCGGCACCACCTCGTGGATCGAGGTCGAGCCCTCGCCGGTACTATCGAAATCCTCTCGCTGGGCCATCCTCGCCGGATTCGTCACGATGTTGGCGTTGATGGCCGGCCAATTCTGGCGGTCGACGATCCATCATCGACGAATCCGCATTCGAGCTCTGGAGGGGGTGCAAAGTGACCGTGTCCGGATCGCGCGCGCCTTGCACGACGATCTCGGCAACCGGTTGAGCGAAATCCAGATGCTGACCGAGCAGACGACGTTCTTTGTCGGTCCCAATGAGGCTGCGATGCCCATGATCACCCGAATCCATGCCAAATCGGTGGATGCGACCGTGGCCCTGGACAACATGGTCTGGCTGATGCGCGATGTGTCCGAGGCGGCGACCGACCTGGGAAAGCACATCGAGCGCCTGGCCGGGGACTACCTGCGCGTGTGCTCGGTGGAACTCGAGTTCAAGCTCCTCGCCGGTTCCGAACTGGAGATCGGTGGTTGGGTGCGCCAATTGATCGTGGCGGCCACCCAGGAGCTGACCCGCAATGCGGTGCGTCACGGACATGCCAGCAAGGTGACCATCGACTTCAGGGTCGGCTCGGATTGGGTCTCGTATAGGCTGGAGGACAATGGCGTCGGGTTCGTCGTTCGGGATGCCCTTGCTTCCGGTCGGGGGTTGTCCGGTCTCGCGTCGCGTATCAGGGATCTCGGGGGGCATGTTTCCATCGTTTCCACGCCCGGTAGTTCTGTCATCCTGCTGAAGCTGCCTCGCATCGTCCGATGAAGCCTGGAAATACAGATCAGATCCCGCCGACTGAGGTTCCGGCGCCTGAGATGATCTGGAACAAGCCTCGGGTTCGGGTGGCGATGGTGGAAGACTCCACCGGCTTCGGGGAAATGCTCGCGGCCTGCCTCAGGCAGCAGGCGGAAATCGAGTTGCTGGGCGGGGCGAGCACCCTGCGGGATGCGATCCAACGGTTGCCAGTCTGGAAACCGAACATCGTGCTGCTCGACCTCGGCCTGCCCGACGGTTCCGGGATCGAGGTGCTCCGGGCCCTGGCGCCCTCGATGACGAACACCTCGTTCGTCGTCCTCACGGTATTCGAGGACGACGCAACCATTCGCGAGGCCCTCAGTGCCGGTGCCGTGGGCTACATGCTCAAGCGCTCCGGCTGGCGGTCGATCGTGGATGGGGTGCAGCTGGCCGCCGGGGGCGGCTCACCCTTGGACGCCCAGATCGCCCGACGACTGCTGGAGGTGTGGCGCTCCCGCGGATCCCGGGAAAGCCAGACCGTCAACGATCTGCCCGAGTTGACCGCCAAGGAGAACGAACTGTTGCGGCAAATGGCCAAGACGGGGGATTCGGTCAAGGAGATCGCCGAGGCGCTCGGGCTGACCTACGCCACGGTCCGCACCTACATTCGGCGCATTTATGTGAAGTTGGGGGTTCACAACCGCTCCCAGGCGGAGCGGAGATTGCTCAGTCTCAACCAGGAACGGCGTTGAGAGGCATCCGTTTCGGCCCCGTTGTCGGATCAGGGATGCCGTTGCAAGCACCCCGCCATCCCGAACCTGCCATGAACCCTGTGTGGAACCTGTTGAATTGGCCCCTCGATCACCGTTGTTTCCAATTCTGGACACTGCTGATGGCCGTGGTCCCGCCTCTGGTGGCCGGGCCGATGGAGGTACTGCCGCCGGATGCCCAGGGTTGGTTCCGCCTGCGATCCACCGAGTCGACCCAGCAGGTCCAGACCATCCAGGTCTCCGTGGACCTCCGATCCTGGCGGGAGGCGGCGTTGTTCCATGGCGGTGAAATCCTGTTCAGCGACGCGGCCACCCGGCGGACACGCATCGATTCTACCGCATGACCCGACGTGCGAAGACGTCGGCCGACGACGGGCGCAACCAGCTCGCGGTGGCGGGAGATCCGTTCCTGGTCACGGCCGCGGGCAACCCCTTCGACACGCCGGTGCTGTGGGCGAAGTTCACCCTGCTCCGGTCGGCCCCGTCCCGGGTCTGGTTCCAGGATTCCGCACGATACCCCTTCCACTTCGATTACGCCCGCCTGCGCCTCGATCCGTTCTCCGGCATGGCCCGGACCGAGTTCGACCGGCGCACGCTTCACACGAACGACAATCTGGCGATCCTCGGGGCGGTGTTGGTCCCGGGCGACGGCCGCCCGGAGTACGGGATCCAGTTCGTGGGCCAGGATCTCTGGGACACTGGAGAGGTTGTCTCCTGGCTGAGGTTCGTTCGCGCGGCTGTCCGGGCGCCGGTGGGGACCCAGGCGTGGTACCTGCCGTCGCCGGAGCAGGTCGGCGCAGCCGAGGCGCATCGCGATATGTTTGAGCAGGCGGGATTTCCAGTGGGATCCATCGACCGGTGGGTCACCCGGGATGCGGTCTATTCGGAGGGATGGGCGGTCGGTCGATTGACCTGGGTGCCCGCGACGGAGATCCCCGCCGCGCTCGCGTCGGGCCGGCTGCTCTCCACCGACATCCTCCTGACCGACCGGGTCCCGGCCGAACTGCCACCGCTGGCGGGAATCCTGAGCCTCCTGCCCTCGACCCCCAATTCCCACGTGGCGCTGTTGGCCCAGGGCGAGGGGATTCCATTCGTCTGGTTCGCCGATCCGACCGAGCGGGAGCGCCTGCGATCGTTGGCCGGTCGCGAGGTGGCGCTCCGTACCCAGCGTAGCTTCAACGCCTCGGCCACCGTGCTGGACCTGGGGGCGGGGTTGCCCGGCGGGGTCCGCGAGGAGTTGCTCTCCCTCAAGCGACCGCGACCCTTCGCGGTCACGCCCAAGGCGACGAAGGGTTCGATCGTCCATCCGGAGCCGCTGGCCCCCTCGTCCCTGCGCTGGGTGGGGGGCAAGGCCGCGCATTACGGGTTGCTCCGGCAGGCGGTTCCTTCCAATGCCCAACCGGCCATCGCCCTGACCTTCGACCTTTGGGATCGGTTCCTGGCGCAGACCCTACCCAACGGGCGCACGCTCCAGGCCGAGATCCAGCTCCAGTTGGGCGGCCTCGGGCCCGATCCCGGGATCGCCGTGCTGAGGCCACGCCTGGAGGCCTTGCGAAAGACCTTCACCCAGGAGGCCCGGTTCGGATCTTCGGAGCGGACCGCCGTGCTCGAGGCCCTGGCGGCCGCGGGGTTCTCTCCCGACCGCAAACTGCGCTTTCGCAGTTCCACCAACGTCGAGGATGGCGAGGAGTTCACCGGTGCCGGTCTCTACGACAGCTACAGCGGATGCCCGGCCGACGATCTCGATGCCGATGCGGCGGGGCCCTGCGGCTGCGATCCCGGGGAACCCGACGAACGCGGCGTCTTCCGGGCGATCCAGAAGGTCTACGCCAGCTTCTACAACGAGAACGCCTTCCTGGAGCGCTGGCGCCGGGGCGTGAATGAATCCGAGGTGGGCATGGCAGTGCTCGTCCATCCGTCGTTCCCCGACGAGATCGAGATGGCCAACGGGGTGGCGACCCTGACCTGGGAATCCATCGGTGGCTCGGTTTCCCTGAATGGCAAGCTGGTGTCCCAGGCCGGGGCCGAATCCATCACCAATCCGGACAGTGCCGCCCGGCCGGAGATCGTGGACTTCTACCAGTCCTGGGGTTCGATGGCGGTGGCGCTCCGGCAGTCCTCCTCCCGGGTGCCGCTGGGAGACCATGTGATGCCCTGGGAGGCCGATTATCGTCGCCTGGTGGGACTCCTCGATGCGGTGGCCCGGCAATACGCGAAGCTCAATCCCGGGAAGTCCCGGTTCGCCCTCGACTTCGAATACAAGCGGGTGCAGCCGGGACGCCTCGAACTCAAGCAGGTCCGGCCGCTGCCGCTCGGCGATGCCGGATCGAAACCCCTGACCTCATTCCTGATGCCGACCGAGGAAATCCTCGTGGTGGAGGAGGGGGAGTTTTCCAGCGTCTTCGCCAAGCATCGCCTCAAATCCCGGTTGCGATTGGCCACCGAGGCCCGACGCCTCACTGCGGAGGGGTTGGCCTCACCGCCGTTCCGTTCCATGGCCTGGGACGCCTCCCACCGCGGCCCGGAGTGGATCCTGACCAACTCCTTCAACCAGTGGCCCGGCTTCCGGCACTCGCTGGCGGGCGACGAGACCCGGGATTCATGGACGGCGGGATCGGGAACCCAGCGACGGAAGCTCGATCTCGTGGTGCGTTGGCCCCGGTCGGTGACACCCCCGACGGCCGCCTGGGTGACTCTGCTCGATGGGTCCGTGACGCTCGAGGCTACCCATGAGGCGCCCCAGCCGGAACTCACCTGGGAAGGTCCCGGCACCGTCCTGACCGAGTCGGTCCGAATGGTGCCGTGGCGTCCGGTGACTCCGGAGTGCCTGCCGCAACGCCGTCTGCTCACTCGCGCCGGCGGCGTCGCGGTGGAGACCCGCTTTTACTGGCCGCCGGAACCCACCGGTCCGACGGCCGGATACACCGCTCCCAACCTCGGGTTCGTGGAGACGGTCCTCCGAGGCATCACCCGCGAGCCGCTGGCGCTTCGGAGCGCCGGCAGCCAGACCTACTCCCCCGGACATCACAACTTCACCGAGACCTTCCTCTTCGAGCCGGCCCTCGATCCCGCGGTGCCGGCCCGCCAGTTGCAGGAGCTTGAGGATCTCGGGATCCGCCAGGTGATCGCCGAGACCGGGTTCTTCGAAGGTGTGCAGTGGTGGGTGGTCGACACCGCCGGCAAGCTTCGGCGCTGGTAGTGCCGAGCAGATCCCGTGCGCGGGGTTGGTCGCGGGGGCGATGCGGAGCGGGTCTCTGGTTCAGGAATACAGGGCCATGAACTCGCGCCGATACCGGGCTTCCTGGGCCGGCATCCGTTCGCGGAGGGATTCCTTGGAGATCGCTCCGTGCTGGAAGCGCCGCTTCTCGAACACGGGCATGTCCACGCCGAACACGGCCCGGATCCCGCGGCGCACCACCTCTCCCTTGAGCGAGTAAAGGGTCGGCACGTCGTAGCGGGTGAGTTCGATGAACGGGATCGCCTCGCTGACCGCCATCACCCCGCGGCTCATCAACGGGCTGTAGCCCTCGAAGCCGTGCCGACGGGCTGGTGCATAGGTCCGCACATAGCCTCGGCTGAGGCCGCCGCTGTAGGTCAGGGAATGCTTGATCCGGCCGACGCCCCAACCCTCGTGGTAGAGCATCAGGTTGTGGACCACCGAGCGGATGGTGAGCTCCGGGTTCTCCTCGATGGGGTAATCCTTCAGGTTCTCATCGCCCCCATCGCCATCGAACAGGTGCTTCCAATCCGGGTAGCGCTCGCGGATGCCGCGGCAGAGGGCCAGGGCCATCGAACCGCATTCGACGTCGAGCGGCTTGTAGTCCTCGAGCACGCGCAACGTCTCCGACGGGTCGAGGTCCGAGGGCTTGCCCGGGATCTCCTCCAGGAAGAGCCCCAGTCCGAGGGGTTCCAGGAACTGGCGCGCCTGTGCCAGGTCGGGGCCATCGCCCAGGTTGAGCGTGAAGGCCTTCAAGCGGGACGGGCTCATGCCGAGCCGGCGCATCTGGAAGTACGTGGCCAGGAAGACCGCACCGCTGTCGATCCCGCCCGAGAATGCCACACCGATGGGTTCCTTCGGATCGAGGGAGCCGAGCTGCTTCCCGACCTCGTCGGCCAGGGCCCCGATGTACTGGCGCCCGATGACGTCGAGGTCGGCGGGCAGGGAATTGGTCAGGGGGTTGAAGTAGCGGGTGTAGACGGGGTCGGGGTCGGGGCAGCCGATCAGCTGGATCTCCACCACGTAATGCGCCGGCACCATGCGCGTGTAGCTCGGATGGAACTGGTCGGCCAAGCCTTCACGCTCGAGTTGGGCGTGGATGGCGTCCATGCGGTCGGCCACGATGAGGGCGGGCCCCTCGGCCCGCTTGGCCAGGAAGTAGCGCATCGGCCGGTCCAGCGATCGGGCCATGCGGACGGTCTTGCCGTCGCGGGCCAGCAGCGCGAAGGATCCGTCGATCTCCGCCACGCGACCGGCGTCGCCGCTCAGGACCCGGGCCACGGCTTCCTCCTGGGTGACATTCCGCAGGCGGTTCAGCGAAGGGTCCAGCAGGTTGACGACACGTTCGACGTACTCGGGGTGCATGGCGACACCTTGGGCCAAGAGAAGGCCGGGATCAACCGGTCCGTGGTCGGGGCCGTGTCGGATCGGGGCGCGGGGGGGGCGTCCGCCCGACTACTCCAGGACCATCCGGCCCCAGTCCTCGGGCCGGCCTTGGACTCCCGATCGCGGCGCCCAGGCCAGTCGGGTCCGGTTGATGTTCTCGCCGGGTTGGGCATCGGCCTTGTCGCCGTCGTAGATCAGCACATTGAGGCCGGCCCGGGTGCCACGCCTTCCCTGGATGCCCAACTCCTTCAAGGGAATCGCCGCGCGGAGCGTGTAGCCCCCGGGGGTCTTCCAGGACAGCAGTCGGGTGCCCGGCGAATGTCGCTCCAGCGGGCCCGGATCGGCGTCGGCATCCCGGGCGCCCCGGACCTGCCCGGACCGGTCGAAGGGGAAGAGGCCGGCCTTCCAGCATCCCAGCGTGTGTTCTGCGCCGGCCGAAGGGTCCACGCACAGTTCCACCGAATCGCTGCGCCAATGGCCCTTGATGTCGTTGGCGTCGATGTTGGACACCACGACATCGTCCCGGACCTGGACCTCGACCCACAGGGTCTTTCCATCATGCCCGAGGCGGAACCGGCCGCTGCAGTCGGCGGCCCCGTCGGATCGGCCCTGCCAACTCCGTTCGGGACCGATGTCGGTGGCGGGAAGCGCCGCCCAGGCGGGGTCGTCGGCCCGATGGTTCCACGGCGGTGCAGACACGCGGGGCACCTTCAGTGACGGAACCGGGTGCAGGCGCACCGTCGCCCGGTGATCGCCGATGCTCGCCTCCAGCGTCACGTCGTCGCGGGCGTTTCCAGGCGCGGTGACGCCCACCCGGTTGCCGGGCTTGAGCCGTGCCGACCAACCGTCGGGAAGCCTCCATTGGACCGGTCCCGGAGCGCGGGTGCGGTCGTGCAGGAAGGACAGGCTGGTTTCTTCGCCGGCCACCACCGGCAGGTCGGCCTGGAATGATTGGGCCGCGTGCCCGATGCGATGGGCGCGGACGAATTCCCGATACCGGGCCACCGCGGGCCGCGGCACGAAGTCCAGGGCCGGTGCATCGCCCGGAGCGGATGCCCGGGATTCTTCGCGTCTCGGGGGACAGGCTCCGGGGACGGGCAGTCCTTGGAAGAGGTCGGCCTGGGCCGGATCGGTGGGCAGGACCTCCATCACCGGGGTGAACCACTGGTTGGTCGTGCGTCGGAACCAGGGCGACTGGGC
>CAIOKD010000266.1 GCA_903858835.1 uncultured Verrucomicrobiota bacterium
CTCTCGTCGGTCACCCGCGAGAATGAGCCTGAGCCCACGGCCATGGCCGCGGGAACGGTCGACGCTGCCGAGGAACCCAGCCTCCACGTCGGCCGCTGGGTGCCCATCTACAGCCTCACCGACGGCCTGACCCAGCGGGCCCGCCGGCGGATCGCCTGGAACGTCCTGAAGGCCTTCGGCGACCGCATCCCGGAGTCGGATCCGGACCTGCTGTCCCAAGCCAGTCGTGCTGGGTGGACGGCCTCCGCCGACGGCCAACAGGAGATTCCTGTGTTGGCTCAAGCGTGGCCCTCGCGAGCCCAGGCGATCCGGGACCTGCATTTCCCTACCTCCGACACCGATGCGGAACGGGCACGCCAGCGCCTCGCGCTTGACGAGTTCATCGCGCTGCAATTCGAGATCCAGCGCCGCCGCCTCAACCTGGAATCCAAGGCCACCGCCCTGCCGTGCCAAGGCGACAATTCACGAATGCGACCCTTCCTGGCCCAGCTCGGATTCCGACCCACGGCGGCCCAGAACCGCGTGTTGCGCGAAATCCGGGAGGACATGGGCGGAACCGTACCCATGCGCCGCCTACTCCAGGGCGATGTGGGGTCGGGCAAGACCCTGGTGGCGGCTGCCGCGGCGCTCATGGCGATCGAGAGCGGGTATTCGGCCGTGGTGATGGCACCCACGGAGATCCTCGCCCAGCAGTTGCACGCGAACTTCCGGCGCTGGCTCGAACCCTTGGGAATCCCCGTCCACCTGTGGACCGCCAGCGTGAAATCGGGTTCCGAACCCGGCCTGAACCTCGGTTTCAGCGACGTCGGCCTGACCGTCGGCACCCATGCCCTGATCGAATCGGGGTTCCTGCCCGAGCGACTCGGACTGGTCATCATCGACGAACAACACCGCTTCGGGGTGGCCCAGCGCGAACGCCTGCTGCGCAAGGGCCGCTATCCCCACCTGCTGGTGATGACCGCCACGCCCATCCCCCGGACCCTCGGGCTCACCCTTTACGGCGACCTCGACATCAGCGTGCTCGATGAGAAACCCCCGGGGCGAGGCAACATCCGGACACACCTGCGGACGCCCGAGGCACTGCCCAAGGTGTGGGCTTTTCTTCGTCGGGAGATCGAACGTGGGCACCAAGCCTACATCGTGTATCCCCGCATCCTCGACAACGGCGAAGAGGACGCCAAGTCGGTCGAGACCGAGTACCCGCGCATCTGCAAGGCCCTCGAACCGCATGCGGTCGGCAAGCTTCATGGCCGTATGCCCGCCGAAGACAAGGAACGCGTGCTCTCGGAATTCCGCGCCGGACGGATCCAGGCCCTGGTGGCCACCTCGGTCATCGAGGTGGGGATCGACGTGCCGCAGGCCACGCTGATGCTCATCGAGAACGCCCAGCAATTCGGACTGGCCCAACTGCACCAGTTGCGCGGGCGAATCGGCCGCGGGGCGGCCGAGAGCCATTGCATCCTGGTGGGTGGAAAGGCACAGGGACTCCCTGATCCCCGGTTGAAGGCCTTTGCAGAGACGGACGACGGCTTCGCCCTGGCCGAGCTGGATTTCCGGCTGCGGGGCGTCGGAGAGATGACCGGATGGGCCCAGAGCGGGTCCGACCACCTCCGCTTCGGCAGCCTCATCGAGGATCGGCCGCTGGTGGAGTTCGCTCGGAGGCTGGTGCGGGACCACCTGCGGCGCCCTCGGGGCCGCGATTCCGCGGCTGACCCGGGGTCCGATCCCGGATAGCGTTTCCCAGCATGGAGACCTCCCACATTCAGCGCGTCCATGAGGATCCCTGGCGGGTCTTCAAGATCATGGCCGAGTTCGTCGAGTCGTTCGACACGCTCTCGCGCCTGCCGCCGGCGGTCACGTTCTTCGGCTCTTCCCGCGGCCGTCCCGAGGACCCCTGCTATGCCATGACGGAGGCGATCGCCGCCGGCTTGGCGAAGGAACGCTTCGCCGTGATCACCGGCGGAGGCCCCGGCATCATGGAGGCCGCCAACAAGGGCGCCTCGCAGGCCGGCGGCATCAGCGTGGGGCTCAACATCGTGCTGCCCAAGGAGCAGAAGCCGAACCCCTACTCCAACGTCTCCATCCACTTTCATTACTTCTTCATTCGGAAGGTCGCCCTGGTGAAGTACAGCGTGGCGTTCGTGTTCATGCCGGGCGGCTTCGGCACCATCGATGAACTCTTCGAGATCGCGACCCTCGTGCAGACCCGCCGCGTCCCCCGCCTTCCCCTGATCCTGGTCTGCCGAGACTATTGGAAGGGCCTCTTCGACTGGCTCAAGACCACCCTGGAAGCCAAGGGCATGATCTCTCCGGGTGACCTCGACCTCCTGAAGATGGCCGACACCCCGGAGGAAGTGCTGCGCATCATCACCGACTACCGGGAGATGGTCGGCATCCCGGAATCGGTGCCCGAGGCCTTCCGTTGATGCCGCAACCCGCGTCCCTCGGCCCCTTCCCGATCTTGACACCGCGGCGGCACTCCCAACCCTCGTCTTCACTGACATGATCTCCCTGCAACGACTGGTCGGTGGCGGCGACATCTTCTTCGACCTGCTGGAACAGAGCGCCGACGAGGCCCACGAAAGCGTGCGGATCTTCGTGCGACATCTCTCTTCGCCCGACCCTGCGGGTCTTGACCAGTTCGCAGCGGTGCGTCGCAAGGAGAAGCGCATCACCGAGGAGATCAACCAGAGGCTCACCCAGACCTTCGTCACACCGCTCGAGCGCGAGGACATCGACGCCCTGGCCCAGGCCCTCTACAAGGTGCCGAAGACTCTCGAGAAGTTCGCCGAACGCTTCCTGATCAGTCCGCCCAACCTGCCCCGCGCCGGATTCCAGCGGCAGGCCGAACTGCTGCAGCAGTCGATGGAGACCCTGCAGGCGATGGTGCGCGAACTGCGTTCTTCCCCGGACCTGGCCAAGATCAAGGACCAGAACCAGAAGCTGCAGTACCTCGAGGGTCAGGCCGACAACCTCATGGTGGAACGGTTGAAGGACCTCTACAACGCCCCGCACGACGCGATCAGCGTGGTGGCCTTGAAGGATCTCTACGACCTGCTCGAGAAGGTCATCGACCGTTGCCGCGATGCCGGCAACATCATCGTGCAGATCGTGCTCAAGAACTCCTGAGGCCCACCTCAGCACCGTCACCACGAGCATCACAGGTGACGGCGAGCACATCCTCCGGACCCGGGCAACCCCATTGCCCGTGAATGCCATGCCGGCCTGTGGCATTCTCCGACTGATCCCCTGAACGAGGGGCGCTGCCTCGATTTCAGCGAATCGGGCTACTTGGTCATCGCAGGGCGAGGCCGGGGCTTGTGGAAGGCGAAGACATCGGTCTGGTGCCGGTGCCCCGACTTGCCGCCGCTGGCACGCGGGGTGCCCAGAGTGGTCTCGAAGTGGCTGGCGGCCTTGCCGGTCAGGATCTCCTCGGTGAGATCGGCCACACTCTGGAGGATGCGACTCGGCTGATAGACGTAGTCGCACACGTTCTCAATCTGGGTGGATCCGGTAAGCACGAGGAAACCCTGAAGTCCCGCTTCCACCGCTCCGCGGATATCCGTCTCCATGGTGTCGCCGATCATGGCCACCGGACCGTCGAAGTTGAGCGCCGCATCCATCAGTTTGCGGCGAGCACGGTGGAACATGTAGCCGTTGGGCTTGCCGAGGTAGTAGGCACGCGAGCCCGTGCTCGCTTCCAGAAAGGCGGCGATGGCCCCCGCACCCGGACGGGTCTTCTCCTCGGAAACGGGGCACCAATTGTCGGGATTGGTCGCGATGAGCCGAGCCCCCCGCTCGATGCACTCGTGCGCCTTGGCCAGCTTCTCGGTCGTGGCTGCGCCCTCGCCGACCACCACGTAGTCGGGCCGGATCGCATCATTGGCGATCTTGTAGTCGTGCAGGGCCGTCAGGAGACCTCCCTCACCGATGACGAACACCGAGCAGTTCGGATGCGTCTCGGCCAGGAAGTCCGCCGTGTTCATGGCGGAGGTGTAGAAATGCTTGGGCGAGAGGCCGTTCACGCCGAGGTGTCGCAGGCGCACCGTCAGGTCTTCGGCCGTGGGCGCGGAATTGTTGGTCAGGAACAGGAACGGCGTACCCGTGCTCAACAGCGCGTTCACAAACTCCACCGCTCCCGGGATCAACCGGTTTTCCCGGTAGATCACGCCGTCCATGTCGATGAGGTAGCCGAATTTCATAATCTTCCCAGAGATCCCGATCCCGCGGGACCATCATGGGGGCCAACCCCGCCACGGGCAAGGACCCTCCCCCAACTCCAACCCTGGCCATGCCGGCGGATCCCCCGAAAAACCGCAGCGGAGCGGGTCGGGCCGGAGCAAGCACTGGAAGCGATCACTCCCCCTCCCCTCACGCGCAGCGTGAAAACCCAACCTTCCCCGAGCTTCCCTGCGAGCGCAGCGCCTGATCCCGCGGAGCCCTAGCGAGAGTGCCCATTGCCATTTGCCCCAAGAACCGGGGGATGGATGTCGAGGTAGGTGTACTCCTTGAGGCCTCGCTCGTACTCGTCGAGCAGGCGCATGCCCTCGGTCGGCTTGAGCTTGTCGCCTTTGATGGCCGCATCCACCTGGGCCTTCATCTGGCGCTTGAGCTCGCCCTCGTCGTACTGCACCGAGGTAAGGCACTGGCTGATCGTGTTGCCCTCGATCACCTCCTCGACGTAGTAGCCGCAGGGTTCGTCGGGCTCGAGGAACACATGCACCTCATTCACCCGGCCGAAGAGGTTGTGCAGGTCGCCCATGATGTCCTGGTACGCCCCCATCAAGAAGAACCCGAGATAATACGGCTCCTGGCCCTGCGGGGTCTCACGCAGTTCATGCAGCGGCAGGGTGTCGCGCACATCGCGCAGGTCCACGAACTTGTTGATGCAGCCGTCGGAGTCGCAGGTGATGTCCACCAGCGTGCCCTCGCGCGTCGGGCGCTCCAGCAAGCGGTGCACCGGCATCACGGGGAAGAGTTGGCCCAGGGCCCAGTGGTCCAGCAACGACTGGAACACCGAGAAATTGCACAGGTACTGGTCGCCAAGGCTGTCTTCAAGATGACGAATCTCCTCGGGCACATAGGCCTGCCCGCGGAACGACTGCACGACCTCCTTGGAGATTTCCCAGTACAGGGTCTCGATCTTGGCCTTCTCGGGCAGTTCGAGCACCCCGAGGGTGAACATCTGGTGGGCGTCTTCCTTGCGCTCGTGAGCGTCGTGGAATGCCTCGAGCTTGTTGAGCTTCCCGAGGTTGTCCCGGATATCGAGCATCTCCTTCACCAGGCGATGCTCATCGGCACCGTACTGGAACTGGATCTCCTGGCGGGTCTTGTCGATGGACCCGAAGACCTCGACCACCAGCACCGAATGGTGGGCCACCAACGCACGCCCGGACTCGCTCACGATGTCGGGGTGCGGCACCCCCTCCGCGTTGCAGACGTCGGCAATGTAGTAGACGATGTCGTTGGTGTACTCCTGCAGCGTGTAGTTGGTCGAGCTGTCGAAGGCGCTGCGGGATCCGTCGTAGTCCACGCCCAGGCCGCCGCCCACGTCCATGAACTCGATGGGGAAGCCCATCTTCTGGAGCTTCGCGTAGAACCGGGCTGCTTCCTGTACCGCCTTCTTCACGGTGAGGATGTCCGGCACCTGCGATCCGATGTGGAAATGCAGGAGCTTGAAGCTGCCGGACAGGTTCTCGGAGCGCAGCAGCTCGGCCGCGGCCAAGAGCTCCGAGGTGCTCAATCCGAACTTGGCGTTCTCGCCCCCGCTCTCGGCCCACTTGCCCGCGCCCTTGCTGAGGAGACGCGCACGGATGCCGATCATCGGCTCCACACCCACCTGCTTCGAGACGGCCACGATCTGTCGCAGCTCCTCAAGCTTCTCGACCACCATGATCACCTTCTTGCCGAGCTTGATGCCCGAGAGCGCGAGCCGGATGAAGGCCTGGTCCTTGTAGCCGTTGCAGATGATGAGACCGCCGGGCTGATCCTGCAGGGCCATGCCGGCGTAAAGCTCGGGCTTGGAGCCCACCTCGAGGCCGAAATTGAAGGCCTTGCCAGCCTCGAGGATCTCCTCCACGACCTCACGGAGCTGGTTGACCTTGATCGGGAAGACGCCTCGGTAGCTGCCCTTGTATTGGAACTCGGAGATGGAATTCCGGAAGGCGTTGTTCAGGTGGGCCACCCGATCACGCAGGATGTCCTGGAAGCGGATCAGGAGCGGGAACTGGAGCTTGCGCTGCCGGGCCTCCTCGATGATGTCCGAGATCTCGATGGCCGCACCCTTGTCGCGCAGGGGTGTCACCACCACGTTGCCATCGCCGTTCACGTCGAAATACCCCGCGCCCCAGCGATCGATGTTATAGAGGGACCGCGCGGCAGGGATGTCCCACGGGGTGTTGGCGGCGGCGGACACGGGTTTGGGGTCGCTCATGGATGACAACTCAGCAAGGCCGGGACTCTAGGAACGAGCGGGGTGGATTCAAGCGACAGGTTTCAAAAAGTGCGGCCCGAGTCGAGGCGGCGCCGTCGGGCGTCCGGCGGGAACGGTTCGGATCAATGGCTTCCACCTTGGATTCCGGCGCTTTCGGGGCATGGTGTGCCCGACATGCGACTCCTGATCGCCATCACCGGAGCCAGCGGAACGATCTACGCCCAGCGACTGCTGGACCAACTGGATCCCCGTCGACACGAGGTCCATGTCATGCTCAGCCAATACGCCCCGCAGGTCATCGAGGCCGAACAACCCGGGGGCCTTCGCCTACCGGAAGGGGTCCGGATCCACAACCACCGCTCGATGAACCTGCCCTTCGCCAGCGGGTCCAACCCGCCGGACGCCATGGTGGTGATCCCCTGCAGCATGGGCACGCTCGGCCGCATCGCCCATGGGCTGAGTTCCGATTCGATGCTCCGTTGCGCCGATGTCATGCTCAAGGAACGGCGGAAACTGATCCTCGTGCCCCGCGAGACTCCGCTCTCGCTGGTCCACGTGCGGAATTTCGAACTCCTGCTCCAAGCCGGGGCGCAGATCCTTCCCGCCAATCCTCACTTCTACAATCGCCCCACCACGGTGGATGCCGTCGCCGACACCGTCGTGGCCAGGGTGCTCGATCACATGGGGGTGGAACACCGACTGACCGTGCGCTGGCAGGAGGAGCCCGAGTAATCCCGCCCTCCGTCGCCTCGGATCCCCGTCACTTCCCGCGCCTCTCCTCGATGATTTCCCTGCTCTCCAAGTGGGCTTCCTTCGTGAAGTTCAGCCACACGGTGTTCGCCCTGCCCTTCGCGCTGGCCTCCATGATGCTGGCCGCCCGCGATCGGCGCGGCTGGCCCGGATGGCGGGTCTTTCTGCTGGTGCTGGCGGCCATGGTCGCCGGCCGCACCTGCGCCATGGCCTTCAACCGGATCGTGGACCGTCGGTTCGACGCGCTGAACCCGCGCACCTCCGGTCGGCACCTGCCAGCTGGGACGATTTCCATGACCAGCGCCCTGGGCCTGTGCCTCCTGAGCGGCGCAGGACTCGTGGCCGCCAGTGGGGCGCTCAATCCGCTCTGTTTCGCGCTATCGCCAGTGGCCCTGTTCTTCATCTGCTTCTACTCGCTGACCAAGCGATTCACAGACTTCACCCATGTGTGGCTGGGCATCGCCCTGGCCATCGCCCCGGTCGGGGCCTGGTTGGCGGTGAAGGGGGGCGTGGAGTTCTTCCCGGTCGTCGACGGCAAGATGCGACTGAGTCACGGGGCCTTCGTACCCCTGGTGATGGCGGCCTCGGTGCTCCTGTGGCTCTTCGGCTTCGACATCATCTACGCCACCCAGGACTACGAGTTCGACCGTCGCCAGGGACTGCATTCGCTGGTGGTCCGGTGGGGGCCGAAGAACGCCCTGGGGGTGGCCTTCATCGCCCACCTGTTGCTGTGGATCCTGCTGGCGGTCTTCGGGGCCCTGGCGGCGTTCCGATTGGCCTACTGGCTGGGGTTGGTGGTGATCGGCGTCCTGTTGCTGGCCGAACACCTCCTAGCCCGCCGTCGGGACACCCGCTCGGTCAACATCGCCTTCTTCAAGCTCAACGGCACGATCAGCGCACTCTTCCTGGGACTGGTCGCCGTGGAAGTGATGTTCCCGTGGTTCCGCCTGCAGTGGGCCGACAGCCTGTTCCGTTGACCAAGCCGCCCGCCGAGCCAGTGGGCCCACAGGCGGGCCGGAAAGGCCACCAGGATCAGCGGACGGACGGTCTGCCCAGCAGGTGCTCCTTGAAGAACAAGATGGTGCCCAGGAACTGAAAATCAGCGTTGGGCTTCTTGGCGAACCCGTGCCCCTCGTCCTTGGCCATCAGGTAGGAACAGGTCTGACCGTTGGCCCGGACCGCCTTCACCATCTGCTCGGCCTCGCTCAGCGGCACCCGCGGGTCGTTCTTGCCCTGGACGACCATCAGGGGCACCCGGATCCGGTCGGCCTGGTTGAGCGGCGAGATCTTCTCCAAATGGGCCCGCATCCGCGGATCGCGCTCATCGCCGTATTCCACACGGCGCAGGTCCCGCCGATAATCCTGGGTGTTGGTGAGGAAGGTCACGAAGTTGGAGATGCCCACGATGTCGACCCCACAGCGGAGCCGATCGCTGAAATGGACCAGGGAGGCCAGTGTCATGTAGCCGCCATAGCTGCCTCCCATCACGGCCACGCGGCCCGCATCGAGCCCCGGATCGGTGCCGATCCAATCGAGGAATGCCCCGATGTCCTTCACGGAATCCTCGCGCAGATAGCCATCGTCGAGGGTCAGGAAGCGTTTCCCGTAGCCGGCCGATCCCCGGACGTTCGGCACGACCAGGGCCATGCCCAACTCGTTCAGGAAGTAATTGTACCGGGCCATGAATCCCGGCCGGGACTGCGATTCCGGGCCGCCGTGGATGATCATCGCCACCGGCCGCCTGCCCGGAAAACGCGCGGGATCGGGCCGATAGACGAACCCGCTGACCTTGAGCCGGTCGAAGCTCTCGACCGTGATTAACTCCGGCTCCCGGAACTCGCGCGCGGGCAACCCGCCGGTCTCGCTCTCGGTCCACCGGGTGAGTCGCCCCGTCTTCACATCCACCGAGTGCGCGTCGGAAGGGGACTGGGCATGGGCCAGGCTGAAGCCGAGATCCTTGCCATTCTCATGCCACTCCAGGCCGGTCATCACCCCGGCCGGAATGCCGGACAACGGACGCACCCTGCCCGAGCCCAGGTTCAGAACCGACAGCCGGCTGGAACCGTTCTCGTTGACCACGAAGGCCAGGTGTTCGCCATCCGGCGAAACCTCGAAGGCCTCGACATCCCAGGCCGGAGCCTTGGAGGCGTCCCGAAGGAGCGGCGTGATTCGACCATTGGCGACCTCGATACGGACGAGGCGGAGGAACTCGGAGTCGAGATCGGTGGTCGCCCACACGCTGCGGCCGTCCCGGGAAAGCCGCGCGGTGCCGTACGACACCACCCGATCCCGCGCCGGGGTGAGGCGGGTCAATGCGCGGGTCGGAACGTCCAGCAGGTGAAGATCGCTGTCGGTGATCGAGCGCCGGTTCTGGAGCAGCACCTTCGATCCGTCGTCATCGACATCGAGCACGGCCCAGCCCCCGCCCTGCACCTGGAGGATGCTCTCGGCCGAATCGGGACGCAGCGGATCCAGCCGCCACACATCGGTGTCGCGCCCGTTGCGACGGGTCGAATTGTGGAAGAGCCAACGACCGTCGCGGGAAAACCGGGCGTTGCCATTCCGGCTGCGGCCGTCGGTCAGCAAGGTCGTCCGTCCGTCCGCGAGGTCCAGCCGGTGCAATTGGTAGAACTCGCCGCCGCCGACATCCTGACTGAAGACGAGGAACCTCCCCCGCCGGGGCTCGAATTGCCCTCCCGCCACGGGCTCGGACGAGAAGGTCACCTGTCTGCGGGCACCGCCCGGCTGGGTGACCACGTGCAGTTGCAGGGTATCGGAAAACCGGGTGCCGATGAGCATCTCCCGACGGACCGGGTGCCAGGCGGCGAACACTGCCGTGCGGAATTCAAGGTAGCGGGAGGCGTCGCGTTTCAGCGCGACGGGAATCGGGGGAATCCCCTCGACCACGAGGTTGTCGGGGATCTGGGCGAACAGAGATGGGCTCATGCAGGCGAGGCCGAGGGCGAGCAGCGACCGGAACATGTGCCCAGCCCATCACAGGGCTCATCGATTGCAACCGACTTTTCAGCGGGCATCACGAGAACCGGAGGACGGGAACGTCCCCTACCCTCGCCACCGACGATCACTTGGCGTATTCGACGCACCGGGTCTCGCGAACCACCGTGATGCGGATCTGCCCGGGATAGAGCAGTTCCTCCTCGATGCGGCGGGCCAGGTCGCGGGCCATCCGGATCGACGCGTGATCGTCGACCTGATCGGGCTTGACCACCACCCGAAGTTCACGACCGGCCTGGATGGCGAAGGCACGTTCGACACCGGTGAACTCGAAGGCGATGCGCTCGAGATTCTCGAGGCGCTGGAGGTAGGTGGTCATGCCCTCGCTGCGGGAACCGGGGCGGGTGGCGCTGATGGCGTCGGCGGCCGCCACGAGGATGCCGAGGCAGTTCTCGTGCGGAACCTCCTCGTGGTGCGATGCGACGGCGTTGAGGATCGCCTCGGGTTCGTTGTAGCGCCTCAGGAAATCGGCCCCCACCTTGGCATGGGGCCCCTCGACCTCGTGCGAAAGCGCCTTGCCGATGTCATGCAGGAGGCCGGAGCGCCGCGCCGCGGCCACATCCTCGCCCAGCTCGGAGGCCATCAGCCCGCACAGGTGTGCCACCTCGAGGGAATGCTCGAGGACGTTCTGGGAGAAGCTGTGGCGGAAATGGAGCCTGCCCAGCATGCGAGCCACGTCGGGATGGATCGGCGGCTGCCCGGCGCGGTACACGGCGTCCTCGCCCTTGCGGAGGATGAAATCCTCCATCTCGACCGTCACCGCGGCGACCACCTCCTCGATGCGGGTGGGGTGGATGCGACCGTCGAGGATCAGTCGTTCCATGGACTGCCGTGCGACCTCGCGGCGCACGGGATCGAAACCCGACAGCACCACCGCGTTGGGCGTGTCGTCCACGAGGACCGTGATGCCGGTGGCGTTCTCGAAGGACCGGATGTTGCGACCGTCGCGCCCGATGATCCGGCCCTTCATCTCGTCGCCCGGCAGGGCCACCGTGGCCGTGCTGGTCTCGTAGGTGTGCTTACCGGCGTAGCGCTGGATGGCCGTGGCGATGATGCGGCGAGCCTGCTCCTCGGCGCCCGACCGGGCGTTCTCGAGGATGTGGCGACTCAGGCTGGCCGCATCCCGAGAGGAATCCTGCTCCACCTCCTTGAGAAGCAGCGTCCGCGCCTCGAGCGCGCTGAGGCCGGAGATCGACTCCAACTGCCCTCGCCGCTCCTCCGACAGTCGCCGGATTTCATGGCGCTCCTGGTCCATCAGGCCCCGGGCAGAATCGAGGTTCTCGGACCGGCGACGCACCTCTTCCTGCTGCTCCACCAGGCGTTCCATCTGCCGCCCCACCGATGCCTCGCGGTCGGCCAGACGGGATTCGGTCGCGGCCAGCCTCGATCGCTCGGACTCCAGCTCGCGGTCCTGGTCGTCGCGCCAACGCTGGAGGTCCTGCTGGGCCGCCAGTCGCACCTCGGCCTCCAGGGCCTCGGCCTCGCGACGGGCCCGGTCGGCCTGCTCGCGCTCACGCACCGCCAGCTCGGCCCGCAACGCCCGTTCGCGGAGTCGGTGGATGGTATAGGAGACTCCGGCGCCCGCGAGCACCCCTCCCACCGCAAACAACCAGGATTCAGTGGCCATGCGTCACTCGGCGCCCGTGGGCGCGAACCGACAACCCGATGGGGTGATCACCCCGTCCAACCGGAAATCGTGATCTTCCCGCGGAATCCGGGGCAGGATCTGGCAGTCGAAGGCGACTCCAAAGGACCCGCCACGGAACGACTCCAGCAACCGGTCGTAGAACCCCTGCCCCCGACCGAGCCTGACCCCGTCTTCCGAGAAACCTAGCCCGGGAACGAAGGCCAAGTCCAGCAACGGGGTGAGCACCTCCCCGCAGTGGGAAGAGGGCTCCGGGATCCCGAATTTCCCGGAAACGAGGTCTCCAGGGCCCATCACACGCCGCCATCGGTAGGCACCCCTCACAGGATCGTGGGATGGAAGCACCACCTGTCTGCCCTCGGCCCAGGCGATCGCGGCCAACGGCCAGAGGTCGGGCTCGTCGGGCCGCGGATGGTAGAGCGCCAAGACTCGGGCCCGCCCCCATTCGGGCAACGCCATGCAGCACCGTCGGATACGTTCGGAGGAGACGTCGCGTTCACCCGCGGAGAGGTCGCGCAACCGGCGTCGGAACTCCTCGCGCAGGGTCGCCTTCGACTCCCGGGGATCCCCTGCCACGGCCTTCATGAGGCTATTCGTACCGCAACGCGTCGATGGGGTCGAGGTTGGCCGCCTTCAATGCCGGGAAGAACCCGAAGACGATGCCGATGAAGGCGCTGACCGTGAACGCCAAGACGACCGAGGCCTGGGAGATGAGGGTCGGGAACTGGAACAACTGGGTGAGCAATGGCGCCAGCCAGTAACCCACCGCGATGCCCAGGCCCCCGCCAAGCACGCTCAAGAGCACGGCCTCGGCCAGGAACTGGAGCAGCACGTCGCGCCCCCGCGCACCAACGGCCAAGCGGATACCGATCTCGCGCGTCCGCTCGGTCACGCTCACCAGCATGATGTTCATGATGCCGATACCGCCGACCACCAGCGAGATGCCCGCGAAGAAACCGATGAGCACGGTCATGATCCGGTTGTTGGCGTTGAAGAAATCGCTGGTCTCCTGCTGGTTGCGGACCATGAAATCGTCGTCCTTGCCGTCGGCGATCTTGTGCCGACGTCGGAGCAGATCGGTGAGCTGCTCCTGCACCGTGGTGATCGCGTCCGGCGACTCGGCCTGCACGAAGACCGCCCGGAACTTGGTATCACCGGAGAGACGCTTCATCACGCTGGTGTAGGGCACCAGGATCACGTCGTCCTGGTCCTGCCCGAAACTGCCGGAGCCCTTGGCCTCGAGCCAACCGACGACGGTGAATGGGGCGTTCTTGATGCGCACCGCCTGTCCCACCGGATCGATCCCCTCGCCGAACAACGTCTTGGCGGTGGTGGCCCCGATCAGGCAGACCTTGGAGGCGTTGCGGACATCGGCTGCCGAGAAGTTCTCGCCGCTCTTGAGAGGCCAGGACCTGGCAACGACGTACTCGTCGGACACGCCTGAGACCTGCACGAAACTGTTCTGGTTGCCCGCGGCCACCTGGGCTGAGGTGCGGGCCTCGGGGCTCACGGCCGTGATCTGCTGCACCTCGCGGCGCATCGCCTCGAAATCCTCGATCGACAGGTTCGGTGCCATGCCGAAGCCGCCGCGCACTCCGCCCCGGGTCATGTTGCCGGACATCACGGTGATGAGGTTCTGCCCCATGCCGGCGATCCGCTTGTCCACCTCGGCCTTGGCCCCGGTACCCATGCTGACGCCCACGATGACCGCGGCGATGCCGACGATGATGCCCAACATGGTGAGGAACGACCGGAGCACGTTGCGCCGGATGGCCATCAGGGCGATGCGAAGGGTGGCGAACATGGTTCAGGCGGTGAGTTGGACTGCCTTCTGCTCGGCCTCCAACTTCTTGAGTTCATCGACGGCATTGAGCCGGCCGGTGACCGGCGAGTCGCTGCGCACGAGGCCGTCGCGCATCACCACGATGCGCTTGCAGTACTGGGCGATGTCCAGTTCATGGGTCACCATGACCAAGGTCATCCCCTGGTCGTTGAGCTTCTGGAAGATGCCCATGATCTCGATGCTGGTACGAGTATCCAGGTTGCCGGTCGGCTCATCGGCCAACAGGAGCGTCGGTCGATTGACCAGCGCGCGCGCGATGGCCACCCGCTGCTGCTGCCCGCCCGAGAGTCGGCTCGGGGTGTGGTCCATGCGCTGTCCCAGGCCCACCAACTCGAGGGCGGCCGCGGCCCGCTGATTCTGCTCCGAGATGGGGATCTTCGGCCGGGCGTACAGCATGGGTAGCTGCACGTTCTCCAGCGCTGTGGTGCGGGCCAGGAGGTTGAATCCCTGGAAGACGAACCCCAGCTTGCGATTGCGAAGGTCGGCCAGTTCGTTGCGCGAGAGGGACCCGATGTCGACCCCGTCGATGAGGCACTTGCCCTGGGTGGGCCGGTCGAGGCACCCGATGGTGTTCATCAGGGTGCTCTTGCCGGAACCGGAGGAACCCATGATGGCCACGAATTCGCCGGCCTCCACCTTGAGATTCACCCCGCGCACCGCGCGAACCTCGATCTCGCCGGTGCGGTAGGTCTTCTGGAATTCCTCGAGTTGGATGACCGCGGGCATGGGTGCGAAGGGTTGGATGCGGTACGGAAGGATCAGCGCCGCGGGGCCCCGCCGAAGGGTCCGCCAAAAGGATTGCCCGCGGGAGCCGCGGCGGTGGTCGCCGACGACTTGAGCGCGGTGACGATGACCTGGCCTGGTTCCAACCCCTCGAGGACCTCGGCCCCGGAGGCATCGGTCATGCCCACCTTGACCGTGATGGCCTGAAGGACGGGTGCCGCCTCCGGCGTCGCGGGATCGGCCGGCTTGAGGGCGTACACGGTCTTGAGCGTCGGTCCCTCGGCGGGTCTCGGACGCGGGGAGCCACCGCCCATACCGCCCATGCCCCCGGGGCCCCCACCCATGCCGCCGCCGCCACCTCCGCCCCCGTTGGCGGCCATCATGGCCCGCATGCGCTCGCGCATGGCCTGGTATTGGGTCTTCTGCTCGGGCGTAAGCGAATCTTCGTACTTTTTGCGCTCCTCGTCGGTCGGGCGACGCCCCTCGGCAGTCCACGGAGGCGTGGGCATGCCCTCCATGCCCGGCGGGCGTGAGGGGCGGACGATGTCGTTGGTGGACACCGTGTTGGTGGCCGGCAGGACGGTGGCGCCCGTGGGCGGCGAAAAGCGGGTCGCCGAGGCGGGAATCCGCACCACGTTGGTCTTCTCGAGCGTGATCAGCGTGGCGGTGGCCGTCATGCCCGGACGCAACCGCAGATCCTTATTGTTGACCGCGACCACGGTCGTGTAGGTCACCACGTTCTGGTTGGTCGTGGGGGCGAAGCGGACCTGCCTCACCCGGCCCTCGAACTTCCGGTTCGGGAAGGCATCCACCGTGAACTCGACCCGTTGCTGTTCCTGCACGTTGCCGATGTCGGCCTCGGAGACGGCCAACTCGATCTGCATCTGCGCCAAGTCCTGGGCGATGAGGAACAAGGTCGGCGTGTTGAAACTGGCGGCCACCGTCTGGCCGGCATCCACGCTGCGTGTGACCACCACACCGCTGATCGGCGCGTAGATCGTGGTACGATCCAGGTCGACCTGGGCGCTCTCGACGGCCGCCTCACGGGTCTTCACCCCGGCCTGGGCCTGGAGGAGGGCCACGTCGGCCTGCTGGAACTCGGTCTCGGAGATCAGCTTCGATGCGAACAGTTCCTTGGCACGTTTGGCATTGAACTCGGCCATGGCCAGACCGGCCGTGGAGTTGGCGAGGTCGGCCTTGGCCCTTGCGAGAGCCCGTTCGTAGGTCGCCGGATCGATCCGTGCGAGCACGTCTCCCTCCTTCACGGTGGAATTGAAGTCGACCTTCATCTCGGTGATGGTGCCCGAGATCTGGGAACCGACCTGGACCTGGCGGATCGGCGCGATGCCTCCGTTGGCACTCACGCTCTGCACCATGTTGGTCCGCACGGCCGCCTCTGTCTTGAACTCGACAGGGGCCGCCTTCTTGAACCGGTCACATCCGCACAGGAACAGGAGCAGCAACGGCAGGAACGGAAGAGAAAGGAGTGCGGGGACCGGGGCCTGGGACCGTCGGGCGCTGGGGCGCTGCTGCGGATTCATGGTTCTTTGAGATGGGCACGACCACCGGCTTTCGCCGCGGTTCGTCCCCGGGGAGACCCTCACACCGCTCCTGCGGTTACGCAATTCCCCAAAGAAACACCGGAGGCCGGAAGGGTTCCGGCTCTCCGGTGTGGAAAGCAGCCGAGGCGGACCGATGGACGCCCGCTCATGCGCTCAGAGCGGCTTGACGCTCAGGTTGCGGAAGGCCACAGGGTCGTTGTGACCGGCGAAGCCGAAATGGCCCTTGGTGCGGGTCTTGCCCGGGTGTGGGCTGTTGGCCATGTAATTGGTGATGGTCGAGAGATCGGCATCGAGGATGACGAAGCCATTGAGTTCGGTGCGGATCCGACTGCCCTGCACATAGGTCTCCTGGAAGTTCCACTCGCCATTCGGGCGTTGGTAACCCTGATGGGCCGGGGCCATTCCATAGGCGCCGCCATAGGCCTGCCGCGGGTCGAGCTTGGAACCGGTCTTGGCCTCGTAGTCCTCGGCGAGCACCTGCAACTCGGTCATGGCCACGTAGGCGGCATCGCCCGAGCCCGGATAGCGGATGGCGAACCCGTTGTTGCCGGCGCTCGGCACCTGGACCTCGGCGCGGAAGGCGAAATCACCGTATTCGGCCTCGGTGAACAGCACCCCGCCCTTGCCCTTCTTGCAGCGGATGGCCCCTTCGACCACCTCGTAATCGTTGACCGAGCCCTTCCATCCCGCGAGGTCCTTGCCATTGAAGATCGGCTGGAAGCCGGCCTTGCCGTGGCTGGCGAGGATCTGGTTGGCCTCGGCGCTGCCGATCTCGCGGATGAAGACGTTCTTCCAGCGGATCTCACCGCCGTGGGTCTGCAACTGGATCGGGCCGCGGGCCGGGATGGGCTTCTTGCGGTCATAGAAATTCTCCATGATTGCGTGTTCGACGACCGCCTTGCCATTGAGCCAGACGCTGACCCGCGAACCCACCATCACGATGCGGAAGGAGTTCCACTGGCCGAAGGGCTTGTCGGCGAGGACGAGGGGATCCTTGCCCGGCGCGCCCGGAGAGTTGTTCCAGAGGCCGCCCGAGCCCTTGTTGGCGCCCAGGTTGAACTTCGCCTTCTCGGTGTAGTCCCAGATCTGCACCTGCGGCACCCCGCGCAGGTAGATGCCCGAATCGGCCAAGGGCACGGTCTTGTACTCCAGCAGCAGCTCGAAATCACCGTAGTCCTTCTCGGTGGTCGCGTAGGCTCCGTTGCCGCCGTTCACCAGTTCACCGTTCTCGACATACCAATTGGACTTGCCGGTCTTGGGGTCGATCTCGGTCAGGGTCTTGGTCCACTTGGCGATCTGAGCCGCGCGATCGGCCTCGGGCATGGCCAGCAGCTTGCGATGGTCGAAGGTGTCGCCGCCGCGGAAACCGGTAAGGTCGCGGCCGTTGAAGAGCTGCGAAAAGCCCTTGGGTGGCTGGTTCAGGGCCTGCAGGCTGGAGCAGCCCCAGAGGCCGACCATGGCGGCGGCGGTGGTTGCGGTGGCAACGAATTGGCGACGGTTGAACGGTAGGTTCATGTGGAAGCTGCTCCCGTGGTAATCCGGTTCGACGCCGGGGTCAATCGCGGGCCCATGCCGATGACGGGAATGATTTGCCCACCCCCCGGTTTTCCAATCACCTTTCCGCCGCGGATGTCACGACACGGAACCAAGATCGGCCCCTACACGCTCCACGAGGAGATCAACGCCGGGGGCATGTCCGAGATCTGGCTCGGCACCGATGCATCCGGCCAGGCGGTGGCGATCCGCCTGATGCTCAACAAC
>CAIOKD010000267.1 GCA_903858835.1 uncultured Verrucomicrobiota bacterium
CAGCCTGGTGGAGCTCCGCTTGGGCAACACCAAGATCACCGATGCGGGCCTGAAGCAGATCTCCGGGCTGACCCACCTCCAGACGCTGGGCCTGGAATTGACGGGCATCACCGACGCGGGCCTGGATCACGTCCGGGGTCTGCAGAACCTGGTCTATCTGAACCTGTACGGCACCAAGGTGACCGACGCCGGCTTGGCCAAGCTCACTGGGCTCAAGCACCTCCGGAACCTCTACGTGTGGCAGACACAGGTGACCCCCGAGGGCGTGAAGAAGCTCCAGGAGGCGCTGCCCGGACTCGACATCAACACCGGTTGGGTGGCGCCGCCGGTCGAGAAGAAGGACGAGGCCAAGAAGGAAGAGCCCAAGAAGTAGGGCTCGTCCGCGTCGGGCCTATCGGCGTCTCGGTGTCCGGACGTCTGGGCGTCCCGTCGCTTGGTTCTCCGGTGCGATTCCCGCGGTTGGCCCCTCTCCCGCGGTTTCCTCGGCTCGTGGCGATCTCTGATCCTCACCTCCGGCCCGTCATTATCGTCGGGCGTCGGCGGCGCGGATCTCGGGGATGAGCAGTCCGCAGGCCGCCACGATCATGGCCGCGGCGATCCAGCCCATGGTCGCGGGCGCCAGGGATTGGACCGCCTGGAAGGCGCACAGGGGCGCCAGCACCCCGCGGATTCCGGTGGAGAAGGTGTGCACCGCCATGTAGTCGGTCACGTGCTCGGGCGGGGCCACCTTGGTCACCCACAAGCCCCAGGCGACATCGCCGCCTGCGGTCGAGATGCCATAGAAGATCGCCCCGACGACCAATCCCACCGGAGTCTCGCTCATGAAGAAGGTGGCGATGCCGATCGCGAAGCCGGCGTTCAGCGTGACGCGCAGTCGGAAGAAGTTCATCCGGTCGAAGAGCCGTCCCCAGACCGGACTCATGATCCAACGGGCGGCATTCGGGATGACCAGCGTCAGCCAGGCGATCTGGGCGGCGTTGAGACCGAGGCCGTGGCGCGGGTTTCCGAGGTATTCCACGCGGATCGGCAACATGGCGAGGTTGGCGAACCCCATCAGCATCCAGGCCATCAGGGCGTTGCGGAACACGGGATCTTCGCGGACGAATCGGAGGCCCTGCAGGGGATGGATCGCAGAGCCGGCATCCAGTGATCGGGTGGGAATGCGCCGCACCGCCGCGGCCGCCGCCAGGTAGGCGATCGCGAAGATCGAGGTCATCCATCGCCAACGTTCCATGCTCGCCCCGGACGAGGCCGCAGGGTTCGCGCTGTGCATCGGAGTGCTGTCGAGGATCTGTCCTCCGATCCAGGCGAAGATCATGGCGGAGGCGATGCGGGCCATGAACGCACTGGAATACAGCCGCCCCCGTTGCTCGGCTGGGTAGTTGTCGTGGTAGATCTGCGTCATCAGCGGGATGGCGCAGGTCGAGGTGAGCAGTGCGAAGACGCAGCCCGCCGTGTACACGATCGGGTGGGGCAGGAGGGTCACCGTCAGGCAGCCCAGCCCGCCCAGCGCCAGCAGGGTGGAGATCGCGCGGGAGGGCTCCCAGCCGAGGCCCCGGGCGGTATTCACCACCAACGGCGAGACCAGGAGTCCCACCGAGGTGCCGGCGGCGATCAGCGCCTTGGCCCAGGGGCCGAGGTCGAAGACCCGGGTGGCGATCAGCAGCAGGAAGGTGTTGCCCGCCGTCTCGATGATCCCGCCGAAGATCGAGCGCCAGCGCTCCATTCGGAAGGTGATCCGGGCGCGTTCCGCGGGCGAAATCATGGGTGTCGGCCAGGAGGACGGGCTCCGGCAGCCCTGGCCTCCCGGGGCGGCGGCGTCATTCGGATTCCGTCTCCGGCGACTTCACCGCGTCGGCGACCCGCAGCAGCCACTCCCAGGTGTAAAGTCCCGTGGCATGGCCGTCGCCCCAGAGGGGTTGGATGGCGTAATTGCCCACCCAGGGCAGCTTGCGGAGCTGGAACGACTCGGCTGAATAAGGCCTCTGGGGAGGGCGGTAGGTCTTCCCGAAGATGTCCTGTTCGCCCAGACACGCGGCGCAGGGGCAGAAACGTCGGAGGCTTTCCAGCGGGATGAAATCCTCCCGGCCATCCTCCCAGCGGATGGCCAGTTCCTGCGCGAAGGCGGTGATGTCGGCCGGTTGCATCGCGCCGACGGTGGTGCCGGTCTCCCGTGGCGTCCAGCGGCAACGGAGCGGAGCCCGTTGCGCGATGATGGATTTCATCCAATGCTACAGCCATGGCGTCGCATCGGTGGATTCTTTGGATGGTTTCGGGCTGGATGGGGCTAGGGTTGCTTCCCGGCCTGTCCGCGGCCGATCCTTCGGCCGACGGGGTGGTGCGTGCGATGGTGGAGCGGCTCCGGTCGTTGCCCGAAAGGCACCAGGGCAGGGCCCATGTCTGTCGCCGGTTGGCCGTGATCGAAACGTTGGAGGCCGACGGGAGCGTCTCGGAGCGCAAGACCAAGGAGTACCGCGTGGCGATGACCAACGGGGTCGAGACAGTCCGGCTGTTGCGCGTGGACGACCGGGAGCCGCCCGCCTCCGACGCGCGCGCCGAGGAGCGCCGCGACCGCGAGGCCCGCGAACGCTACGGCCGGTCCGGATCGATCCGGAAACGCAGGGGTGTCGAGGTGATCGACGAGTCGCTGATCCGGCGCTTCGACTACACCTGGGTGGGCTTCGAGGTCATCGCGGGCCGCACCAACCACGTGCTCTCCTTCGCGGCCCGGGCCGCCGAGCCGGGCAGGGGCCAGTCCCAGGGCTTCGCCGACCGCCTGTTGTCGCAGCTCGAGGGGCGCCTGTGGGTCGATGCCGAGGAGCATGAACTGGCCCGGGTGGAGGCCCGTTTGGGGCGCAGCTTCGACGTGCTGGCCGGGGTCGTCGGCTCCGTCCAACGGATGACGATGCTCATCGAGCGCTTCCGGTTGCCCGACGGCCGCTGGGTCGATGGGCGCTTCCACACCGCCCTCGAGGGACGCAAGTTCCTCAGCGCCCTTCGGATGCGCCTGCAGGTCGACCAGGACCGCTACGAGACGGCCGCCCCGGGCCCCGGTTGACGACGTCGGGCTGACGCGGGGGCGTGCGGAGTTCCCGAAAGGGGCATTGCGTCGGCGGTTTTCCCTTGGCTAGAACAGGCGGCCGTGTCGTCCCAACACACCCTCAAGCAGTCGGTCTCGTTCGCAGGCATCGGCCTTCATGGCGGCAGCCGCGTGTCGATGACCCTCCTGCCGGCGCCGCCCAACTCCGGCCTGCGATTCCGTCGCGTCGACCTCGACGGTGCGCCCGAGGTCGAAGCTCGCGCGGAGCACGTGATTGACACCCAGCGCTCCACCACTCTCGGCAAGGGGGCCGTCAAGGTGCACACCGTGGAGCACGTCCTCGCGGCGTTGGCCGGTGCCGGGATCGACAACGCGGTCATCGAGCTCGATGCCAGCGAACCGCCGATCGCCGACGGTAGTTCCCGCGAGTTCGCCCGGCTGGTGAAGGAAGCGGGGCGGGTGGCGCAGGCCGAGCCCCTCGAGGTCCACCGGATCGATGCGCCGATCGAACTCCAGTCGGGCGAATCGCACATGGCGGTGTTCCCGCATCCCGGTTTCAAGATCACCTGCACGAGCTCCGACAAGGGGGGGCGGTTCACCCAGTTCTACAGCCTGGAGGTGACGCCCGCCTCCTGGGAGAAGGAACTGAGCCACGCCCGGACCTTCTGCTTCTACGAGGAGATCGAGTTCCTCATCAAGAACGGGCTGATCAAGGGCGGGAGTCTCGAGAACGCGATCGTCATCCGCGAGGATGCCGTGTTGACCAACGAGCCGCTCCGCTACCCGGAGGAGTTCGTCCGCCACAAGATGCTCGACATCGTGGGCGACCTCGCGCTCATCGGACGGCCCATCCAGGGGCATGTGATCGCCACCCGCCCCAGCCACCGCGCCAACACCGACCTGGCCAAGGCGATCCTGGCCCGGATGCGTCGTCCGCTGGAGGCCGCGCAGACCTTCGCCCCGCCCCCCACCCCGGTCGCCGAGACCAAGGCACCCGCCACCAAGCCCGCCAAGACTCCCACCGCCCCCGCTCCCGCCGTGAATCCCCCGAACCCCACCGAGAACCTGGTCCGCGATGGCGCCACCCTCGACACCATGCAGGTGATGCGGATCCTGCCGCACCGTCCGCCGTTCCTGATGGTCGACAAGGTGACCCTGATCGACGGCCCGCGGATCGTGGCGCAGAAGAATGTCACCATGGGCGAACCCTTCTTCGAGGGACATTTCCCGGGGCATCCGATCATGCCCGGAGTGCTCCAACTCGAGGCCATGGCCCAGGTGGCGGGCATCCTGATGATGCGGCAGGCCGAGAATGCGGGGAAGCTGGCCTACTTCATGTCGGCCGAGGACGTGAAATGGCGCAAGCCGGTCCGTCCGGGCGACATCCTCATGATCGAGGTGGAGATGACCAAGTCCCGCGGCAAGATCGGCAAGGCCAAGGGGCGATGCACCGTCGACGGCGAGGTGGTCAGCGAGGCCGAGGTCACCTTCATGCTGATGGACCGGTGAGGTTGCCAGAGAGATCCCAGCCCCTCCGAACGCGATGATCCATCCCACCGCCATCGTCCATCCGGGAGCCCGCATCGGGGCCGGTTGCCGCATTGGTCCCTACTGCGTCCTCGGCGAGCATGTGGTCCTCGGAGACCGGTGCCTCCTCCACAGCCACGTGGTGGTGGACGGCCACACGACCCTGGGGTGCGACAACGAGGTCTATCCCTTCGCCTCCTTGGGAATGAAGACCCAGGACCTCAAGTGGAAGGGGGGGCTGACCCGGGTCGAGATTGGGGACCGGAATGTCTTCCGGGAGTATGTCAGCGTCCACAGCGCAACCGCCGATGGGGGCGTCACCAGAGTCGGCTCCGACAATCATTTCCTGGCCAACACCCACCTCGCCCACGACGTCCAGGTGGGCAACCGGGTCATCATGTCCAACCTGGCCACGCTGGCCGGGCACGTCATCGTGGAAGACCACGCCATCATCGGCGGGTTGGCGGCCGTCCACCAGTTCTGCCGGATCGGCCGTCATGCGATGGTGGGTGGTTGCTCCAAGCTCGTGCAGGATGTCGCCCCCTTCATGATGGCCGACGGGAACCCGGCTGAGACCCGGTTCATCAACAAGGTGGGCCTCGAGCGTGCCGGATTCGACGCCGAGGTCGTTGCCATGCTCGCCAAGGCCTACAAGACACTCTTCCGATCCGGGCTGACCCTCGAGAACGCCCTGTCCCGGCTGGAGTCGGAGTGGCCGTCGAGCCTGGAGGTGCGCGAGTTGGTCGCGTTCATCCGGGGAAGCCAGCGGGGACTGGCCCGCTGAACCCCTGGCCGGCCTCGGCCTGCGGCCGGGGGACCCCGTTGCCGAGTCGTTGCAGGGCCTCCTCGATCGCGTCGATCACGGCATCCGGCGTGGAAGTCCCGGCGGTGATGCCGACGGTGTCGGTGTCGCGGACCCAGGAGGGGTCGAGGTCGCCCGCCGTCTGGAGCCAGTGGACCCGGGGGCAGCGGGCCCGGCAGGTATCGACCAATCGCTTGGTGTTGTTGCTGTGCGCGCCCCCCACGACCAGCACCACGTCGCATCGCCCAGCGAGATTCTCGGCCGCGGACTGTCGATCCTTGGTGGGCTGGCAGACGGTGTCGATCCAGCGCACCTCGGACCCCGGAAAGCGCCGTCGGAGGCGCTCGACGAGTTCTCTGACACGGATCACGGGCTGGGTGGTCTGCGAGACGACGCCATAGCGAGGGCGCTCCGGAAGCCGGTCGACCTCCTCTTCGGTGAGGACCACGTCGCATTCGGGGTGGTCCTCGGCAAGGCCCCGGACCTCGACATGGCCCGCCTGTCCGATCACCACAGGATGGCATCCCGCGTCGACAAGCCCGCGGAGGGCCCGGTGCGCCCGGTTCACCAGCGGGCAGGTGGCCTCAAGGACGGTCAGCCCCGACCGCCGAAGCCCTTCCTTGCGCCGGTCGGAGGCTCCGTGCGCGGTGATCATCACCTCGCGGGTGGGGATGTCGGCGGCGTCCTGCCGGATGAGGACCCCGCGCGCCCGCAAGTCGGCGAGCACGGTGTCGTTGTGGACGAGGTCGCCCAGGATGGTCACCGGACCCTCCGCCGCACGGGTTTGGGCCAGTTCGATGGCGTCTCGGACGCCGAAACACATGCCCATCGCCTCCGCTCTCAGGATCTTCATGGTGTACTTTGCGTTACAAAGTATCTGGGTACGGACGTTCGCGTTTGTTCAAAAAAAATCAAGGGGCAGAGCTGCTTTTGCGGAACTGGGAGACGATCTGCTCCAGGTGTCCCAGGTAGTGGGTGAAGGCGGTCCGCCCCGATTCGGTGAGTGCGCAGGTGGTCTGGGGGCGGGCCTCACCGGCGGACTTCGTCAGCGCGACCAGGCCCGCCTCTTGAAGGATACGCAGGTGCGAGGTCAGGTTGCCGTCGGTCATGCCGAGCAGGTTCCGCAGGTCGGTGAAGGTCAGCGAAGGGGTCGCGGACAGGGCCGAGACGATGGCCAGTCGGGCCTTTTCATGGATGACCCGGTCCAGGTTGGGGAAGGGTTCCGGGCTCACGCGGAGGGTTTCTTCTCCGTCCAGCGCAGGTAGAGGCCGTAGGCGAGATGTCCGCCGCCGAAGGTGGCCGTCATGACATGGTGGGCCATCCGGATCGACGGTTCGATCTGGTGCGGGTTGGCCGCGGACAGCGCGCTGAGCAGGCCCGCGATGACGAATCCCCAGCCGAAGAGGCGGATGCCCCGGGGCATGAAGAACCCTGCCGAGTGGACCGCGCATCCGTACAGGACCAACCAGAGCGGGGGCAGGGCGACGGCGATCATGGCCCCCTCCTGGTGGATGTTCACCAGAGGTCCGACCACGGCGGTGCCAGCGAAGAGCGCCGGAAGCAGCGCCGAGGCCACCCGGCGGGCTGGCGGTGTCCAGAAGGGTTCGCTGGCCGCGAAAGCCTGTCGTCGCATCAGCACGAAGGCGGTCGAGGCGCCCAGCAGGCCGACCGCCAACCAATAGAAAGCGAAGGCCCGGGCGGTGTCCCGGATCATCAGGGGGGCCAGCAGGCCGGCGACCGTCCCGATCAGGCCCACCGCCGTCATCACCGGGGCCAATGCGCGTCGGTAGATCGCCGCCCGTTCCATGAGGGTTCGGATGGTCTCAAGCTGGTCGCGGGCGGTCGTCGGATCCACGGGCCCACAGTCGGGACAGGGCGGCTCCCGTCAATCCCGGAGTCGCCGTCCGTCACCGGGGTGCCCGGGATCCCGAATCCGACCTTGACGGGGCAGGGTGGGGTTCCCTACCTTTGCAGACCGTTAGGAACTTTCTGTCGGCCTGTGCCGACATGCACGAGTCGGTTCAACACCGGCTTTTTTGTTACCCCGGTTTTCGGGAACGGCTGACGACTATGAACGCGGAGATTTTGGCGGTGGTTGAGTTCTGGGAGAAGGAGAAGGGCATCCCCAAGGATGTCCTGCTCGGTGCCATCCAAGAGTCCCTGATGCAGGCCGCCAAGAAGGCGGTGGGTCCCGCGCGCGAGCTGCGGGTGTCGATCGACGGCCGTTCCGGAGACATCAAGGCCTGGGCCAAGCTGGTGGTAGCGGAGAAGGTCCTTTCCAAGCACGACCAGATCACCGTGTTCGATGCCCGTCGCGCCGGCCATCCCGAGGCCAAGGTGGGCGACGAGATCGAGGTCGAGGTGACCCCGGCCGGGTTCGGGCGCATCGCGGCCCAGTTCGCCAAGCAGGCCATGATGGCCCAGCTCCGCCGCGCCGAAAAGGCGATGGTCTATGACGAGTTCAAGGACCGGGTGGGCGAGCTGGTCAATGGTACGGTGCGGCGCTTCGAACGTTCCGACGTGGTGCTCGACCTCGGCAAGTTCGAGGCGATCATGCCCAACCGGGAGCGCGTCCCAACTGAAGAATACCAGATCGGCGAGCGCATCCGGTGCTACGTGAAGGCGGTCGAACAGACCCCGCGCGGCCCCGAGATCATCCTTTCGCGGGCCGACCCGAACTTCGTCATCAAGCTATTCAAGGTGGAGGTGTCCGAGATCGGCGACGGCACCATCGAGATCAAGGGCATCGCCCGCGAACCCGGCTTCCGCACCAAGCTGGCCGTATTCTCCCGCGATCCCAAGGTCGATCCCGTCGGGGCCTGCGTGGGCCTCCGTGGCCAGCGGGTCAAGAACATCGTCCGCGAGCTGAACAACGAGAAGGTCGACATCATTCCGTGGTCCCCCGACATCCGGAAGTACGTCGAGAACGCCCTGGCTCCCGCCAAGCTCAAGACCTTCGAGGTCGATGAGGCTCGCAAGCGGGTGCTGGTGCACACCTCGGCCGACCAGTTATCGCTGGCCATCGGCAAGCGGGGTCAGAACGCCCGCCTCACTTCCCGTCTCACGGGTTGGAGCATCGACATCGAGGCCGAGGCCTCCGTTCTGCCTGGCTTCGACCAGAAGGTGGCCGACGCCGTCCGCGACTTCGCCTCCGTCCCCGGAATCTCCGAGGAGCAGGCCCGGATCCTGGTCACCACCGGTTTCCACAGCCTTGAAGACGTCGTCCAGCAGATCGGCATCGAGGACCTGAGGGAGATGGAAGGGATCGGCCAAGATGCCGAGTCGATCCTCGAGGCCATCCGCGGAGAAATCGCGCGTCGCACCGCTGGTGGCGACGGCGCCGGGGTCCACTGACCCGGCGGACCCGACCCAGCAGACCCGGAATGAGACCGGGTCGGACCGGAGAATCCGGTCGTGAAACCAAAAGCAGTATGCCCGTTCGAATCTACGAGATCGCCAAGAAGCTCAACCTTGAGAGCAAGTTCGTGCTCCACAAGGCCAAGGAACTGGGCATAGCCGCCGCCAAGGTCCCGTCGAGCACCCTCGACAAGATCACGGCCGAGTTCTTGGAGGAGCAGTTGGCGCCGTTGGCGAAGCCCCCCGAGCCGCCCAAGCCGGTGGAGGTGGCCCCGGTGACCATCATCCACGCACCCTCGCCCCCGCTCCCGCCCGAGCCGGTCGCCGAAGTGGCCCCCGCTCCCGAGGTGGCCCCTGCCGCCCCCGCAGCCGCCCCGTCGGCCGAGGCCCAGGCCGCCAAGGTCCAATCCGCTGAGCCTCAGCCGGCGCCCGAACCGGTTTCCCAGCCCGTGGCGGCGCTCCCGCCGGAACCTCCGGCCGAACCGTTCGCTCCGGTAGCCCTGGCCCCCGAGCCGCCTCCGGCTGTCGAAGCTGCCCCGTCCCCGTCGGCCCCGGCTGAACCGCCCGCCGTTCCTTCGGCTCCCGAGGCCGCCGCTCCGGCCTCTCCTGTTCCTCCTTCTGTGCAGACCGGCCAGTTGGTGGGTCGCATCGATCTCAGCCAGTTCGGCTATGGCGGCCGGACCACCCGCGGGGTCAGCTCGCAGCCGCCGACCCGACCCGGGGCTGCGCCAGCCCGAGATGATCGCCGGGGTCCTCCCGGTGCCCCCATGCGCCCCGGTGCTCCTGGCGCTTCGGGTTCCCGACCCGGCCTGCCGCCGCGGCCTGGGGCTCCGGGTCGCCCGGGCCAGCCCGTGGGTCGCCCCGGCCAGCCCGGTGGACCGGGAGCCCGTCCGGCCCCGGCGCCCGCGCGGCCCCAGGTCGCGGCCGACGCCCCGACCATCGTCATGCGCCCGCCGATCGTCGTACGGGAACTGGCCGAGCAGATGGGCAAGAAGCCCTTCCAGATCATCGGCGACCTCATGCAGATGGGGGTGTTCGCCACGGTCACGCAGACCATCGATGCCGAGGCGGCGATCAAGATCTGCGCCAAGCACGGCATCCGATTCGAGACCGAGAAGCGCGACAAGGCCGCCCACGTCGTCAACGTCCCCAAAGAAGAGAAGCTCGAGCTCGACACCGAGGACAAGCCCGAGACGCTGAAGCCCCGTCCGCCCGTGATCACCATCATGGGCCACGTCGACCACGGCAAGACCTCGCTCCTCGACGTCATTCGCAGGGCCAACGTCGCTTCCGGCGAAGCCGGTGGCATCACTCAGCACATCGGCGCCTACACCATCCAGTACCCGCACCCGAACACCGGCAAGCTGGAGAGCCTCACATTCCTCGATACCCCGGGCCACGCCGCCTTCTCGGCGATGCGGGCCCGCGGCGCCAACGTGACCGACATCGTGGTCCTGGTCGTGGCGGCCAACGATGGCGTCATGCCCCAGACCCTTGAGGCGCTGTCGCACGCCAAGGCGGCCAAGGTCCCGATCATCGTGGCGGTCAACAAGTGCGACCACCCGAATTCCAACCCCATGAAGGTGCGCCAGCAGCTTCAGGACAAGGGCCTGGTGCCCGACGACTGGGGTGGTGACACGCTGTTCGTCGAATGTTCTGCGCTCACCAAGAAGGGCATCGATACGCTGATCGACTCCATCCTGCTCCAGGCCGAGTTGCTTGAGCTGAAGGCCAACCCCGACCGCAACGCCAAGGGCAATGTCATCGAGTCGGGTGTCGAGGCCGGCGGTTCCGTGGCCACGGTGCTGGTCCGCAAGGGCACGCTGCGCATCGGCGATGTGATCATCTGCGGTGAGCATTACGGCAAGGTGCGCGCCATGATGAACGAAGAAGGGGTTCGCCTGAAGGAGGCGACACCGTCGGTGGCCGTCCGCGTGCTCGGCCTCAACGGCGTGCCCGATGCCGGTAGCGAATTCAGCGCCGTCGAGAACGAGCGCGCCGCCCGCGATCTCGCCGAGGAACGGTCCGATACTCGCCGCAAGTCCGAGATGGAGGGCGACCGCCGCAAGACACGCGCCTCGCTGTCCGATCTCTTCGGGCGCATCGGCGACCTCTCGGCCAAGGTGCTCAAGGTCATCGTCAAGGCCGATACCCAAGGCTCGGTGGAGGCGATCGTGGGTGCCCTGCGCGAGATCAAATCGCAGAAGGTCTCACTCGAGGTCGTTCACAGCGCCGTGGGCGCCATCAACGTCTCCGACGTCAACCTCGCCCGAGGCTCAAAGGCCGTCATCCTCGCCTTCCATACCCGCGTCGACAACAACGCTGCGGAGGAGGCCAAGCATCACGCGGTCGAGATTCGCCTCTATGCGATCATCTACGAGTTGATCGATCAGGTGAAGGACGCCATGGCCGGCCTCCTTGACCCGCTCCTCAAGGACGTGGTGGTCGGTCAGGCCGAGGTCCGCAAGATTTTCGATCTCTCCAAGGGTGGCCGGGTGGCCGGGTGCGCGGTCACCACCGGCCGGTTGGTCCGAGGGAAGATGCGCCTGCGTCGCCGGGGCAATCTGGTCTACGAGGGCGTGTCACTCACGCTCAAGCGCTTCCAGGACGAGGTGAACGAGGTTCGTTCGGGCATGGAGTGCGGTGTGCGCCTGGACGGTTTTGACGACTATCAGGAGGGCGACATCATCGAGTGCTACTCGGTCGAGAAGGTCGCCGCAAAACTCGAGTAACCGATCTCGCCGTGTCCTCCCAAGTCCCACCGGCCCCGAGCCGGCGCCTGCAGCGCGTGGCGGAGCTTCTCAAGCGGGAAGTGAGCGAGCTGCTGCGCCGAGAGCTCAGCGTCGAGCAGGTGGGATTGCTCTCCGTCAACGAGGTGAAGGTGTCGCCGGACCTCAAGTCCGCGACCGTGTTCATCGGCTTCGTGGGCAACCGCCAGCAGCGGTCCGCGGCGCCCGAGTTGCTCGCCCAGCGTGCCAAGCGCATCCAGATGATGCTCGGCTCCCAGCTCAGCATGAAGTGGACCCCGGTGCTGAACTTCCTGCTCGATGAATCGGTTGAGAAGGGCAACCGCGTGCTGGCCATCCTCGAGAGCCTCGAGAAGGGAACCCAGCCGGGAAGTTGATCCCCTCGATCCACCTCGTCGCCGACCGATCCCTCTCACAACCTTCCCCAGCCATGCCTTCCTCCGAGATGCCCAAGGCGGTGGAAAACATCCTGGCCGCGATCGACGCTGCCCGCTCGATCCTCGTCGTCGGCCATATCCGTCCCGATGGCGACTGCATCGGCAGCCAGGTGGGCCTGGCCATGGCTCTCGAGGCGGCCGGCAAGGAGGTCACCGTCTGGAACCAGGACCCGGTGCCCGACAAGTTGAGCTTCCTCGATCCGGACAAGCGGGTCCGCCGTCCCGCGTCAGGCCGCGACTTCGACCTGGTGATCGCCACCGACTGCGCGGCCCTGGACCGTCTGGGCAAGGTCCTTGAATTCCTGCCCGAGGGCGTGCCGTTGGTGAACATCGATCACCACGCCTCCAACACCCGCTACGGCCGGTTCAACTGGGTGTCGCCCAGGGAGCCCAGCACGGGCGAACTGGTCTTCGACCTCTGCAAGTGGGCCGGCTGGAAGGTGACCCCGGCGATGGCCGATTGTCTCTTCACCGCGGTCAGCACCGACACCGGGAGCTTCCAATACCCCTCGACGACCCCGGATACGCTCCGCACCGCCGCCGAACTGGTGGAGCGCGGGGCCTCCTTGGGCCGGATCTGCCAGGAGGTCTACCAGAGCTACCCGATGACACGGGTCCGGCTTCTGCGCCACGTCTACACCCACTTCCGCATATCCGACGGCGGGCAGACGGCCTACTTCTGGCTCCGGAAGCGCGATTATGCACGGGCCGGGGCATCCATCGAGGAGAGCGAGGGCCTCATCGACCACATCCGCGCGATCGATGGGGTGATGGTGGCGATGGTCTTCGAGGAAGTCAGCGACGAGGTCACCCGCGTCAGTTGGCGTTCCAAGTCGCCCCGCGTCGATGTGGCCGCCATCGCCCAGAAGTTCGGGGGCGGCGGGCACAAGGCCGCGGCCGGCGCCCGTATCGAAGGGCGTCCGCTGGGGGTGCAGCGCAGAGTTCTCAACGAGGTCCGCAGATCCCTCAAGGCGTCGGCCTGAGTTCCTCCGGTCCCAGCGTCCCTCCAGCCTTCCGCTTCCCGCCGGCTCCATGATCCTTTCCCATCCCTGAATCCCACGATGGCACTCCCCACCCTCTCCCCTCTCGACGGGGCGCTGCTGGTCGACAAGCCCGCCACCTGGACCTCCCATGACGTGGTCGCCAAGGTCCGCAACCACTTCCGTCTGTCCAAGGTGGGGCACTGCGGCACCCTGGATCCGATGGCCACGGGCCTCCTGATCCTGGTGTTGGGCAAGGCGACCAAGTATTCGGAGCGGCTCATGTCATCGGACAAGGTGTACGAGGGCGTGATGCGCCTCGGGGAAACGACCGATTCCTACGATGCGGACGGCGAACTCGTGGACTCCCTGCCCGTGCCGCCGCTCTCGCTCGACGACCTGAACGAGGCCGCCTCAGCCTTCACCGGCGACCTCCTCCAGACGCCCCCCATGGTCAGTGCGGTCAAGGTCGGTGGCACTCCTCTGTACAAGCTGGCGCGCAAAGGCCAGGAGGTCGCCCGCGAGCCGCGGCCGGTCCATGTCTATACCTACCGCTTCGACGACTACGAGGAACCCTTCGCCTACTTCCGGGTGAGCTGCACCAAGGGCACCTACATCCGCAGCCTGGCCCACGACCTGGGGCAGAAGCTTGGTTGCGGAGCCCATCTCACCCGCCTGCGCCGGGTCACCAGCGGCCGGTTCGACATCGCCGATGCGGTCCCATTGTCGGAGATCCTCCAGTGGGATCTTCCCGCCCTTGAGAAGCGCCTCATCCCCTTCCTGAAGCTCAAATCCTACGAGTAGGCTTGCAGCCGACGGGGTCGGTCCAGAATCCTCCGGGACCATGTCCTCGGAAGGTTCTCCGGCCCCTGTGGATCGCCCTGCGACCCCGGATTCCCGCAGGCTTTGGCTCTTCCGGGGCCTCGCACTGCTGGCCCCGGTGCTCGCAGTGCTCGCCATCGAATTAGGGCTGAGGCTTTCCGGGAGTTACCGGCCGACGGCCTTCTGGTTGGACGCCGGCGATGGGATGCTCCGGGCTAATCCGGCCTTCGGCGCCGCCTATGTGGGAGAGGTCCAGGCGCGGATGCCCCGGCCGCTCAAGATCCGCGAGGCCAAGGAACCTGGGACGTTGCGGGTGCTGGTGATGGGTGAATCGGCTGCTTTGGGCGATCCCGAGCCGGGTTTCGGCATGCCCCGCTTCCTTCAGGCGCAGCTCGAGGCCCGGTTTCCCGGTCGCAAGATCGAGGTGCTCAATGCCGCGATCACGGCCCTGAACTCCCATGCGCTGCGCCGGATCGCCGCCGACTCCGTCCGTCTGGGTGCCGATGCCTGGGTGGTGTACCCCGGCAACAATGAGGTCCATGGTCCTTTCGGCCCGGCCAGCAACCCTTTGGGCAAGGCTCCATCCCTGGCGGTGGTACGGGTCGGGTTGATGCTGCGCAGCACCGCAATCGGCCAGTGGATCTTCCGCATCCGTGAAGGCCAGGGAGACGGACTGTCGTTGGCGCCACGATGGGCGGGTCTCGAGACCTTCTCTAAGAATCACATCGCCGGCGACGACCCCCGCTTGGAGGCCGTCCGCGAGGCCTATCGCCGCAACCTCACCGACCTGGTGCGCTTCGGCGTCGAGTCCGGGGCCCAGGTGCTGTTGGGCACGATGGCCGTGAACCTGCCCGATTGCCCGCCCTTCGCCTCGGTGGCGTTGGATGGGCAACCCCAGGTGCTTGCCGAGTGGAAGACGCTCTCGGAGCGGGCACGCGCCCAAGATGCCTCGGGCGACTGGGCCGGTGCCGTCGAAAGCTGGGGTAAGGCGGTCGCGCTGGCCCCGCGTCATGCCGAGAGCCGCTTCCAACTGGGCCAAGCCCGCCTCAATGCGGGCGACCTGCCCCGGGGCGTGGCCGACCTCGAGGCCGCCCGTGACCTGGACACGCTGAGGTTTCGGGCCGATTCGCGCATCGTGACCCTCACCCGGGAGGTCGCCGCGGCGGCCGCCTCGCCCCGGGTGGTGCTGGTGGATGCTGCGAAGGAACTCCGGGGCGATGATCCCCAGCGTCCGCCCGGTGCCGACCTCTTCTTCGAGCACGTCCATCTGCGACCCGAGGGCAATGATCGGTTGGCTCGATTGTTCGCCCAAGCGCTCGTGACCCGGTTGCCCGATTCGGGGCCGTCATCCCAGGCCTGGGCCACCGAGGCGGTCTGCCGGGCCCGTCTCGGTTGGAATCCGCATGCCGAGGTCCGCCTCTGGACCCAGATCCGCTCGCTCTGTCAGAAGCCGCCGTTCTCTTTTCAGAGTCACCAGGAGGCCCGGAATCGATTCCTGGACGACCGGTTGGCCGAGGCCAACGCGGCAGCCCGCAAGTCGGGCTTGCCGGGTTCGATCCAGACCCTCGAACCGCTGCTGGCGAAGCACCCTACCGACTGGCAACTGGCCGAGCAGTCGGCCCGACTCCTCCGCCAGGCGCGGCGCTGGACCAATGCGGTCGGGGCCTGGCAGCGCGTGGTCGAGGGCGCCCCGGACCATGTGGTGGCCTGGCATTTCCTGGGCGAGGCCCAGGCCCAGGCCGGAGACCGTCGTGCCGCGCTCGAATCCCAGTCCCGGGCCCTGGCATTGCGTCCCGATTTCGTGGAGGCCGCCCTGGCCCTGGGGCAGTTGTACGGGGAGTTGGGGCGGTTCCAGGAATCGGTGACGGTCTTTGACCAGAGCCTCCGTCGGGATCCGTCCAACCTCGAGGCGCTGATCAACAAGGCCGTCACGCTCGAGGCGATGGGGCGTCGCGACGAGTCGGTGCCCCTCCTTTCGCGCGCCATGACCGAGCACCCCAAGTCCACGCTGCCGTGCATCCGTCTGGGGGAAATGCTTTCCGCCCGCAAAGAATACCCCGGGGCCGTCGCGGCCTTCGAGGAGGCCGCCCGGCGGGAACCGGGCAACGGGGTGATCCTCCAGCGCCTGGCCGGCGAATTGGGGCGCGCCGATCGTCCTGCCCAGGCGGAGGCGGTGCTGCGTCGCGCTGCGCAGGCCGACCCGCAGAACGTGTCTCTCCG
>CAIOKD010000268.1 GCA_903858835.1 uncultured Verrucomicrobiota bacterium
TCTATGCCCACCAGCAGCTCCAGGGATGGTTGGGCGACTGGATGAAATGACCCCTTTCAAGTGAACCGCAGGCCATGACCGAAGAAGAATCCTCCCAGAGACTCCGACAGTTGCTCCGGCTCAAGCGCCACGAATCCCCGCCTCCCGGCTATTTTCGTGATTTCTCGGGCGGAGTCCTCGATCGGATCCGTGCCCTTGAGGCCGAGCGCTCGGTCCCGGTGTGGCGGCGCGGATGGTTTCGGTGGGCGGCTTCGGTTCCTGGTGGTTCTGAAGTCCGGTCCGGATTCTGGCCCCTCTGGGCCGGCAGCGCGGCGGGTGCCTTGGCACTGGTGGCGCTGATGGGTGGACTCCATTGGGGGGGATTCCTCTCAGGCACCGAAGATTCTGCGGGAGGCCTCGTCCAGACGGGCTCTGCCGGCGTTCCGGCAATCGGGGCCGACCTTCGGTATCCACAGAAGATGCGGGATTCTTCGGCCGCCCTCGCGGGCATGAGTGCCTCGGACTGGAGTGATCGCGTCGGAGTCGGTGAGTCCCGAGCAGACGATCCTCATTGGAGTGCCGGTTTCCGGTGGCCGGTTTCCGTTTCGATCGCCCCCAACGTGAACGCGGCATCCATGACCGCGATCTCGACCCCGACTTCTGCGGAGATTTCCTCGACCAATCCGTTGCCCTTGGGGCTGTTCCGATTGCCCGGCGCGTCCGGAGGTGCTGGCCCCGAGGCGTATCGGGTCCGATTTGGCGATTCTCCCCGCTGATTCCGCAGCGCGGATTCGAGCTCCGGATCGGCCAAAACCGATTTGCCCGAATCAGGAATAACCCATCCGGATTCGTTCGACGGAAAAGCCGCCGGTGAAATCGACGGTGAAGATCTCCCTTTCGCTCAGGTGGTCCGAACGAAGAACACGGTGAATTTGGATTCGCCGCTGCCGAAGGTCCAGGTGAGACGTCCGGTATCGTTTACCGAGGCGTCCAACGTCAGCTTCGATCCTTGGGCATCCAAGCCGAGCAGGTAGCGGCCTTCGGCTCGGTTCCAAGTGCCTTCGAGCGACTTGAGGTTCTGGATGAACTCGATGCCCGGGGGCAGTTTCACGGCCTTGGCCGCCTTGGCCGGGGCCGCCGGTGTGGCCTGGGCCGCGTTCGGGGGAGGGCGCAGTCCGTACCGGGCCATGTAGGCATTCTGGACGGAATTGGGATTGGCTGCGCCTTCGCCACCCTCGGGGTTCGGGGCCGGGACCGGCGCAGCCGGGGCTGCGATCTTGATCGAGAATCGGCCATCGGTGTACGCCACCAGCGTTGCGCCGCTAAGGATGGGAGTGACCGCCGCGCGGATCGTGCGCATCTCGGCCGGGCTCAGGTTGAGCCGGTCCCGCTTGAGTTGGGTGAGGACCGTGCCGGGATCCATCCGCCAGCGTCCGAGGATCTTCTCGTCCTCATACCGGGGCGAGATCCCTGTTTCGAGGTATTTGCGGAAGTCCTTGAGATCCACCTTGGAGAAGGTTTCCCGCAGGGTCGGGCTGTAGATCACCGCCAACGCCTTGGGATGGTTCAGCACGGCCGCCAACGCGGGCTTGCCCTGGATCAACTTCAGGAATTCGGCGTCGGAGCCGATCTCGGCGAATTCCTGCTGGGAACCCAGGGCGAGGAACTGCGGATAGTTCTCGGCGCGTCCCTGAACCAGCGGATTGGCATGAAGGATGCCCAGGATGTCGGAGACCTCGTAGTACTTGGCCGGGGAATTGTCCATGGCCGCGAAGGTGCGGGCCCAACCGGTCGATTCCATCTCGGATCGCAACTGGGCGATGTAGCGCACCGGGGTGGCCTCCCCGGTGTCGCCGGTGACCTGGGTGACCAGATAGCCCTGGCGATAGACGTAGTTGCCGACGCTGAAGAAGACGCAGATGCCGGAGATCAGGCCCACGAAGAGGCCGATGGCCTGATTCATGCGCTCGAACGCCGCCCGGGTCGGCTCATCGGAGCGGTACTTGAAGTGCAATTCCACCGGTCGGTGAGCCGCCACCCCGATCACCAGGAAGACGATTGTCAGGAGACTGAAGACGATGACCCCGGGAAGCAGGGCGAGGTCGATGTAATCCTTGACCCCCATCATCGCGAGACCGGAGGCGACCGGGCCGCCGGCGACTCCCACCAGAGCCAGGCCCAGAGCGGCCCCGATGAAGCCGATGCCCCAACGAATGGCTCCGGCCTGGTGGCCCAGCAGGCCAAATCCGCCGACCAAAACGACCGCGACGACCCAGATAAGCATGGCGGAAGGCTAGAAAGTCCCGTGCCAACGCGCACGCGAAATCAATCGTCTCTGTAGGCGGCGGTGGCGTCATGAGTACCGGATTCCTCGTGTCCCAACGGGACACCGCATACCAGCCCAGGGCAACGCCCTGGGTACCACGCCCGGCGAACACGCGCGTTCCGAAGGAACGCCGCATATTCCCCGTGGGTGGACAGGTGCCTAGTCGCCCCCCATGCGGCGTTCCTTCAGAACGCTTTCATCGTGGCATACTGACCCAGGGTTGCA
>CAIOKD010000269.1 GCA_903858835.1 uncultured Verrucomicrobiota bacterium
CTGGGTGAGGCGCTGCGCGGCGCCGGTCGGGGCTTCGGTTGCGTGTTCTGGATCAACATGGGCAGCGGCGTCGGTGGCGGGATGGTGGTCGACGGAAGGCTCTACCATGGAGCCCGTCCCGGAGAGGCCGAGATCGGTCATCTGCGCCTGGATCGATCGGGCCGCATCGTCGAGGACGCCTGCTCGGGGTGGGCCGTCGACCGCCGGATCCGGGAGGCCGTGGCCGGACAAGAAGGAGTCCTGGCGCGGGCCGTGCGTTCCCAGGCGTCGGAAGGCGGGGAAGCCCGTCATCTGCGGCAGGCCATCGACGCGGGCGATCCCGTGGCCCTCAAGATTCTCGGAGACGTGGCCGACGACCTGGCGTTCGCCCTGTCGCATGCGGTCCATCTCTTCCATCCCGAGATCATCGTGGTGGGCGGCGGACTGTCGCTGGTCGGGGAACCGCTGCGCGCGGCGATGGCCGCTCGGTTGCCGGCCCATCTGATGGAGGCCTTCCATCCCGGCCCCCGCGTCGCCCTCGCCGGCCTCGGCGAGGATTCGGTGCCCGTAGGCGCCCTGGCCTTGGCTGCGGCGCTCGTGACCCCGTGACCGGGGCTCAGAGCCGGACCGGCTTGCCCGAGGTCGCCGAGACATCGGCCGCGAAGATCAGGCGATGCGATCGGTAGGCATCGGCGAAGGAGGTCAGCGGCATGTCCTCGCCGCGGTCGAGGGCATCGAAGAACGCCTGGAACTGGGTCTGGTAGGGGTGGTCCTTCACGTCGCCCGAGTCGACCGGGGCGAACGACAATTGGCTCCACTTGTGCTTGTCGAGCATGCCCAGCTTCTGGCTGTGGAACTTGTTGTCGAGGATCGATCCTTCGCTGCCCACGATGTGGGTGTGGAAGTAGTACGGTTGCAGGCTGTCCACACAGGATGTGGTCTTGCCGATCCGGCCATCCTTGAACTTCACGAGGTTCACCTGGGTGGTCGGGAAGTCATAGGGCGCGAAGTGGGGGCTCTTGGACGAGGTGGCGTAGGCGGTCACCTCCTCGGGTTCGCCGCCCATCACCATCAACAGCGCGTCCAAGGCATGGCAGCCCGCGCTCAGGAGTGAACTGCCCGCCTCGGACTTCTGGTGACTCCAGCGGAATTGCCCATACCACGGACCGATGCCGTGGTAGTAGTCGACCTCGGCGAAATGCACCTCACCAAGAAGGCCGGACTGGAGCATCGAGTGGATGGATTGGAATTGGGACGAGAAGCGGACCTCGAAGCAGACGCAGGTCTTGACCGGGGCGCCGCGCAGGGCCGCCGCCATCGTCTCCAGGTCGGCGGCGTTCAGGGCCAGCGGCTTTTCGACGATGATGTGCTTTCCCGCCCGCACCGCCTGGACAAACTGCTGGGCATGATCCTTGGGAAAGCTGCAGATCGACACCGCATGGATGTCGGGATCGGCCAGCATGTCCTCGAGGTTCTTGAAGACGCGGATGGGCGAGCCGTACTGGGCGCTGGCCACCGCCGGGTCGAGTTCCCGTCGCGAATGGATGGCCGTGACGCGGGCCTGGCGGGTGGCGTTGATGGCCGGGATGTGGGCCGTGGCCACCCAACCGTGGCCGATGACTCCGACGTTGTAGCGCTTCATTGGGGAATGTCTTGGGGGCCGAGACTAGCGGGCGCCGGGCGCCGGGGGCATAGGATTTGTGCGCATTCTGGCCGGTCACGTTGGAAATCCCCAAATAAGGGCTTGTTTCCTCGGTCTCGCCTCCCTAATCATCAAGGTTCTTTGCTGCCATGAAAGCTGATGTGCATCCGAAAAACTACCGCACGATGATCTTCCGCGACTCGGCCTCCGGCCAGTCGTTCCTGTCCAAGTCCTGCGCCAACACCAACCTCACCGCCACTTGGGAAGACGGCCAGGAGTACCCGCTCTACCTGCTCGGCATCAGCGCGTTCACCCATCCGTTCTACACGGGTCAACAAAAGTTCGTTGATACGGCGGGTCGCGTGGACAAGTTCCAACAGCGCTTGGCCAAGACCCAGGCGGCTCAAGCTGCTATGGC
>CAIOKD010000270.1 GCA_903858835.1 uncultured Verrucomicrobiota bacterium
CATCGCTAACCGGTACTCCGAGAACGTCACGGGCAAGTATTTCGTCGACAATCAATGCATCGACTGCGACCTGTGCCGCGAAACCGCACCCAAGAATTTCACCCGCTGGGACGACGGCGGTTACTCCTACGTGATGAAGCAGCCGACCTCGCCCGAGGAGGAAGCCGCCTGCAAGGAGGCCATGGAAGGCTGCCCGGTGGAGGCCATCGGCAACAACGGTTGACGTCGGCGGAAGCTTCCCTTTCCAACTCTGAAAGCCCGGTTTCGGCCGGGCTGTTTTCTTTCGGGCAAGTGGCGCCGGCGGGCCGGTCCGTTCACCAGCACTCGATCGAGTCGGCCTGGAAGACCTCCTCGAGCAATCGACGGTATTCGGGGTCGCCCCGATCCAGCCGTTGATCCAGCCGGTGGACCAACACCTCCTGCCCAGGGCATTGGCGTTGGTCGAGGATGAGTTGTTCGACCGCAGGTTCCATGGGGCGGGTCACGATGTGGAGGATGCGCTTCATGGGAGGCATTCAGAAACGGAAGACGGAGTGACACTGGGCCGCAAGCTCGGCCCAACGGGCCTCGGAGATCTCTTCGAACGGAACGAGGGCCTCACCGAGTTCGAAAACCTCCGGCGCCCCCTGTTGAACCCGGACCGGCTGACCCAGGTCCCGCAGGATGGGCAGGTAGCGGCCGAAGTTGTCCTCGTCGATCCAGTCGTCCGAATACTCGGCCAGGGAGAGGATGGCCGGCCCGCGGAGGTAGAGGAGGATCTCCACCTTCTTCCAGGTGCCGATGCCCGCGGCCACTCGGATGGCCTCCGCCGGACGGCCGCTGGTCCGGGGGTCGGATTCCACGACGATCAGGACCCTGGGTTTCATGGCGCGTTGAAGCTGACGAAACGATCGGTGCTGGCGATGAGGTCGCTCACCACGGTGAGCCCGGCGAAGACCGCACGATCATCGACCGGCACTCCATGGTGATGGGCGCCATAGGCGCAGGCATAGAGTTTGAGGCCGCGGGACCGCAGCGCCTGTAGCTCGGCGTGGCCGACTCCGGGCACTGCCTCGTCGATGCAGTACAGATACACCCCGCACCCGGACTCGAGGGCGGCCGCGGCGAAGCGGACCCCGTGGAGGAACGCCGCCGCACCGGGAGGTGCGGAGATCAGGATTCCCAGTTTTTTTCCCTCGAACGACATGGAACCACAAAGGAGGTGGCGTTGGTCCGGATGTCAACGATTGCGGGCACCCGTCTTCGTCTCCAGCCGGTAGAGATGGGTCTGGGTGCGCACCCACAGGGAATTCCCCGTGGCCGCCGGCGATGCCATGCAACCGGCATCGAGACGGTTCTCAGCCAACCGGCGGAAGACCCGATCGGCGGCGATCACCACCGCGGTGCCATTCTCTGCGAAGCAATACAGGCGGTCTCGGGTCGCCAGGGGCGAGGCCGAATAATTGCCACCCAAGCGCTCGCTCCAGACCAGCGTACCGGTGGTGGCCTCCCAGCAATGGGCCACGCCGCCGTCCTCGATGCCGAAGAGGAGGTCGCCCACCAGCGTCAGGGAGGGCTTCTTCGGCGTGCCCCGCTTGGACTTCCAGGCCAAGCCCAGTCCACCGGAGGCCGGAGCCTCGCTGTTGGCATCCAGCACCGCGCCGCCGCTGCCCGGACGGATGGCGAGGGTTTGTCCCTGGGACCATCCGCTGGGGATGAAGACAAGACCATGCCCGAGGGCGGGGCGGGTTCCGGCCGAATGGCTGGTGCGCTCCTCCACCCGCCAGAGTTCGCTCCCGTCGCGAGCATCGAGTCCGTACACGGCCTTGGCCCCCTGGGTGATCAACTGAGGAACGCCTCCGACCGTGGTGACCGTGCAGGTGGCGAAGGCCTTGCGGAGATCTCCGTCGGCTTCTGGCTTCCCGTTGGGTCCGAGGTCCTTGTGATCGATCGACCGATCCTTCAGCCAGCGGGTGGCCCCGGTCTTGGCATCCAGGGCTACGACGAACTGGCGGTCGCTGCCGTCGAAGTTCAGGTACAAGGCGCCTTGGTGAAGGATGGGAGAGGAGCCGGCGCCGCGGAAGTGGTTGCACTTCAGGTCACGGCGTTCCCACAGCTTTTTGCCGGTTCGGGTGTCGAGGCAGACGGTCCCTGCCTCGCCGAAGGTGACATAGACCCGCCCCTTCTCGATCACCGGGGTGGGCGAGGCGTAGCTGTTGTACCGCTTCCAGAGGTCGGGTTGCTCGGCCTCGAAGACGAGGAGGTCATGGACCACCTTGCCGGAGTCGCGGTCGAAGCAGAGGGCGTAGAGCCTACGTCCATCGGCGGTGGCCGTGGTCACCCAGACCTGATCTCCCCAGACAACCGGCGAGGACCACCCCTTGTCATGGATGGCAGTCTTCCAAGCCACGTTCCGTTCCTCGGACCACTCCAGCGGCAATTGGTCGGAGGTGCTGACACCGTCGCCTCGGGGGCCCCGAAATTCGGGCCAATGCTTGTCTGCGGCCCAAAGGGAGAGCGTCGTCGCGGAGAGC
>CAIOKD010000271.1 GCA_903858835.1 uncultured Verrucomicrobiota bacterium
CATCTCGTTCCGGACCACCGCCGAGCCCAACGTGGACCTCGGCATCATCGACCGACTGGCCCAGGCGGCGGCCGCGGGCCAGACCCTCCGGCTGACCTACCGGAAGCCGGGGGCGGCCACCGAGGAGCGCATCGTCGATCCGTACCACATCGGCAACATCAACGGCGACTGGTATCTCTTCGCCCACGACCACCTCCGCAAGGCCATCCGCACCTTCGCTCCCTCCCGCATCGTGGAGGCCGCGCCCACGGGAAAGACCTTCCAGAGACCCGCCAAATTCGCGCTCGAGAAGCACCTGCGGGACAGCTTCGGTGTCTACTCGCGCCAGGGGGACTACGAGGTGCGCATCCGCTTCAGCCGGGCCGTCGCCGACTACATCCGGGAGAAGCGCTGGCACCCTTCACAGGTCTTGGTCGAATTGCCCGACCAGGGGGTGGAGCTGCAGATGCGGCTCGGCAGCCTCGAGGAGATCAGCCGGTGGATCCTCGGTTGGGGAGCCCAGGCCACGGTGCTCCACCCGCCGGAACTGGCGACACTGATCCGAGGGACGGCCGAGGCCCTATTGAAGAACTACCCGAAGGATTGACCCCGGAGGAGCGCGGCCGGGTCGTCACCCCTTCGTCGGCCGGGCCGCGGCCTTCGCCGCATCGGCCGCCCTCCAGAGGTACCAGGACGCCGTGGTCCGGAACGGACGCCAACGCTCCCCGAACACCAGCAGTTCCCGCGGCCGGGGCTGGACCTCGTGCCCGTAGGTCACGCGGAATCCCTCGCGCACCCCGAAATCGTCGACCGGCAGGACATCGGGTCGGCCCAGCTTGAAGATGAGCAGCATCTCGACGGTCCACCGTCCCACGCCACGGCAGGCGCTCAGGCGGGCGATGATCTCCTCGTCGGGCAGACCGCCGATGCGCTGCGAGGTGGGGATGGTTCCGTCGAGGGTCTTGGCCGCGATATCGCGCAGGGCGGCCACCTTGGACGCGGAGAACCCGAACCCCCTCATCTCGGCGTCGGTGAGCGAGTGCAGATCGTCGGGCCGAGGAAACCTGCGCCCGGGGAATCTTTCGATGAACCGCCCCAGGATCGTCTCGGCCGCCCGTCCGTGGAGCTGCTGATGGGCCACCGCCCGGACCAGCGATTCAAATGGGGTCCGTCGGGACTCCGGCTGCAGGGTGCAGGGGCCGATGGTACGAATGAGCCGGCCCATCACGGGATCCGCCCGGGAAAGGTGTCGGAGGGCTTCAGGAGTCATGGCGAAGGATCGCAGGAAGAACGATCAGGGCCTGGCGCCGAGGCGGCGGATCTCGTTGGAGACGATTGTTATCTTCGGGATGTCCTTCATCTCGCGCGCGAACTGCAGCTGTCGGATGCGCAATTCCTGGGGGTCGACGTCCGGAGGGGCCGTGGTGATGAGTTCCTCGAGGCACCGGTAGGCCCCGGCGGGTTGTCCGATCACCCGGTGGACCTCGACGCTGTCGAGCAGGAGGCGGCGGCGCTGCATGGGGGTGGTATTGGTCAGGGCCAGCGCCGTTTCGTACCACTCCAGGGCCCTGCGGACGCGGATGCCCGTCCAGTACATCCGCGCGATCTTCTCGGCCACGACGGCCTGATTGGTGGCCCAGCGCTGGGATTCGAGCTGTTGACGCACCGCCTCGGCCGGCCGGCCCGCGAGGAGCTGAAGGTTGGCGTTGCGGACCAGCGCATGGGCGGTCGCGGGGTCGTTGGCGGAATCCAGCTCGCGCCCCTGCTCCGCCAGCGGGCGGGCGAAGGGCCGGTAGAGCGGATCGCCCACCACCACCGTCTGCCAGGAAAGGACGGGGTGCGAGGCGGTCGCCGCCTCTCCCAGAGTCATGCCGGCGTACCCCCAACGCTCCAGGAACACGGCCAGGTCGGGCGTGAACCGCAGGTAAGGTTCGGCCACACAGCCCATGGTCGCGGTCGCCCCGCGCGCCAGCAGCGGACCCACCCAGTTCTCGGAGGCCGATCGGAGATTGGCGGCGCTGAAGGAATGGAGGTGGTAAGCGAAGGCTCCGGGCATGAACTCGACCTGGGCCCTGTAGAACGGGCCGGTCACCCCGCTGTCGTACCATCCGATGTACAAGGCCACCTGGCTGAGGGGATAGCCAACCCCGAAGGTGGCCGACTGGTTGTCCACGAAGGTCTCGAAGCCCAAGCGTTTGGCGGCCACGGCGGCATTGGTGATCATCCGATCGCCCCAGAGGTATTCCCCCTCGGTGAGGCCCCGGAGATCGATGTAGGCATGGCCCCACAGACCCCGGGACTCGGCCTCGAGAGCCTTGTCAACCAGACCGCGCGCGATCTCGGGCGTCAGGCCGTCGAGCCGGGTCACCATGAAGACACCGTTGGTCGGATGGATGCGGGCGGCATTGGTGGCGCCCAGCACCGGATTGGGAGCGACCCCGATGGCGGAGTTGAGTCCGGGGCGCGCCAGGAGGGCCAGCTCGTGGTCGACCGAGGCATCGTTGCGCCGGAGCTGCGGAGGGAGGTCACGCCCATCCTCGCCGAGGGAATTGTCCTGCGGGACGTACCAGGGCACCCCATGACAGAGAAGCAGGTAGCGGACCGCCGATCGGGCCACCCTCAGGCGATCACCGCCCCGAGCCACGCGTCCGGAAGCGGGAGTCGTCGAATCGGGCACCCACTCCGCAAGACCGCGTTCCGTGAGGTGTCTCCGGATGGGTTCTTCGAGGCCTCGCGAATACTCGGAGCGGGAGAGGTTCGCGCCCTCCGGCAGCGGCAATCCGAGGAGCTGGGACTCGGGCACCCCACGCTTCCGTGCATAATGACGGGCCACCTCGCCCGAGGCGGGCATCCGTGAGTTGTAGACGACGAGCACCTCGTCGCCGGAAGCCCAGGCGGGATCGGGTCGGACCGCACCTCCGAGGAGCAGCAGCGCCGCAAGCCACCCGATCCACGACTTTCGGGAGGTCGGACGCATGGGGTCAACCCCGGTCGGACCGGGCCGGGCCGGCCGCCAATCGGGCACGCACATGGCCCATCAGCACGGCGAAGGTCTCGTCGGGGGTCTGCCCCGTGTTGTTGATTCGGATGGAGTCGAGGGCGGGGATCAACGCGCCCTTCTTCCGGTGGATGTCCATGCTGTCGCGCCAGGCACCGTCGGTGGACCCGCCCCGGTCGGCGATCCGGCGCTGGCGCTCGGCGGCGTCGGCTTCGAGGAAGAATTTGACCGGGGCCAGCGGGAACACCTCGGTGCCGATGTCGCGCCCCTCCATCACCAGGGGGCCGAGTGCGGCGCAGTCGCGCTGGCGGGCCACCATCCAGTCGCGCACCTTGCCGATCTGCGCGACCACCGGCACCGCCTTCTCGACCGCGTCGGTGCGGATCTCGGTCGCGGGAAAATAACCGTCGATGTGGATCCAGGCCTGACCGTCGATGACCCGGGTCTCCCACTTCCAGGTGCGCAACTGGCGGATGACGGCCTTTTCATCGGCCTCGGTCATGGGTTTCTCGACACGGATGCCCCGCCGGAGGCAATGCCAGGCCAGGGTGCGGTACATGGCCCCGGAATCGACGTAAACGTATCCGAGTTCACGGGCCATGCGGCGCGAGAGGGTGCCCTTGCCGGAAGCGCTGGGGCCATCCACCGCGATCACTTGGGGAAGCTGCAGGTTGCTGTCCTTCATTCGGCATTCAGTTCTTGCAGGGGCAGGACTCGGCCGGTGGCGGCGTCGAGGACAAGGGCCCCGAGGCCGAACGGGGGCGTCCCGGCCAGTTTTCGGAAGAAGTTCGGGAAGGTCTTGCGGACACAACGCGGTTTCCGGAGGCGGATGCCGGGAATCCTGAGGCCGAGCATCGCGAAGCACATCGCCATTCGGTGGTCATCGTAAGTCTCGATCTCGGCCCCGTGCAGGATCGAGGGACGCACGAGCAGGCTGTCTCCCGACTCGGACACGTTGGCCCCGCACTTGGTCAACTCGGTGCGCAGGGCCTGGACCCGCTCGCATTCCTGGAGCCGCAGACGGCCCAGGTCGGTGAAGCGGACCGGATGATCCTCAAGCGGGGCCAGGGTGATGGCGGTCATGATGCTGTCTCCCAGGTCCCGCTCGCGGGAGACCTCCGACGGAAGATCGAGAAAATCGGGATACTTCGCGTCGACCTGCCACCCGGACGACGGCCAGCGGGAAACCTCGACCCGATTCTTACCCAGCAGTCGCGAGGCCCCCCAGAAGTAGCTCCCGCTCGAAGCGTCGGGCTCGATCCGAAACCCGCCGCCAGCGTGGGGAAAGGCCTCGATCAGCCGCCGAGTCATCTCGACGTAGGGCAATTCGTCGGGATTGGCGTCGGTGACCTGCACCTCCCACCCGGCGACCCTTCCCGGGAGCATCAAGGCCGAGGCGAACTGCGAACTCTCGGCCACGCTCACGCGGCAGGAACCCTGTCGGGGACCCGAACCTTGGATCAGCGCGGGCAGTCGATCACCCGGGGCGTCGACGCGGTACCCGAGCGAGCGCAGGGCCTGCAACAGCGCGGCCTGGGGCCGCTCGTGCATCCGCGGTACGCCCGACAACCGGTAGCATCCGTCGCCGAGGCACACCATGGCGGCCAGGAAACGGGCCGCGGTTCCGGCATTGCCCACATGCAATTCGAGGGGTACCTCCGCCGTGCCGGCCCTCGGGATGCGCCCACCCAGTCCCTCGACCTGGATGACCCGGTTGGCCTCCTCGGCCAAGTCGGGAGCCACGCCCACGGCGAATCCCATCCGCCTGAGGCAATCGACCATCACCTGGGTATCCTCGCTCCACAGAGCGCCCGTGAGGGTGACGGTACCCGACGACAACGCCGCCAAGATGAGGGCTCGGTTGGTGATGCTCTTCGAGCCCGGCACGGTGATCGACACGAAGGCGGGCGCGGGCGGCGGAACGATCTCGATGAGGTCAGGCAGCGGCATCGGCTCGGGCGGTTCTCTGGGTCTCGGGATCGGGATAGCGCAGGTCGCGTCGGGTCTTGGCCAGTCGGAAGAAATCCTCGATGGCGGAGGCGTCGCCCGAGTCGAGCGCGTGGCGGAACTCGGACAGGTCCTCGATGAATACCCCGAGCACCCGCGAAAGATGACGCCGGTTGGCCAGGGCGATGTCGCGCCACATTTCCGGAGATCCCGAGGCGATCCGGGTGGTGTCACGGAATCCGCCGGCACAGAGATCGGACTGTTCCTTCGGGTGCACCGGACTGAGGACGTAGTTCGAAAGGCCCGCGGCGACGACATGCGGCAGGTGGCTGGACCGGGCCACCAGATCGTCGTGGAGGGCCGGGGTCATCTGGAGCACCCGGGAACCCACCGCCTCCCACACCCCACGGATCGCGCGCACCGCCGCGGGATCGCTCGCCGCCGTGGGAGTGACCACGCAGACGGCACCCTCGAAGAGGTCGGCTCGGGCATGGGCCGGACCGCTCTTTTCCGCCCCGGCCATCGGGTGACTGCCGACGTATCGAACGCCCGCGGCCCGTGCCAGGGGTTCGATGTCGCCCACCAGGGCCGACTTGACGCTGCCCACGTCTGTCACCAGGCACTCGGGAGGGAGGTGTCGGGACATTTCCTGGAACAGCCCGGGCATCTGGCCCACGGGCGAGCAGAGCACCACGAGGTCGGCATCTGCCACGGATTCGGCCAGGTTGCGCGAGCACCGGTCCACGACGCCCAGGGAGAGGCATTCGGCCACCGACGGGGCGCGACGGACGAAGCCATGGACCTGCCCCGCCAGGCCCCGGCGCTTCAGCGCCAAGCCCAGCGAACCGCCCAGCAGGCCCACGCCCACCAACGTCACCTTCCGGAGATGCACGCGCGCAGGCTACAGAAGCCGGGAGGCGCGAGGGAAGCATTGAACCGCCCGGCCTTCGGGCCCGCGGGTTGCCTGGGACCTACGCCGTGCCGATTCAGAGGATCTCAAGCGGACAGGCAGGAATGGACTCCAGGAAGGCCCTGCCGTAGCGCTTGGTGAGCACACGGTTGTCGAGGATGACCACGATGCCGGTGTCGGTCTTGGTCCGGATCAGGCGACCTACCCCCTGCCGGAACTTGAGGATGGCCTCGGGCAGGCTGAAATCACCGAAGGCATTGCCGCCGGCGGCCTCGATCCGCTCGATGCGGGCCTCCACCAGGGGATGGTCGGGGACGGCGAAGGGCAACCGGGTGATGATGACATTGCTCAGTGCATCGCCCGGGACATCCACGCCCTGCCAGAAACTGTCGGTCCCGAAGAGGACCGAATCGCGGTTCTCGCGGAATTTCTCAAGTATCGTGGACCGCGGCATGCCGGTATTCTGAACATAGCACTCGACGCCCAGACGCCCGAAAAACGACTCCATCCGCCCGGCGACTTGGAGCATCAACCGATGGCTGGTGAACAGCACGAAGGCCTTCCCGTGGGTGCGGATGACGCTGTGCTCGATCCAGTGGACCAGGGCGTCTTCGTAGCCCGGGTCCCGGGGATCGGGCATCTTGCCGGCCACGAGCACGGTCATCTGCCGGGGATAATCGAAGGGCGAACCCACCTGCAATCCGCGGGCGTCCTCGCCCCCGACCCGACCCGCGACATAGCGCAGCGCGGGCAAGGCCCCCGCCCTCGGGAACGGAGTTGCAGTCCCGGGGGGGGATACCCCCGGCGACCGGACCACCGGCGGCGATGGCACCGGGGATGAGCCGCCCACCGGCGGCGGCGGACCCGCCGTGCCCAGGGTGGCGCTGGTCAGAACGACGGACGTGCCCGACCCGAACAAACGTTCACGAAGGAAGTCGGCGACCTCGACGGGGGCCGCGTTGAGCGAGAGATTCTTCTGGGACTTGCCACCACGCTCGACCCAATACACATGGTCGTCGGCGGCCTGGCTCAGGAAGGTGGACACGGCCAGTTTCAGGTCGGCCAAACGGCGGTTGCATTCCATCAACTCCTCGCCCGTCTCCTTGTCTTCGGAAGTTTGGATGAGGTCATGGATCTGCTCCCGGAGGCGCTGGAGCGGCAGGGTCAGGCTGTCCTGGACGAGGTCGGGCCGGCGGATGCGGAGTTCCTTCCAGGCCCGGGTGCCCGATTCTCCAAGACCGGTACGTTCCGGCTCCGGAGGCGCCGCCGATCGGGCCAGTTCCTGGCAGGAATCCTCCACCCGCAGAAAGAAGTCGTCGGTCTCCCGGAGGACATCGGCCACCAGGCGAACGTTGGACGCCGAGCGCAGCGTGGAGAGCAACCCCTTCTCGGTCCGGGGATTCCACAGGCGCTGCAACGCATAGCGGACCTGCCCGCTGCTGACGCTGATCCCGATGTGCCGTGCCGCCACCGACTCCACGGTGTGGGCCTCGTCGAAGATCACGAAGTCGTTCTTGAAGAGCACCCCGCCTTCGGGATCGGCCTCGACCCCGTTGAGCAGGGTGAAGA